>SLPX01000211.1 GCA_007131745.1 Myxococcales bacterium
TGCGCGGACATTGAGCCCTGCGACACTCCTCCGGCGCCCGAGTGCGTGGAAAACACCGCGGTGAACTACGTTGCTCAAGGCGAGTGTGTCGAGTTTGAAGCCGGCGTGATATGCATCTATGAAGAATCGGAAACCGACTGCACTGCGGCGAATCAAATCTGTGAAATTGTGGTTGGCGGAAACGCCGAGTGCGTGGATTTCGTGGAAACATGTGAAGAGCACGGACCATGCGATACGCCGCCTCAGCCTCATTGCACGGAAGGCGGAATAGTCACCTATGAAGACATCGGAAGCTGTGATGATACCCCGGGTTACGCTGTATGCAGTTACACGTCCGTCACAACCCCATGCGAAAGCCCTGAAGAAACCAAATACTGTACGGAAGACATCCTGCACATCCATACTTCCACCAATTGCGAAATGATCCATGGAGCGCCCGAATGCGTTCACGTAACAATCGACATCGACTGTTCGGATTACGGGAGTATTTGCTGGGCCGACGGACTGGGAAACGCTGACTGTTACACGGATCCGGACGGCCAGGTATGCATAGATCCATGCACTTCCGACGCGCAGTGCGGTCGGGATATCGATTTTTGCGTGGAATTCCTGGATACCGAAGGAGGTTTTTGCACTCGCTCATGTGACAACCAGAGCGACTGCCCGACGGATTACGACTGCCTTGAGGTAGTAAGCATAAACGGTCAAACAGATCAACAGTGTAAGCCGACATGGGGTTATTGTGTGGAGCCTATATGCGGCCTTGGCCCCCCTCCGCCGCCCACGCAGGACGGAGGCAATTGCTTTCATCCCGGATGCATCGACGGCCCGGAATGTACATTCGGTTTTAACTTTGATTTTGAAACCTGGCTGCTGGGCGAACCTGTCGGCTATTACCTGGACGCATCCGCGGACGTTGACGTCACTATGGATGCTGATTCCTTTAACAGCGGAGCACGGTCGGCAAAAATTGAAAGCCGAACCGAAAACATCAATAGGGATCTTAGATCCGTGATGTCACTGAAAAACCCCATGGTGGGCGTTCAATACACATTCCACGCATGGTACCGCTTTCACCCGGCGCCACAAAACGGCGGCTATGACAACGACTTCATCCGCTTGATAATGTGGCTGAGGGATGAAAACGGCAGCTTGCATCGAGAAGGCCATGACACCGGCTTCTACTGGTCTGTTGCCTCCAGTGAAATCTACGGAATGGTCGACGAGTGGACGGAAGCAGTTGTCACAACACCCGAAGTGGAAGGTGATCGGGTCGACCTGAGGCCGTTTTTCAGAATAAGAAGCCGCAGGAATCTTCTCACGGTAGCGTGGACCGACGACTGGGCGATCACAACACCCTACGATTTCACAATGGACTCAGGACGGCTCGATCCGGCCGCGGTCGAGGTGGTCAGAGCAGGGAATCTCGGCATCCACGCGGCGATCAACAACGCAGGGGTTCTTTATGCCGCAACCGAAAGCGGACAGAAAGACCCCATGCACGTGCTCTATGTATGGCTGGATGAACCCGGACAAAGCACTGTTCCCCCTCCTTTGGGACAAACGGGGAGTACGGCCGGTCCTTCGGAGCGAGGCATTTTACTCGCTCTCGTAAAGATCCCGGGCGCAACCGATTGTGGTTGGCATCGGTTCGACCCTGGTATGAATGAATGGATCGCGTTATCCGCGGAACATGACCGTTTTTCATGCACCCATTCCCCTGGCGCCTTACTCGCCGGAACAATGGACCTAGCAGCACTAATGGAAGTACCGGCTCACAAAGTTCCCGGCTGGATTTCTTTCGCATCGGCCGGCCACGCAGATGAGGGACACATCCGCCCGTTGAACACGGTATCGATTCATCGTTCGCGGATTCTGGCGGGCAAACACAATCGCTGAGGCAGTTTTTCCATGAAAATCGCTTTTGTTGTAAACGACATGAAAACCAGGAAAGCGGGTCATGCCACGATCCGGCTTGCGCAAAAAGCGCACAATCTCGGCCATGAAACATGGATCACGGGAGCGGCGAACTTGTCGTACGATGAATCGGGCAACATACTCGCGGATTCGCTCTCCGCACCGAAAGACAATTATCGTTCATCCGATTCATACGCCGGTGACCTGGCTTCGGCAAAAGCAGTAAGTAAAAGAATCGCGCTGTCCGAATTCGACCTGGTTATGCTGCGTCACAACCCTGCAGCGGAAACAGCGGCCAGGGCGTGGAAACAATATGTAGGCATTTTCTTCGGCCGGCTTCTCGTGGCCCGCGGGGTCATCGTAGTAAACGATCCGGAAGGTTTGGCGCGGGGGTTGAACAAGATATACCTGCAGGAGTTCCCGGAAACCGTGAGACCAAAAACCCTCATCACGAGGGAGCGAGAAGACGTTAAAGCTTTCGTCGCGAAGTCGGGTCTCGCAGTGGTAAAACCTCTACAGGGTTCGGGAGGTCAGGGGGTCTTTCTTCTGCGTAAAGACGACAAGGCAAATATCAACCAGATCGTCGACACGCTTACTTCATCAGGTTACCTGGTGTGCCAGGAATATCTCCCCGAAGCGGAAGAGGGCGACATCAGGCTTCTCATGCTCAACGGGGAACCGCTCAAACACAAGGGGCGTTACGCAGCTTTCAGACGATGCAGAAAAGGCGGCGACCTGCGCTCCAACATCCATGCCGGCGCAACGGTGGAATTCGCGGACATAGACGATTCTTCACTCAAGGTCGCTCGAATTGCAGGGCCAAAGCTGAAACGCGATGGAATGTTTTTCGTGGGCCTGGATATAGTGGGAGACAAGATCCTCGAAATAAACATTTTCAGCCCGGGAGGTCTAGCCAACTCTCAAAAAGTCACGTCGGTGAATTTCACCGATGTTGTAATCAAAGCTTTGGAGAGAAAAGTGGAGGCCCGCAAACTATACGGACGAAGGCTTTCCAACCGGGAACTCGCGGTGCTTTGATATTTGATATCCGAAATACAGCTATCTCCGCTCCCGGGCTTCTATTCCATTCCTCTTTCCGTCGCTCCGATGTAAACTTGGCGGGGTCTATATATTTTTGAACGGCCGCGCAAAACCTCGACCCAGTTGGCGATCCAGCCCGGCATTCGGCCGATTGCAAACATCACGGTGAACATGTCCAGCGGTATTCCCACGGCCCTTAGCAGTATACCCGAATAAAAATCCAGGTTGGGATACAACCGTCGCTCCACGAAGAAAGAATCCGACCCGGCCCTCTCTTCAAGTTCCTTGGCTATCTCGAACAATGGATCGTTTGAACCCGGCAATTGCAGAAGATTGTCACACGCATTCTTCAAAAGCTTCACCCTCGGATCACGGTTTTTGTAAACACGGTGCCCAAATCCCCAAAGAAGAGATTCTCCTTTCTTGGCCTTTTCGACCACCGACTCCACGCTCGCGGAACCATCGGCGATATCTTGCAGCATTCGAATCACCGCCGTATTAGCGCCTCCGTGCAACCGCCCCCACAACGCACAAACCCCGGCTGCTATCGAAGCAAACATGTTGGCGCCGGAAGATCCCACCATTCGAACCGTTGAGGTCGAACAGTTCTGCTCGTGATCCGCATGAAGCATCATGAAAAGATGCAATGCCCGCGCCGCTTCCTTCGGCGGTTTATACTCGTCGTATGGAAGCGAAAACATCATGTGAAGAAGGTTTTCACAGTAATCCAAATCCGGGTTGGGATAGACCACGGGTTCTCCGCGGAATTTCTTGTAGCCGAAAGCTGCGATTGTCCTTACCTTGCTTATCAGCATTGCAGCATTGTCGATTACGTCCTCTTCAGTGTCGCGCTCAAGCAACTCTTCTCTGTAACAGCTTGTTGCGTTGATCATGGCTGAAAGGATTGCCATAGGATGAGCGCCGGGCGGGAACCCTTCAAAATGATGCCTGAGCCCCTCGTGAAGCAGTGCGTGCTTTCTCAGCTTCAGGCAAAAGTCCGCCTTTTCTATTTCCGATGGAAACTCCCCATTAATAAGCAACAAAGCAGTATCCACAACATCCGCTCTTTCAGCGAGGATTTCCACCGGATAGCCCCTGTATCTCAAAATACCCTTTTCGCCGTCCACAAAAGTGATCCTGCTCAGACAAGTCCCCGTGTTGCCCAAGCCTTCATCCAGGCAGATATAGCCTGTCTCAGCCCTTAACTCCCTGATGTCGACCGCTTTCTCACCCATCGTACCCTCGACCAGCGGAAGCTGCACCGTTTTCCCCTCCAACTCGAGCCTGGCTTCACCCGATTTCAATGCGCGCCGGGTTGCGCCGAATAGTTCATTTCCCGCTTTTCGACCAGATCCGATCATATTCTTCCCTCCCGCTATTCATCCGTTTTTTCATGTTCATTCGGTCTTCCGGACTTGTCTCGGCCTCTCTCCCCTTTCTCTTTTTTCAGATCGTTCAAAAAGAAGTCCAGCGCTATCTCGGCCATGTCCCGGCCCACCGCTGTCGAAACAGCTTCAAATCCTGGTGAACCGTTGACCTCGACGACCAGGGGTCCTTCCCGTCCCTCTACGATGTCGACACCCACTATCTTCAAACCCACGACATCCGCGGTTTTGAGCGCTAGCTCTTCCATCTCTCGGGTAATTTTCACCGCTGAAAACGACCCTCCCTTGTGGACGTTTGAGCGAAAATCATCAGCCCTGCCCTGCCTCCGCATCGAGCCCATCACTTCGCCTCCCACAACCAAAACCCGTGTATCCGCTCCTTTTGCATCTGAAACAAACTCTTGTATCAATATCCCGTGCCCAAGCGCAGCGAGCATGTCGCGCACAGACCTCAAAGATCTCCATGATTCGGCGAGCGAGACTCCGCTTCCTCCTGCGCTCACGGGAATCTTTACCACCCATGGCGGCCCCCGCAGCGCTGAGACAGCGGACTCCATTTCGCCTTCTGAAGAAACAAACGCCGACCGCGGGTGCGGGATGCGATTACGAGCGAACAATGCACTCGAAGCCGCCTTGTCTCGTCCAAGCTCCAGGGAAGCGGATCCGTTGACGCAAAAAACACCCGCCAGTTCCAGCAATCTCAAAACCCTTAATGCTTCCCGTGGCGCGGATCCCCCCATTCTTGTATATACACCGTCCGGCATTCCCTCTTCGGGTTTTCCCGAAGCGGTCATCCGGAATAAAATCACGTCCCTGCCGGAAAGCCCCATGGAAACCGCGGCCGGATCCACAAGAGCCATCGGAACTCCTTTACGGCGTCCGGCATCAAGCAACATCCTGTTGCCGGGAGAATCCTTCAGATGTGACAATAGCCAATACACGCTCAACCTTTTCCTTTTCACCTAATCGTTTTCGCCCACAGCGCCGCCGGGCCGTATCGGGTTTCCTACGAGACCCAGGTGACAAAAACGTGCGCCCGGCACAGCTACCGGATTCGTAGCCATGCCTATTACTATCCCGTCATTGGGAGCAGTGTAATCCATCCTGGAATAACCGAACAAATCGGTCGTCCTCGCAAGCAACTGACCCTTGATCACCATATCCCTCAAACCGAACCTCGTATCCAAGATTCCACCGCTGTTTGTTCTCAACCACTTTGAATCCCGGCAGATCACCGGTTCGCGGGTCCGTCTGATATCTCCGGGGTACATCCCGAAATGAGCCATGATATTCCTGATCCCCGACTGACCGTCAAAAACCATCCTTCCTTGAAACATGGAAGGGTTTCCCGCTTCCACTGTAATGGCGGGGATCTTCCTGGTGCGCGCTGCGTGCCTGAGAGTGCCGTCACCGCCCCTTGCATGAAGGATAATATCAGGGTTCATCAAGTCGGCAATCCGGCGCACCGTATCCAGCGTGAGATCAGCGCGGACATACATCGAATTGATATTGCCCTGGCTTGCGGTGTGGATGTCAATCAAGTAATCACACGCGGGAAGAAACATGTTCAAAAAAGCCCTCGCGTACTGTTCACAAGGTCTACCGTCCTTTTTGCCCGGAAACGCGTGGTTCAAATCCACCCCGTCGATGAATCTTCTAACACCGGCATTGAATCCCGGCACATTCACGACCGGAGCGCAAAGCAAAACACCCGAAAGTTTTTCCAAGTCCAGGTCGCACAACAAACTGTGAATGATCCTTACCCCGTTCAATTCATTTCCATGCACCGCAGCGGTTACGCCCAACACAGGTCCCGGCCTGGAACCTCGCGCCACGATCACCGGAACGTGCACGATCTGGGACGTCGCAGTCTGCCACAACTCCACGAGAAGATCGGTTCTCTTACCCGCTTCCAAAGTGTCCACCGGCACAGCGCCGAGCTTGGGAGTTTTTCTCTTGGCTTCATCTTTTTCAAAAATCTTGTAGCGCTTCAAATCATTCACCTCTTCCGCTGCGGTCTAATCTTCATGGGCAGGCGCCCATCTTTGATCAGACAAACTTTTCGCCAAAAAAACCGAAACACTGTGTTGACCAAAACAGGCTCCATGATAGCATTACCCGGTTTTCCGCAAAACTCGAATCATGGACAAAAACGGAGAAAAAAGCCATGAAACGCAATGCCCTCCTGGTGGAACCCGGAAATTTTTCCTTTGACCACCATTATTACGATCGCGTGCGGAACGCATCCCTTCACCCGATGGTAAGCTATTTCCTGCGAATGACCAGCAAACGCATAATCAGCAGGTACTGCCATCTGAATCCGAACGTAATCCCTCCGATTCTTGAACGAGTCTTGAATTATCAGCCCAATTATTTTTTCTGGGCCGGCTCCGATCTCTTCAACGTGACGACTGTCGGGGGAAGAAGACAGATGGTGGTCATCGAGACCAACTCCTGCCCTTCCGGCCAAAAATCAATGCCGCTTTTCAACGAAGCCCAGGACCAGGGCGGCTACCATGATTTGATGGAGAATTCGTTCAAGACGGTCGTAAAAAACCGGCGTCTTCCCGAAGGCGGACTCGCTGTTGTGTTCGACAAAAACCACATGGAAAACAGTGGTTATGCCGCAGCCATGGCCGATGCAATGCAGGAACCCGTTTACATGGTGGAGTTTTACGTTGATGATCCGGACCCTCCCGTGCGTTTCATCGACGGGGTCATGGAAGTCAGAAACGAAAAGGATCAATGGATACCTATCCGCGCGACCCACCGGTACTTGACGCAAAAACCCTGGTCTCGAATCCCGCCCTTGACCAAGACCCTGGTTTTCAACCCCGTCTTGACTTGTTTAGCCGGTGGAAGAAACAAGCTGGTGGCTGCGAAAGCCTACGAACTATACAACGCCGAACTCTCGGGAACAGGTTTGAACATTCGAACGCCTTTTACCATTAGAGATGTTCATCGAAACGAAATCCCCCTCTGGTTGAGAAGCCTGGGAAATCACGGTGTCATAAAGATCCCATACACCAACGCCGGCCAGGGTGTCTACACGATTACCAGCCCCCATGAACTGGAAGCCTTCAATCAACAAGAGATCGAATATCATCAGTTCATTGTCCAAAGCCTCATCGGAAACGCCAACTGGAGCTCGCGCGCGGCCACGGGGCAGTACTTCCACGTGGGCACAATGCCCAACAGGAAACATGAAATATACGTGGCCGACATAAGGATGATGGTAAGATGGGGCAAAGACGGTTTCCGGCCGGTTTCTACATATGCCAGAAGAAGCCGCAAACCACTTGTCGACTCGCTCGAAAAAAACGCGGACTCCTGGTCGATGCTGGGGACCAACCTCTCGGTAAAACAGCCGGACGGATCCTGGCTCACCGAAAGCGATCGACTGCTTCTCATGGATCGCAAGGATTTCAATTCGCTCGGAATCGGAGTCGACGACCTGATAGAAGGGTTTATACAGACGGTTCTTTCGGTTATAGCTATAGACAAGCTGGCGTCTTCACTCGTGACGCGAAAAGGAAAATTCAGGCACAAACTCTACAAGTCCTTAAACGACGACCCGGTGCTTCTGAAGGAGATCTGCGCCTGAACCCAAAGGGGTGTGCTTGTTTTACAGCTGATTTTTAGAAGCTCGAAAGCCGACATCCGGAAATTGTCTTATACAACGATGACGATTCATATGTGACTTATACCACGCGCTCGTCATACCGTCCTCCGCCCTAATCTGCCGGACGAAAAAAGACGTACTCTCATCTTGATTTGAAGAGTTATAGCGCGCCGTTGAACCGTACGGTGCAAGATCGAACGCGGACCTGTGGCTGAAAAACCAATTCAGCTCCACCATGGACGGCAAATACCATTCCGGGCCCAACTGCTCGCGGCAAGCCCTTGCGCCTGGAAACGTCCCATTGCCTAAAAGCCAATCCGTGTTTACCGAGCCATCCTCGTCGTAGGCATCCGCCCACGTCGGATCATTGAAACCAGCCCATGTTGCGTTGATGTCTTCTGCGTGTATTATTCGATCATAGATGTAAGCTGTAGTTTCCCTCGGGTAGTAAAGCCCCTCTACTGTCGAGTCGAGAGGAGTCAAATAAACGTTTTCACCCAATGTGCTGCAGTACTTCCGACTTACAATGCTGCAGTTGGGTGTCGTTACGAGAACGTGTGCCGTGGATCCGGGATCCATGGTCAATTCGCAGGTGTTTCCCAGCCCGCACGAATGGGATGCGCCGCTGACCTCCCAATAGACCTCGGGACGGTCGGTCACCTCGAGTGCCAGTGTTGTGGGGACGGTAATGCCGCCGATCCACGTTGTCTGTGAGCATGCCGTTCCACAAGTAGGCCCATCAAAACCAGCGGGCGGGGGAAAAGTTCCGACATTCGCGCCGGCCTTATTGAACTCTATTCGGCTCACCGCAACGACTTCCACATCAACTGTCTCTTCAGGGTTGAGCGAAAATGCGCAAATGTTCCCAACGGAACACGAAGTGTCCATCCCCGTGATGAACCAGGAAACATCTCTCGTCGCGGTAAGCAGCACGGACTCACCAGCACCCAGCTCCTTTGTCCAAACAGCCTTCGTGCAAGTTGTGTCACAATCCGGATCTCCGGACCAGCCCGTCGGCCTGCTTATGGAAGCCACATCAGCGGGGTTTTTCGAAAGGTTGATTACAGCATCCTCACAGATGCAGTCTCCCCAGAAACCTGCATCGTCACACTCTCTTATTCCACAGTTGTCACATTCACTCGTTTCGCCGGGGGTACATTCCGGGGCGGCCCTGCACATGGAAGTGTCTACTCTGCAATCATCCGAGCAGAGAAGCCTTCCGTATTCTTTACCGGTCCAATCCGCGCATGTCTTGCCTCCGAAGTCATCACCGTCACATTCCTCGTCTCCCGTCATCACCCCGTCGCCGCATATGTTCTTGTCTTTACCCGATGAAAATTTCGTCGTGCAACCCGTGGTCGTACCGTGCACCAAAAGAATACAGATCACCGGCACCGCCATCCAAAACAAAACGCGGACGTCAATTTCCGGCGAACATTCCCTCTTCTTTACCACCTTCGTCATCCTTTGCCCGCTTTGCCTTCTTGGTTCTCAATCCATCCTTAAGACCAATGATCCCGACTCTTTGGCATAATTCAATCACTTTCACCTGAAACCATTGCCAACGAACCAACGTTTTCCAACCATCGATGCTCTCAGTATCAATAGTGATCAAAACAGGTCTCAACTTTATTTTAGATTAAGGCGCTACTGAAGATCAGTCAACGTATGGTGCGGCTTTTTTGGCCCTACGACCTTTTTCCATTTTCGCTCTCAAGGTTTCAGCTGCAGGGTTCGGCAGGAAATACAGTGGTATTCCAGGCAGCGTTTTAGGCTTGAATTGTCAATCACACTGGTTCTCTTGGAAAAACACATCATGACCGCAGGTGTCTTCATGCATGTTTCCCGAGTAAGTGTTAAAGGGTTCGGAAGGCGGGCTGTTCAGACGTTCCCATGATTCGCCGAGCGGTCCCAAGACCGTGGAGTCTTGGCCTATGTATACACCACCGCCCCGGCTTCCGGCGTAGTTGTTTTCAATGATGTTATCGTAAATTGTAGCGACAGCGTGGGCAAGCTGAACCGATATGCCTCCTCCGTTCCGGCTTCCGGATGCGCCGGGTTCACTCGCCACATTGGACGAGATGAGGTTTTCAGTGATTTTCACATCAGCGCCTCCTCGTACGGCTATGCCGCCGCCGCTATCGATACCCGTTATGATGTTATCAATGATTTCGTTCGCGTGGATCTCCACGAAGTGCGGATTTCCCTCCTGGTCTTCACGGAGGCTGTATACAAAGATGCCTCCCCCCCATGCGGTGGCCTCGTTTTCTTCGATGATGTTGTCGAAGATGAACGCGGAGGAATTGTAGGTTACACTGATGGCACCCCCGGAACTCGAGAAGTTTATGTTACCAAAAATAAGGTTGGATTCAATCTCCGCCCACGCGTCCTGTGAATGGTGTCCCACGACTGTTATGCCCGCGCCGCCGACGCCGCCGTCTTTTTCGTTCGCGATGATGTCATTGTTCAATATTGAAGCAAAGGCCCTGCGCACGGTGATTCCGCCTGCACTGCCGTCGCCGCTGCCCATGTTGCCTGTTATTCCGTTGTCCAGGATCTCAGCGGAAGCGCCATAAGCGATTTCGATTCCGCCCACGCCGTAATCGGTTTCATTGTCTGCAATCGTGTTTCCCTCGATTATGGCCGTAGTATCGTCGTCGCGCGCATGAATCGCTCCGGATCCCTCGATATTGTTCATTATCAAGTTATCCAGAATGGTCACATCCGAACCCGAAGACACGAAGATCCCTGAACCGCGGCTTTCCGCTACATTTTCCACTATTCTGTTTTCTTCGATAAGCGGCCATGAATCCACGACTATCACGCCGCCCCCCACGTACGCGTCGTTTCCGGTTATAAGGTTTTTTCTGACAACCGGCCCCGAGTTGTTCCACACGCACACTCCGCCTCCGTGGGTCATCGTGTTGCCACCCGTTCCCCCGGTCACTGTCACACCTTCAAGAACGGTGTCCCGTCCTTCTCCGAACTGGAATGTCACCACGCACGGCCCTCCGTCTCCGTCGATGATGGTGGACGCCACCACATCGGGGTCGTCCGGATCGGTGGACCTGATTGTCACGGCCTTGCCGTCGAAATCAACCGTTTCCGAATAAGTTCCGGGAGACACCACAATCACGTCTCCATCTTCCGCAGCGTCGACCGCGTCTCCTATTGTGGGGTATTGTTCGGGCACAAGCAACGGACCAGTATCCTTTTCATTTTCAGAAGAAGAATCACAGGCAGGAGCAAAAGAAACAAGCATTGCAACGATTAAGATTCGCAATTTGGTTCCGGTCATGTTACTAACTCCTTTCAAAGAAATCCATATTGCAACTGTTGCGACACAATCATGATTACGCGACCGCAACTTCAATAAATACGGATGTGGTTTTTATTTCTTCTACCATTTTTTTCAATTTTTTTTTAACAAGAAACGGGTCCATGGCATAAAATGGTGATTGACTGCAACGGTATATGAAGCGATACAAAGTTGTTCCTGCTTTTTACTGAAATTCTTTGGCAAAAAATTGAAATTCGTCATAAAATATCCACACATTATGCGAGATGAACTGAAAGATTCGTTGCAGGTCGTTACAAGGAGGATACGGAATGACTTTTTCTACCTTGCTCTTAAAAAAATCGCTCTACTTTGTCGTTTCGCTGGGTTTTGTTGCAACATTTGCCTGCAGCAAAAGCAGCGACTTGTCGGTCAGTGATGCATCTATCGATGATGCAACAGTACCTGAACCGTGCACCCTCACGGACAACGAAGACGGAACATTCACGATAACCTGTGGTGAAGTATCGGTTGTAATCGACGGAAGCATTGAAGATCTGGATGGCGAACCATGCTATCTGGTTGAACGAGAAGACGGAACCCTTGTTATCGAGTGTGGAGAGCAATCCTTCCCGGCCGGCGGTCCGCCGGAAATTCAGTTCATCAAGCCTTCCGACGGGGAAACCGTGTACGGACCCGTTGAAGTGATTCTCAACGTGGAAGCACCGGCGGGGTTGGAAACCGTGGTTTTGTACATTGATGGGGAAATGAAAGCTTCGTGGGACAATGCGCCTTTTGTATGGGAATGGGACACTTCCGAAGTGTCCGATGGGTCATACCATCTGGAAGCCGTGGTTACGGATATATGGGAGCGGACCGATTCAGCGGAAGTCACCGTAAACTTTCTTACACCGGTCGAAATATTCAACCCGTACGCGGACGTGGATTGGGATGTTTTTGGACGTCACAAGGCCAACTTTCACACCCATACAACTGAAAGCGACGGAAACATGTCGCCCGCGGATGTCATAGATGAGTATCATTCTATGGGCTACGACATTCTGGCGATTACCGACCACAACAGGGTCACGTGGAGTTGGCAAGACTTCGGAAAAGACCCGGAGGACCTCGGAATGATAGCGGTCCAGGGAAATGAACCTTCCAGGCATCACCACATGGGAAGTTATTTCAATGATTACAACGGCGAATTCACAGATTTGCATGATAGTCTGCAGGCCGTGGCAGACCGGGACGGGCTTGCCGTCCTGTTTCATCCGGGAAGATACAGCTTTGACACGGCGTGGTACGTCGACATTTATGAAACCTATGATTTCCTCGTAGGAATGGAAGTATACAACCAAGGAGATCGCTATCCTAACGACAGGGAATTGTGGGACGAGGTTTTGGCCGAAATGATGCCCGAAAGACCGGTGTGGGGTTTTTCCAACGACGACTCGCACGGATTGTCCCACATCGGAAGAAATCACCAGACCTTGCTCCTTCCGGAACTGACCGAGGAAAACGTGCGAGCAGCGATGATCAAAGGTGAGTTTTATTTTTCATACACCCCCACTCGGGGCGACCCGGCACCTGAGATAATTCACATCGAGGCAAACCAAAATGAAGGTTTCATCGCCATAGAAGCCGATGGAGCGACCGATGTTCGCTGGATTTCCGGAGGCGAAACAATTCTGAGCGACGAATATGTAATCTACGTGCGCGGTTACAACGGTTATCTCCGGATAGAACTGGAGGGACCATACGGAACCACCTATACCCAGCCGTTTTTCGTGGGAGACAGTGACCTGGGCACAGTCATTCTGCCCGAATAAATCCTTTAGCAAACAACGATCTCTTGGTTCAGCGTCTTAACAGACAACCGGACCGGACGCTTCTCAATGACCGGCTCCGATTCCTTGGTCACGCTTTGGTAGTCACCTGTGCTCGAAAGCTCCGATGTCGGGCGCTGAGCCCTGTGGGATGGGTGTCCCCAGCCTGTCTACGGTGATCCCGACATCAACACCTTCATCGATTGCCGGAGAGTCTGAGAGAAGTCGGAAAGTGCCTCCATTTTCGCCTCCATCAACGAAGCTGTGTCCATCAGGGGAAACCATGGAGTCGGTGGGGCCCCCGTCCGACAATATTGCCGCATCTTTGTCTCCCGAACCCGACCCACCACAAGAAACGAAGCTCAACCCAACCCAACCCAACATAATAGAGCCGCTCCCAGCCCGGATACTTGTTTCAAAATTGCTGAATTTGTCCTCTGCATGACTTATTCTTTCCGGCGCAGAGCGCCCTACGGTTCCCTTATTGCTCTATATCTCCACCGGGGTTTAACTTTACCAAATCCAAGAAAAGTATATAGCGGCATGAAAGACTGGGCAACGGCAAACAAAAATCATCTCCAATTTTGGTATAGGAAGAATCCACCGTTGGAAAGGTGGTCCGGTAACAATTTGGAAAGTGTGGATCAAAATTTGATGGTGAAGTTGATTCCGCCGGCTTATCCTGATAAATAAACCTCAAAAGTTAAGATGAGTTGGTAGAGTCAATCGTGGACCTGAATGGTTTGGGAACCGGTACAAAGGAAATTTTTTTGATGAAAGCAAAAACGAGATTCTTACACTTCGGAATCGTGATACTCACCGCGGCCGCTGCAGCGCTGCAGGTCGCTTGCCTAAAACAGAGGGAAGCAGAAACCGGGCGCATCGATCCGGGGGAAAAGGCAGAAACCGACAAACAAGGGGATGTCAATCCATTAGATGACAATCCATTGATGGCGGAAATGGATGAAGAACCGTCCGGCCCTCGGTCAAAAGCGGAGACCAGATATCTGGACCCTCATGCCGATGAAAACATGAACCTGTTTTACAAGCCGACTCCCCAGTTGATCGTCGAAAAGATGCTCGAGATGGCGAACGTAACAAAAGACGATGTTGTTTACGACCCCGGCTGCGGAGACGGCAGAATAGTCGTCACCGCTGCAAAATTATACGGTGCCCGCGGCGTTGGAATAGATCTCAACCCGGAAAGAGTGCAGGAGTCTCTTGACAATGTGAAGAAACACCGGGTCGAAAAACTCGTCACCATAAAAAAAGGCAACATCTTCAGGGAGAATTTCGAAGAAGCAACCGTTGTAATGTTGTACCTGTTTCCCGAGGTGGTGGCGAAACTGGAGCCGATTCTGAAAAAGCAGTTGCGTTCCGGAGCACGAGTGGTTTGCCATCATTTTCAGATGAAATACTGGAAGCCGACTGAATCAATCACGATTGATTACGACGGATTTCAATACGACCTGTTTCTATACGTGGTCCCCTGAAAACCCGGCGGCCCTGCAATTGTCCGGATCTCTATGAGATCCTGTTTAGAAATGAATGCCGAGAAGGAAAAGCGTGAGAAGAAATCCGACGACGATCCCGACGATCCCGATTATGGCAGTGAAAGGCGCTAGCTTCTTTGCGATATTTTCCACCTTGCTCAGATCTTTGCCCGTCCATTCAGCGATCTTGGGCAATCCCTGTAAAAGGCCCAGAAGCACGCAAACCGGGGGGAACAACAAAATAGCGATTCCTTGAACCGGAAAAGCCAACAAGAAAAGCCCCGCGTGAGTATAGAACTTGGAGAAAAGTAAGCCGTCTACGAATCCCCAGATTCCGGCCAGAAGCAACCCTGATCCGATGAAACCGGAATAGGGCATTATCTTCTCGAGTTTTTCTTTCAGCTCGGGTTTTTTGGCCACGATAAGATTGTACATGGCTATGATTCCACCCACGATCAACCCCACACTGATTGCCCAAAAGTAATGACGCATGTTCTATTCTCCTTTTTGGTTTTGCAGTTTTGGTGTTCCCTGTGTTGCAGCCTATTTCGCAGAATTTTACTCTCGCTCGTTCGTTATTTTTTTCACAGATCAATCATTCTCTGCGCGTACCCCCTTATCCTCGACCTTATCGCCCAAAACTCTTCACCTTAACCAACCAGAGCCACTAGACTATTCAAAAAAACAAAGGAAAGCAAGGCAAATACGGACGAAAAAACTTTGTTTACGGAACAAAAAATGTTGAACAAATCCACTTACGAGCTATATTTTTAATCTCATCAGTGGGCAACTAGGCCAAGGGAAAGAAACACGAGGAAAACGTAAGCGGTAATAGAACGGCGTTATTGACAAGAAAGGGTATCGATGTCTGAGCGCAACGGATTGGATTTATAAAA
>SLPX01000066.1 GCA_007131745.1 Myxococcales bacterium
TCGGAAGGAGTCCGTAAAATCCGGGCGTGATACCTGTCGGCAAAAACCTTTCCCTTACGTTCCATTACTTTGTTAAGCGCTTTTGCGATCCTGATGGTGAGCCCCTGCATGCCCCTTGAAAGTGACTTTCGGTTTGCGGCTTCCACGATGAAATGGAAATGGTCTCCCTGTACGGAGTAGTGCACAACGCGAAAGCCGAACCGGTTCTGGGCCGCATGGATGGAACGAAGAATTTTTGAGAAGCATCGTTTCGACCTGAGGTTGTAGACGTGGTTCATGACCTTCAGGGTGATGTGGACCGGGAACCTTGCATTAAGGGAAGGTCTTTTGAGATGTGGGGTTCCGGCCTTGGGGCCGTTTGGTTTTCTGCCCGCGCCCTTTCTCGGGCCGCCTCTTCGATGAAAGCTGATGGGGACCTGCGTTTCGGTGGAACGAAGGGACTTCCGCCGATTCCTTGATGTTTTTACGGAGGAGTTTTTATTTAAAAATTTGTTTTGTTCTGTTGGCATATAGTTGATATAGCACTAATTTATACAAAGGCAAGGGGGAAAGCGAGAAAAAGAGAAATAATGCTAAAAAAAGAAGAAATAAAGGTGAGGAAAAAGCAGAAGGGAGGAAAAGGTAAAAGAGGAAAGGAAAAGAAGAATAGAGGGGAGGATGAAACAGGAGAAAGGGAAAACATAAGAGAGGGGAGTGCGGGAAATTCGCACGCTCCGTTCGACCGGGCGGGGTCTGGAAACGGCGGATACAGCCAAGGGATCGCCTAAAGCCACCGCGCCAGTTCTCGACCCTACCAAATAACCTCTGGAAACGGGCGGACAGAACAAAAAGACACACCCGGGATCTCCAATCGCCGCGCAGTGCAGTGCAGGACTTCCTGATCAGTTTCGCGTCGGGGTTGACTCACAGGTTGTCATTTTGGAAGAATAAAGGGGTACAATGTTTGCAGGATTTGTCTGCAAAGAATTTTTTGGATTCTTACGGTATGGAAAAGACTATGTTTCATCAAATTCATTTGAAATGGGCCGTGTGTTTTTTATTAGTAACGGCAGGGGTCGTGATGGTTGCTTGTGAAAGCGAGGGAGATAATGGAGATAACTGTCTTGTTGTTCCCGATGCAACTGTGAACGGAGACGCGGATATACGGCTTGATGCCGATGTGGATGAAGACGCGTTTGTTTTCGAGGACGCGTACGTTGAATTGGATGACTGCCCTTCGGATATGGTCGAGGTCGGTCCCTTCTGCATGGATGTTTATGAAGCATCCCGTCCGGATGCGACCGAAGATGACCAGGGGTCGGAAACCGGTCCGGCCCTAAGCGTTCCGGGCGTGATACCTTGGCATGTATCCACCATGAACCTGGAAAGGCTTGCGGAATTCGAGGAGGCTTGTGAAGCCGCCGGAAAGCGGATATGTCGGCCGTATGAATTGCGCGCGGCTTGCGGTGGACCGGGGGGATCTGCCTATGTTTTCGGCGATGTTTTCGACCCTTTGATTTGCAATTGCGTGGACACGTTTTGTGAACAACATTGTGCGGATAACGAGATCCCGCCTGAAGATTGTGTGACCGGGCCGAATTGCGGCTATACATACTATTGTTTTCGGGTCATGCCTACAGGGTCATTTCCGGGTTGCACGAATGAATTGGGGACTTTCGATTTAAGCGGAAATGTCTGGGAGGTCGCGCCGTCTACTTCCGATCCCAGGGGGTACGAGGTGCTGGCTGGGGCGTTCAATTGTGCGGGAGCGGAAGCCAGGTTGCAATGCAATTACAATGCAGGGTGGGACGAATTGTTTGCAGGATTTCGTTGTTGCCTTGACAGGTGAATTTCTCTCTTTTCAGATTGATGGGAGCTTGGATTCGGCAGGGCTGACCCGCTGGTTAAATGAACCGCGTGAGTATTTCTCGTAAAATATTATCCGGCCCTTGCTTTTTTGCTTCCTTTACAAGCCTTGTCAGTTCGGCTCGTACGCCCGGGGCTTTGAGTTCATCAAGGCGGCGAAGCCCTGCGAGCCGTCTTCCCAGTTGGAAGGCCAAGCGGTCATCTTCATCCATGGCCAGGTAGCGATCTATGACACCCAGGATTTTTTTTCGGTCGTGGTCCAGGGTGCCCTCGACTTCTTCCAGCAGGTTCAAGATGTGGTCGCTTGCTATAGTCGAACGTATCCCGGAAAGGCCTGCGATCATGCGTCTGATCTCCCGCACGACCCCGTCCTCATCCAGCGGGATGAACTCTGATGCTTCGAATTCCTCCCGGATAGAGGTCCCAGGTGCAAGGCCGAGGGTGCGGAGCCTGATGAAGTGCGGGTCTATTTGATTCAGTGCATCGGCTGTTTCATCCGCGTGTTCGTCGGTTAATTCAATTCCGCCGAGGCCCGGCATGACGTATTCGGAAAGCTCTATTCCCGCCTGAATGACTTTTCGACCGGCCGCAATGTGGTCCGCCTTGGTGCAACCCTTCTTGACCCGCTTCAAAACTTTGTCCGAGCCGGACTCCAACCCTACGTGTATGCGGTTTAAACCGGCTTGGTGTAATTTCTTTAATTCGTCTTGGGGGATTTTTGCAAGAGTGTGAGAACGCGCGTAGGAAGTCACACGGTTTACTTCGGGAAACACCGTGCGTAAACGCTCAAGGATTAGTATGAGTTCGCCGGGTTTGATGAGAAGACTGTTTGCATCCTGGAGAAACACCGTTCGGCCGCCGGCAGCTAGCCAAAGGGCGACTTGTTGAATGGACCCGTGGTCGGGTTCGGCTGCCATGAGTTCGCGAACGGCTTCGGCTGCAACGCCATCGAAAATACCCAGGGATGATGATTTCTCTTTCAGGTAATCCCGTACCCGCCCCATTGCGTCGATATCTTTCACTACATCCTCCACCTCACGGCGGGAAAAGCGGGTGTTTGTGTATACCGGGCAGAAAGTGCATTTGTTCCAGGGGCAGTTCCGGGAAACCCTTACGAGCAGACTTTGTGCCTCGCTGGGAGGACGAATAGGTCCGGTCTCGAAAGTATAGGGGGAACGGTCGGAATCCGTGTTTGTATTCATACAGGCTGAATCCGTCATAGGGCGGAAAACCTCCTTTCAATAAATGAGTATTTCATTTTCACAAGGATTTCCAGCTTTCCCTGTTTGAGTCTCCACATGGCTGATTCGAAAACAAAATATAAAAAAATACGCAACAATTCGTTCTCCGTTCCGACAACAGGGGCATAGAAACCTGGAAAACTTAGATTTTGCAAAGGAGAAAACTCATGAAAACCGAAAAAATATTTAACAAAGTGAAAAGGTTATGCGAATCCGGCCTTTTTTCCGCGTTTATCTGTCTGGCATGTGCGAGTTTGCTTGCGGCTGCATGTGCATCTCATGAAAAAACATCCGGAACTGTGGATGAAGATGATGTGATTGAAAAGGATGAAGAAAATTCACAGTTGAGTTGCGAACCCGGGGAATTCATCGAATGTGATGGTGCAGAATTGGTGAAGTGCGATACGAGCGGGCGGGGCGATCTCAGGGTGGAATGCGAATTCGGTTGCAATGCTGAAGAATCGCGGTGCAACGAATGCGTTGCCGGGGAAGTTGAGTGTCACGGCGACACCCTTGTCGCGTGCGACGATTCTGGTCTGATTTCCGCGGGCCACGAATGCAAAAACGGGTGTTCTAGTGAACATTTGCGGTGTATGTGTACACCCGGCGAAGAGTTTTGCGAAGGCGGAGTATTGATGTTGTGTGAGGCCGACGGTTCGGCCGAACCGCTCGACATCTGTGTTTACGGATGCAACGTGGATCGTGGTGAATGCAATGAGTGCGATCCGGGAAAGAGCATGTGCGAGGCGGATGTCTTGGTTGAATGCAGCGATGACGGACTTATAGCGGAGGAGACTCATTGCTCGGCAGGTTGCAACGACGAGGCGGAACCCAACAGGTGTTTTCGATTTGTTTACACCCACTTGGAAGAGTCTGATTTAACCGCGGGTGTGCAGACTTTCGAACCGTTGGCGGATGTCATTATCAATACCACCACAAAGGAAATTTTCCACGGCGGGGTTTACGTAAATGTTCCAAACCGTATCATCGAAGGTGGAGATCCGGGAGTAGGCCAGTATCATCCGGATATCTGGGTTCTGAGTTTTAAAAAACTCACCATAAATGAAGGCATCAAGGTCAGGGTTGTGGGAGACAGGGCGCTCGCGATAGCTGCAACCGAGGACATCATAATTCGCGGTCGCATAGATGCTTCGGCCACTGGGAGCGTTCCCGGTCCGGGTGGCAGATGTGAAGCGAGTCCGGGAGTTCTTCCAGGCGACGGGCAATCCGCGCATTTTTTGGGATGCGGTTATTCGGACAACGGAGCCGGGGGAGGCGGGTACGGTTTCTTCGGGGGTAGCGGAGGAGGACTCGATGGCCACGGGTCCGGGTCCGCCGGGGGAGAGCCCATGGGCGATGAAGAGATGAGCGTTATGTGGGGAGGATTTCGGGGAGGAATGCAGTATGGCAATTGGCACGTGCACACGGCAGGTGCCGGGGGCGGCGCGATTATTTTGGCTGCAGGCGTCCGTATCCACGTGGCGGCATCGTATGGCTGGAAAGGTTCGGTCGATGTTTCGGGCGGCGGAGGTATCCGCTTGGGAGCAGGCGGCGGTTCGGGTGGGACGATTCTCCTGGAAGCTCCGGAAGTTGCCCTTGGCGGGGAGCTTTCCGCTCGCGGCGGTGGAGGATCCTGCGGAGCCGCTGAAAACGCTTCGGGCGGAGACGGAGCGGATTCCCTGTTAAGTGGCTGCTCTCATTCTCATTATCCAAATGGTGGACAAGGTGGTGGGGGGGTTGGTCTGCAAGGTTACGACGGTGATCCAGGCATTTGTCACTACAATCGAGGCGGGGGTGGGGGCGGAGGCTCAGCGGGAAGAGTGAGAATCAATGTGGCGCCGGATGTGGGGACTCCTCATACAGGCCTGTTTGTCTACATCTATGCAGTAAAATCCTACGGACATCTCGGCATAGAATAAGTGTTTTCCGGACGCATTTGACCATGAGCAACATGGCTTTATGGTTTTATGCGCTTTTTCCGGGAGCTGTTTCTTTGGAATCGGTTTTTGGGGGAATCGTGTTTTTGCGGGTGACCATTATGTACAGGCAAGGCATCAGGAACAATGCAACCGGTATTTCCATGAGAAGCCCCCCGATGGCGCCCACCGCCATGGGCTGAAGCATTTCACCGCCGCCGCCCAGATTGAGTGCGAGGGGCAGAAGCCCGGCAGTGGTTGTTACTGTGGTCATGACTCTTGGGCGGAGGCGTGTACGTGCGGATAGTTCCACAGCGGTTCGGATGTTCAACCCCTCCGAACCGGTTCTGAGTTCATCCGCTAGCGTAAAAAGAAGGACCCCGTCGTTTACCGTCGCTGCAACAACCACGAGGAATCCCACGAGAACGGTCGCTCCCAAGGCAAGATCGGTTATGTACAGGGAGAAGGCTATTCCTGCAGCTCCGGCCGGGATGCTCAGCAAAATGATTAACGGGTAACGGATGCTGTTAAACTGGACGGCAAGAACCACCAGGGCGAGGAATACGGCGAGACTCAATATTTTTAGAGTGCTGCCCATCAAGTCCTGCATGTAGCGGGCTTTGCCTCCATAGGTTATTTCGTAACCTGTCGGGAGATTCATTTTGTTCATGGCCTCCCTGAGGTCTTGAAGGCCTTTGCCCAGGCTTGCTCCCAAGACGTCGGCACGGATTTCCACCAGCTTGCTTTGATTTTCCCTTATGATTTCAACGGGGCCGGAGCGGGATTTAACGGATGCAATGTCACGCACCCTGAAACGTCTCCCTGTTTTGTTTGTTATGATTAGGTTTTCTATGTCTTCCTTGTTGGTCAGCCTGGCTTCGGGGATTTTCAACCTGATGGCGTAAAGGTTTGCGTCTTCACGGTAGTGAGAAGCCGTTACTCCGTGAATCAAGGCCTGAAGGGTATCCGCGGCGTCTTTTACTGTTATATCCAGATCAGCCATTTTTTTCCGATCTAAATGAACGTGCAGCTCGGGTTTGGTCATATCCATGCCGAGATGGACATTGGTTAAAGACGGGATATTTCGGGCTGAGCGGACTGCTTCGGCCGCCAGTTCAAATAACTTGTCCATTTCCGCTCCGCGGATCTGAACCGTGAGATCGGATTCTCCCATTCTCCTTATGCCCTTGATTCTCATCTGCCGCACCATTACTCTGCCGCCGGGCGGAGCGAGAGGCGCCAATTTTTTTTGGAGGCGCCCGATGTATTCCAAGGTGTTGATCCGTCTTTTTGAACGTGGCACAAGCTGAATGTTGACCTGTCCTTCATTGGCGATTTCAAAAGTGTACAGACCCCATACTTTACCACCGGCCAGAGTGAACGCGCTTTCAACAAGTGGGTCATCGGCCACTGCTTCCTCAATGCGGGACAGTAGGGCGTCGGTTTCCTGGAGTGATGTACCTGTTGCCAACCTGACCTTGACCATTATGCGGCCGTCATCCAGGACAGGCAGGAATTCACTTTGAAGGGAAAACGCGATGAACCCGGCCCATGCAATGATACCCGTGAAAAGCGCAGCAACCGGCCAGCGGAATTTGATCAAATATCTTACGAGAACTCCGTATGCATTTTGGATACTGAGCAGAACTCGGGTGGAGGTTTTTTCTTTGCCCGGTTTTTTGTTCTGATTCCAACCGGTCAAAACCAATGACCCCATCATGGGAACGAAAGTCACGGCGGAGATCGCACTGAGTAACATGATGCCGGACACTACGAGGACCAGCTCTCGAAACAGCAGACTTGTCAGTCCGGAGACCATTATATAGGGAACGAACAGCGCGAGCAGGGTCATGGTGGATGCCATGATGGCTGATGTCACCTGGATGGTCGCTGAGACAGCAGTTTTGTCTGAAAAGACTTTTGTTTCGTTCGATGTGCGGGTTATGTTTTCGATAACCACGATTGCGTTGTCCAACAGAACACCAAGAGCGACGACTATTCCCGCCAAGGTAAATAGGTTGATTGAAAATCCGAGAGTGTGCATTATGGAGAAGCTCGAAACCAGGACGACAGGCAGGGTAATCATTAAAACAAGAGCTTGCCGCAAGCTTCCCAGAAACAAAAATGTCACCAGTACAAGAAGAATAGCCGCTTGAATCATGGCGGTTTTTACACCCCTGAGCGAGGTTTCTACGTATTCCGCTTGGCTTTCCAGGAATTCTATGTCGATATGCTCGGGCATGCTGGTCTTCAGCTCCGACAACCTTTTCCTTAGTGCATTTTCAACATCTACAGTGTTGGTGTCAGGCTGTTTCTGAACTCCGAACTTGACGCAAGGACTTGAATCAAGGCGAGTGATAACTCGTACTTCTTCATGTCCGTCGAGGACTTGGGCGACATCTCCAAGCCTGACCATCGAAATGCCTTCGGTTTTTACTATGATGTCTTTGATTTCCTGGAGAGATTGAAGATCGCCCATGGTACGAACTATGATCTCCCTGTCTCCGGTGATGAGCCTCCCCGCGAACCTTTCTATATTCGCCGATTCCACGGCGACTTTTATGTCTTCCACCGAAAGATGGTAGCGCTCAAGAACCAAGGGGTCCAAATGGACCCGGATTTCTCTTAAAAGTCCTCCCGATATGTCGCCTCCACTCACCCCGGGAACTGCAAGTATCCGGTCTAAAAGCCAATTGTCCGTCCAGTCCCGGAGTTCCACCAGATCCCATTTGCTTGACCGTATGGCCAGTTCAACCACCGGCAAGAGCTGCGGATCAGCCTTGATTATGACGGGTGCATCCATGTCCGCGGGCAACCGTCTTCCCGCCCGGACCATGGCTGCTTGTACGTCCTGAAACGCGACGTTTACGTCGACATCGTACAGAAAATTGACTTCGAGGGTGTAACCGCCTTCATGGGAAACGGATTCAAGATAATCCAGGCCTTCAAGTCCCGCCATTTCCTTTTCGATAACGTCTGCGATGTGTTCTTCAACCTCTTCGGTTGTGGCGCCGCGCCACCATATATGTATTTTGATCAGCGGATAAGTGATGCTGGGTAGAAAGTCGACGGGCAGGCGGGTAAAAGAAGCTACTCCCAAGACCAGCAGCGCTGATATTACTGCGATGGTCGCAACTTTTCTTTTTACTGCATAATGGGTGAGTTTCATTTCAGCGGCTTTCCAGCATCGGGTTTTGGAAAATCAGCCGCGCTTTCTTTGTTTGCCCGTTTCGGCTTTACACCACCCCTTGATTTTTTTCCGCCCGCTTTTTTTCTTGAATGAGATTTGTCTTGTTTATCACCCCCCATCATGTATCGGACCTTCTTGGCGGCTCCAAGTCCTCCGTGTCCGGAGACCACGACCTTGTCTCCCGGTTCAACCCCTTCGATTATTTGTAGTGATTCTCCAACCTCCATGCCTGTGCGCACATGACGTCGTTTAACCAACCCCCCTTTTTCCACTACGAAAAGGTACCCTTTTTCGTCCGTCAGGTGTACGACCGCTTTCGACGGTAAGATCATAACTTCCGGAAGAGATTTGCCCTTGATGGTTATGCGAGCGAACATTCCTGGAATGAGTTCAATATCCTCCGGCAATTTTGCTTCTATTGTTCTGGTCCCGGTTTTCCTGTCGATTTCGGGAAACATCCGGACTATCTCCCCCTGAAAAACTTTACCCGGGTATGCATCAAGTGCGACCTCAATGGGTATGTCGGGGTTGATGTGCAATCCGGTTTTTTCAGGAACAGCGAAACGAATCAGCAAGCTCGAAGAATCGAAAATTTCCATTAAGACATACCGAGCCCCCACGAAATCTCCTTCGAATGCGTGGAGTTTCGACACGGTACCCGCAAAAGGGGCAATAATTCGATAGTCTCCCAGTTTTTCAGCCGCACGGGCGAGTTTTGCCTCTGCGCGGCCCACGTTCAGCCGTCCTTGATCCAGTTCCGAACCAGGGATCGCGCCGATCGAAACCAGCTTTTCGATCCTTTTCATTTCGATTCGGGCTGTTTCAAGCTCTTGTCCAGCAGAGGCGGATTCAGCTCTGTCTCCCCTGATTCGGCCGATTCGCGCCAGGAGTTGACCGGATTTCACCGCGTCGCCCTCCCTGACTTTGCACCAGACCACGGGACCTTCAACAGGTGAAGCCATGCGGGCTATGCGCGCCGGTTCCACGGTTCCGGTCAATCTCAGGGTCTCTTCCAACTTATCGATACCGACCACTGAAACCTCCACCTTTGGAGGTTTGCGGGACCGTCCTCTTTTTTGTGGGTCACTTTTTTTGCACGCAGACGTGAAAATGAAAGTCGAGGCTGCCAAGATTACTAACGGTTTTTTCATGAGTTAGTTTCCGGTTTTGTCAGTTGTTTAGTGTTCTTTTCCAGTGGCCAGATCGAGGAGCGCAAGTGATGTATGGAGCGCGGCGATAGCCCTGTAATAATTGATCTCGGCCGTTAAAAGTTCTGTCTGCGCATCCAGCACATCCCTGGTTGAACCATCATGTCCGATGGCTGCTTTTTCACGTTCAACCCTGAGGACTTCGCGGGCTTTTTCGATGGAAACCTCCATGGCTACTATTCTTGAAATCGCGGTTTGAACGTGCGAGACCGCGGTCCGTACATCTCTGTAAATA
This sequence comes from Myxococcales bacterium, assembly GCA_007131745.1. Next base: position 9,636 of record SLPX01000066.1, read on the forward strand.
CTCAAAATCAGGTTTTTTCGCTTTTCCGACAGCACTCGGAGTTCTGCAGAAGCGGCGCGGATTTTGGGATTTGCATAAAGCCAACCGAAGAGGGAGTATCCGAAATTGATTCCGATATATCCCAGGTCATCATAATCACCCTCGGTGCTCAACCTGGGCCCGAATGTAGCAGCAGCCGATATGGTGGGCCAATAATCGGCTTTGGCCCCTTCGACCATATTTGCCTGGGCACTCATGCGGGTTTCCAATTCTTTCAGGTCCGCTCTTCGCCGGATCGCCTCGTTGGAAAGCCTGGTTAAATCCAGATGCGGGTTTGCACGTTTGAGGGAACCCTTGATCAGTTGAGTGCCGGGATCCGGCGTAGGGGCGCCCAGCAGGTTTGCAAGCACAGCGGATCCGATTTCGTACAAACCCTGCTGCTCCTCCATAGTTGACTTGATTGCGGCCAGCCGGACCTCAATTTTTAGCACATCCACGGGAGCGGCTTTCTCCGAGGCGAGCATTTCCCGGATAAGCTCGTGATGTTGTTCGAGAATTTTTCTGGATTCACTCAGAACTTCGAGCAACTTTTCCTGGACAAGTAAATTGTAGAACGCGGTTTTGACTTTAAAGACGAGTTCTTCTCTTGTGCGGGCTTTTTGGTGACGGGCGGCCTTTGTCATCCATTCAGCCGCTTTTGCAGCTCTCGTTACGCGACCGCCTGAAAATATGGGGATGTTGAGAGTTACGTCAGCCCAAAAAATATTTCTCGAAAAAGCCGCGGAGGTTGCATCCGGACCGCGCGCCGGGACAAGGCGTTCCTTGTGCCAATGTCGTCTGTAGCCCCCGCTGACGATCAGATCAGGATAATGGCCTGAAGACGCTGCTTCTTCCATGGCTTCATGGATATTTATGGTCCATCGTGCCGCCGCGGCTTCAGGGTTTCTTTCGAGAGCGAGTGAAATTGCAGTTGTCAAGGTAAGAGGAAGTTCGCCCTTCAGGTCAAAATGATCCGCGTCGGATAAACCGGTTGATTCGGTTTCGTTCAAGGGCCATGGGGGTGTGAACCCCGGTGATGGTTCCTGTAGGAAACTGCAGTTCCACGAAAGAATGACCGGAAGAATGTATAATAACTCCGTAGATGGATTGATCCGAATGGGCGGTTTTACTCTTGTCTGTTTTTCATGTTTATCAAGCATAAGATCTTTTTTGTTGCCAAAATTTTTTTGTTACTGTGGGGATGAAACAATCGAGGGTCGAAAAACCCGCGGTATTTTCAGTGGAATGAGATAAATAAAGTGGCCGGAATGATGCATTATTTGCGCGGATTGGGCGAACAGTGGGGTTTCCCGATGGCGGAAAAAAAGGTTTGCAATAAAAAAACATTCGGGCAAGAGTCAAGGCCGTAGCCCTGAAATCACATCTTTTGAGAAAACTGATTGTCCAAGAGTTCTTTTTTTAACTGTTTTCAGGTTCGAAACATGATTACAAGTTCAGCCCTGAAGATCCAACGCGATGGTTGGAGCTGCCATGGAAAAGAATCGTAGAAAAAACTCGTCTTCTGATAACGAATCCGATGGAGAAAGGGGAAAGTCGGTGGATTGCAACGATCCTGGTATCGATACGGAGGGCACAACGGAGGGCAATCCGGAAACGGGGGATCGCGGAGGTGAATTGTACGGCGATTTGCGCACCTCGGATTCGCGTCTCAGGGAATTGGCGGATACTCTTTTTGACATTGTTTACGAATTCGACTTGAGCGGACGGATAGTCTATGGAAACCAGGCGGCCGTTGATGCATTCGTACCGGTGGGGGCCAAAGCCACCGATATAAACGTCCGGAATACAATGGTTGAAAAAGATCTTGCCGAGTCTGCAAAGGATATCCAAGCCATATTGGGTGGGCGGAAGATTGTTGCTGAAAGAACTTTCGTGCGGACTGACGGAACGACTTTTACCGGGGAGGTTCATTCAGGCCCTGTTTATGAAAATGGTAAGGTGTGTGGTGTTCGAGGAGTGATAAGGGACATAACAGAGCGCAAGAGAGCGAATTTGCTGTTGAAGGAAAGCGAGGCCCGGTTCAGGACGCTTTTCGAGTTGTCCCCCCAGCCGGTTGTGGTAAGCGATCCCGATACCGGTAGGCTGATCGATGTGAACGAGAGATTTTGTGCGTTGAGCGGGTATGCGAAAGACGAGGCTATAGGAAAGACTTCCACTGAACTGGGCTTGTTTTCTCCTGAACAGCGCGCATCTTTCATGGAACTGTTTCGAAATAAGGGGGATGTGTCCGCTCTGGAGATGGATTTCATGGACAGGAACGGCAATGTTTGTGAGACTTTGCTGTATTCCCGGGCCGCGGAAATCAACGGCAGTTCAGTGATATTGTCCATTGTCGTGGATGTAACCGAATTGAGGAGACTGGAGAGAAACCTTAACCAAACGGCGAAAATGGAAGCATTGGGCCAGCTTGCCGGTGGATTGGCGCACGATTTCAATAATCTTTTGATGGCCATACAGGGGAATGTTTCTTTGATTGCATCAGATCCGGCAGGCGGCGAAGTTTACCAACAGGAACTGCATGATATCGAACACGCGATCCAAAGCGGCGCAAAACTGATCCGCAGATTGCTCGGATTCGCCGCTCAAAGCAGTTGGCAGACGGAACCAGCGGATTTGAACGAGCTGGTCCGCCGGATCGTCCGGATTTTTGCGAGAACCCACAAAAGAATTCGTTTAGTGGAAGAGTATGGAACGCGATCGTGCATGGGTTTGGTGGACAGCGTACAGATAGAACAAGCCGTGCTCAACCTGCTGATAAATGCATCGCAGGCAATGAACGAGAGAGGGGATATTCGAGTACAAACAAGGGTTGAAAATTTGAGTGAGGAAACAACAACTTCTTTCGGTGTAGACGCTGGAGGCTTTGTCGCGATAGAAATCAGCGATTCCGGCGTCGGGATGGACAAGGCGACCCTCGAGCGTGCTTTTGAACCTTTTTTCACGACCAAAAACACAGGCGGCCGAGGTTCGGGGCTGGGACTTGCTTCAACTTATGGAATTGTCAGGAAACACGGAGGGTTTGTGACGGTCGAAAGCAGCCCGGGAAGCGGGTCAGTGTTTACAATGTATCTTCCCTGTCGAAGCAGCAGGAAGATGGGGTACATAAAACCGAAAGACAGACTTTTGACCGGAGATGAACTCGTACTCGTGGTAGACGATGAGCCGATTGTGCTCCGGACCGCTGAGCACATGTTATCCAGGTTGGGGTACAGGGTTTTGAGCGCGAAAACAGGTTTGGAAGCTCTTCAGCTCTTGGAAAAACACCAAAACGAGATATCCCTGGTGTTGCTGGATATGGTCATGAGCGACATGGACGGCAGGCAGACTCTTGCCGAGATTCGCAAACGGAATTTTGATGTAAAGGTGTTGATATCATCCGGTTTTACGTTCGGTTTGTCCGACTTGGGGTTCGCCGAGATGAACTGGGATGGAATACTATCGAAACCATACTCGTTGCAGACTCTTTCCTTGGAAGTGCGGCGGGTTCTTGGGAGTGGTCAGGGTAGACGAAAAGAAGAAACCGATAACGACATGGGGGATGGCTGACCCATGGATCCGAGTACGAATCCTGAAATCGTTTTCGAGTCGGGCCTGAACGGAAACACGCTTTGACACGACGGGAAGAACCCTCCATCCGCCTTGCGGCGTTCTATTTTTTTTATTTTACGGTGATGGGAGTTTTGGTCCCCTACTGGAGTCCCTATTTGAGAAGTCTCGGTTTCTCTGCTGCACGTATAGGCGAGTTGACAGCGGTGTTTATGGCTGCCCGGATAGTAGCACCGCTTTTGATGGGGTTTTGGGCCGACAAGACGGGCCGTCCCATGTTGATGGTGCGGGTTTCTTCCTTTTTGGCGGCTGCTTTTTTCGCTCTTGTATTCGTGGACCAATCGTACTGGATTCTGGCCTTCGCCACCGCCGGGTTCGGGTTGTTCTACGCTTCCGGTATACCCGCGTTTGAGGCTGTAACCTTGAATCATCTCGGAGGGGGTGAAGAACGCTATGGAAGGATAAGGTTGTGGGGTTCGTGGGGTTTCATTTTTTCTGTTGTTTTGATCGGCCGTTTTCTGGAAAACTCAGGAATGGGGGCGGTTCCACCGATTCTTCAAGCGCTTTTCGTGTTGTCGGCATTGTTTTCAATTCCGGTTCCGGATGCACCGGCCGAACCGTGTAACTCCGGGTCGGTCTCTTTTTCAGCGCTGCTTATGGATGCAAGGGTGCAGGCGCTGCTGGCGGTCGGAGTTTTGAATCAAGTGGGTCACGGACCCTACTATGTTTTCTTTTCCATTCACATGGCGGACGCTGGATACGATGGAGCCGTGATCGGGCCGTTGTGGGCGGTGGGTGTTTTGGCTGAAATAGTCATATTCTATTTCATGGTGCAGTTGCTGCCCCGTTTCGGGCTTAGGCGTTTGCTTCTGGTTGCTCTGGGATTGACCGCCCTGCGCTGGACCCTGGTTGCCTGGTTTGCAGGAAATCCCATCATCATGGTTTTGAGCCAGACTTTGCACGCGGCTTCATACGGTGTGGTTCATGCGGTCATGATTCATTGCATTCACAGTATTTTCTCGGGCCGCACGCAAAGCAGCGGCCAGGCTCTCTATGCGGCCGCTACGTTTGGTGTTGGTGGAGCGCTGGGAAGCTTGTATGCGGGTTACGCGTGGAGCGCACTGGGTCCTGAATACACCTATCTATCAGCGTCGCTGTTTCCCGTTCTTGCTTTTGTAATAGCTTTTGTGCTGCTGCGGGACATTTGACACAGGCCGTTTAGATCGCTCAATTAGATTCAAACAGTTTCAACTATTTGGAAACGGTTCAAAAAGATGCTTTTCCAGCGAGAGGAGAAAACGTTTTTTGTCCGGTCCGCCGGTGTATCCCCCGATGGATCCGTCTTTGCGAATGACTCTGTGGCATGGAATGAAAATGGGTATGGGATTGGATTTCATGGCGTATCCGACGGCGCGCGCCCCGTGCCTGCAACCCGCCGCGTCGGCCAATTCTTTGTATGAAACCGTTTTGCCGTAAGGAACTGAAAGGAGTTCTTTCCATACTCTTTTCTGAAACGGGGTGCCCGTCGGATTCAGCGGAACATTGAATCTCCTCCTCCGTCCGGCGAGATATTCAATGAGTTGAGCGGCTGCCCCGAAAAGACATGAGTCGGGTGAGTGGATTAGACCCTGCTCCAGATCTTCAGTGCTTGTGCATTGCACATCCGCTGTTTTTCCGAATTCGAGTGAAACCAATTTGTTGTCGATTTCCTCGATTTGGGCTAATCCAAGAGGTGTTTTGATCACCATCCGCATTGACGCAAATCCTTTCATCGAAAAGGTTCATAAATGTTATTTCACGGAAATCGGAAAGAGAAAACAGCAAAGATCCGGTCTAATGCACCTCTCGCTCTATTGACCGCGGAGGATCGAGCGAGCCTGTTCCTTACGGCAGCGGACAAACCGCCGAGCGCCTCGCAAAAACCTCCCTGCCGGGAGGTTCACCTTCGGCTCGTCCGAGTCGCTTCATCCTTCACCCGTTCCACCACGCCCTACACCCGGAAGCGCAACTCAGATGTCGGCTTATTGTCCATCTGCCTTTTTTTGCGGCTCGCTCTATTGACCGCGGAGGATCGAGCGAGCCTGTTCCTTACGGCAGCGGACAAACCGCCGATCACAGCGATGCCGAACCATGGGTCTTCGCAGGTGCCGAAATCGCCGGACGGCTTGTTCCAACCTCCCTGCGGGAGGTTCGTCTGCGCCTCGTCGAAGCCGCTTCATCCTTTCACCCTTCCA
>SLPX01000033.1 GCA_007131745.1 Myxococcales bacterium
AATTTCCGATCGTGTCCACGACCACGCCCCGGTATCGCCGGGCGCCCTTGCCCAATTCCCCCAAAACAATCTCCGCGGCCCGCCGCGTGCCGACCGATCGAAGTGCATCCAGGACATTCAGTTTGAGTTCAACGGATATCCCTCTCATTCCCAGTAGATTGCGGAGATGAATCAAAGCCGGATCTCCTTTGGATACAACCTCTTTGAGTATTCGATCCTGTAAGCCTGCACTCAATTCCGGCAAGCTCTTCACGAGAACTTTCATTGAACCTTCAGGGTCCAAGGTCAGCAACGCGCGAACCGCGGCGTTTCTTCCGGCCCCACGAAGTTCCTTCATGGATTCCCGGATTCTACCGGCCTGACCGCGGCCGAGACCTTTGAGCATCGAAAAGGCTACGTCGCCGGAAACAACCCCATTTTCAACATCCCGAAGGAGCCGGACGATCCCGCCCTTGAGATCCAGTTCACTCAAAAACCTGAGTTCGGAAATCGCTGTTCTCCCACCTTCACCCCATTTTCCTCCCTGTTTCCCCGAATAAACCGAATTGATGAGTACGGTGGCACATCGAGCCGCTATAGGAGTCGGAAAAAGCACCCAATAGACTGCTCTTTCGCCCACGGTTCCGGGTTCCCGCTCGCCTTCATTATCACCGTCTTGTTTTTCCGTGGCCCGGGAAATATCATCTTCAAGCGTTTCCAATGGGTCTGAGGGAATGGTTATCACGTAACCCTCTTTTTCCCCAAAATCGACTACGATAGACTTGATTCTGTTGTGATCCCGAAATGCATCGATCGATTCTCCGTGACCTGGAATTATTCGCATACCTACAATCTTGTATGGTGATTCCGCACCACGGAATTCTATGAATTCACCTAAACCGAACCCGCCCTTTCCCTCAATCCAGGCTGTGGAAGCATCGCCGTCATCCAATCCACCCGGCCTTTCCAGGTTCGTGACCAGTTCTCCATCCCCAAGAGAAGTCGAGGCAAAAACAGTCTGAAGCGGGGCCAAGCCCGCGGAAGCGGCCATTTCGCCCGGCGGTTGGTTTCGGGCAGCCAATACTTCCAGGCCCACCGTTTGAGGCACAGGCGTGACAGGTCTCATGACACCAGTCTTGTAGTCCATACCCCGCATAAAAAACCTTGCCGGCTTTCCATCACACCGTTTCAGGTTTTTTATGGACTGGTAGACCAGGATCCATCTTTTACCGACATCCAGGTTAACTTCGTATTCTGAATCCCGGCCCTGCGGCCCGGTAAACCCCGACCACACCAGGTTCAACCTGCGAATGGAAGGACCGTGCACAAGCGCTTCCAAAACTCTTTCGTAATAGGGGGAACGCGCTCTTATATGCACTGCCAGGTTGCCTCCAACCGTCCTGGATTCCGCGGTGAGCGACAACTCTTCTATCATTTCAGAAGGCAGTTGTTCCACCAGCGAAAATCTTCCCACCTCCCTTTTTCCGGAAAACAGGATCAATGTCCCGTTAGAATCTAAAAGAAAGCGTTCCTCAGGAAACTTTTCATCCATGTCTCCTTTGAACTCTGCCACGATCTCGGGAGCGGGACCTTTTTTGAGGGGTTCTTTCTTCGACGCTCTTTGGGCTCCGGCGCTGGAGATCGAAAAAAGCACCCCAAGAATAGCCAGGCAAATAGCGAAAAAAGTTTGTTCCACCCGCATGAAACCCTGTGAAATCGGGAACATTGACACCGACCTGAAGTGTTTACGAGTTTCTATCTGAATCGCTTTCATATGTGAATTCCTTGTCTCTTAATCGAACTCAACCATGACACGATGAATCCGATGATGACAAGGCCGAATGTAAACAAAAAAAAAGACTTCAAATAATGGTCAAGAACTTGACACGGGAGCACACATGGTGCAACCTGAACTTACATGTAGGATAATGTAAATGAAGAGCATACAAGAGATCACACAAAAAATTATTCGGGACGCAGTGGAACAATGCGCGCTGGACGGATTGATTTCGGCTCCAATCCCGGAGATTCCCATCAACCCGCCGAAAAAACCTGAACACGGGGATTTTGCGACCAGCATCGCCCTGATCGCTGCAAAGAAGGCGAAAACATCACCCCGAGATCTTGCAGCCGCGATAAAAGACAGGATCAGGGACGATGAAGGAATCCTGGAATCGGTTGAAATCGCCGGCCCCGGGTTTATGAATATCCGGATAGCCGAGGATGTCTGGTACCGCGGGTTGGAAACCATACTCCTGGAAAAATCCGATTTCGGCCGCGGCAGCAAAAAGTCCGCTCCGAAGATCAACATCGAATTCGTGAGCGCGAATCCAACCGGGCCTCTCCACGTCGGCCACGGGAGGGGGGCCGCTGTTGGAGATTCCATCGCCAGGTTGCTCTCCTTTGCAGGTTACGATGTCACCACCGAATACTACCTCAACGATGCAGGAAGGCAGGTTCGCAACCTGGGTCATTCAGTTCATGTTCGAGCGCTCCAAATCCTGAAACAAGAAGGACCCCAAGATATCCAGGTGGGAGAAATCCCTGAGATGGACGAAGACGGCTACTTCGGAGATTACGTTGTAGATATCGCCCGCGCACTGATCCAAGAGAAAACCGCTAAATGGGTTGTAACGAACGCGGACATCGACGAAATCTCCTCTTTCGCAGCCGGCCGGCTGACGGAAAATCTTAAAAAAACCTTGGAAAAATTCAATGTACATTTCGACGTCTGGACCTCTGAGAAGAAGCTACATGAAAGCGGCGCGGTCAAAAAAACCATCAACGCTCTCAAAGAGCAATCTCGGATATACGACCGTGACGGGGCATTGTGGTTTAAGGCAACGGAATTCGGCGATGAAAAGGACCGGGTGGTAATCAGGGAAACAGGAGAACCCACCTACTTTGCATCCGATATCGCGTACCACGCGGATAAACTCAACAGAGGGTTTGATCATCTTATCAATGTGTGGGGAGCAGACCACCACGGTTACGTTCCGAGGATGAAGGCCGCGGTCCAGGCGCTGGGCCGCTCTCCGGAAACCCTTGAGACCCTGCTCGTCCAATTCGTGACCCTGAAGCGGGGAAAAGAAAAGCTGTCCATGGGAAAGCGTTCCGGCGAATTCGTAAGCGTTGACGATCTGCTGGACGAGGTTGGAACCGACCCGGTTCGGTATTTCTTCCTGGAAAGGCGGCATGATTCACACATAGATTTTGATATTGAAACCGCCGGCAGCAGTGATCCCACAGTCAATCCAGCCATATACGTACAATACGGTCACGCCCGCGCCTCAAGCATATTGAAAAAAGCGGAAAAAGAGTTGGCCATTTCCAAGCCGCGTTTCAGCATGGAAACGGCAAGACGGCTGGAAAACGCGGATGAACTCAAAATCCTGCGCCGGATGATGGATTTTCCCACAATTGCAAATGAAGCCGCCAAAACGCGGGAGCCTCATCGAATCGTAAACTACCTTTTGGACTTATCGCGACAATTTCAAAGCTACTACACACGCACAAAAAACGACCCGGTCCTGCCTCCGCCCAGCGTCAGGCAGGGAGATTGGAAAAAAAGCTGGGATTGGGAAAAAACATCGGCCCGCCTGATGTGGGTCGAAGCCATAAAAACCGTTTGCAAAAACTGTCTTGACATATTGGGCCTCGCCGCTCCCGAGCGGATGGCCCAACTGTCGGACGATTGAAAAATAGGGAGTCAAGCCATGGAGGATGCAGCCAAATGGAAAAACAAGGTCGATCTGGTTCTGGACAGCCGGCAGATTTTCCTTCTTCTGTTCGGGGGAGCGTCCGTGGCATGCTTGGTTTTCGTACTGGGCATAATGGCGGGGAAGCGATTGGAATCCAGAAACAACCTCCACCTCGCAGGGTGCGGGGCTGAACTGGATGCCCTGGATCGCATGGTTGAAGAAGACCACGATCTCACCTTCCAGCGAGTCCTGGTTAAAAAGGGAACCAACCCCAATCTTCCGCCCGAAGTTTTTGAAACCGCTGATTTCCGAGAACCGCTCCCGAACACGCCTGATACTGCAAGGAGCGAAGCAGGGAAGACACCACAAGCTTCAGGCACATGGGCAAAGCAGATCACTGACAGGTTTCCTTGGTTTGTGTGATGGCAAAAATCGCCCTTGCAGCACCAAGAAGCCCTGATCTTTGTAAGCTTGTTTGATACGGTTGACCATGGACACTTCGGCAGCTCGGACCCAAACACGAGGGTCATAAAAGTTCTTATTCGGCTTTTCGGGACCAGAGCCTTCCTGAC
>SLPX01000392.1 GCA_007131745.1 Myxococcales bacterium
CGCTATTGGTGTTCTCGACAACGATACCGTTACATGGTTCTGGGTTGGAAGTCATGATGAATATGAGCGATTCTTTGGTTGACGAGGAATCGGAATGACGGAGGGCCGGTACGGATTGTCGGAGATGGCAAGGTTGTCAGCCAAAAGGCATATCAAGGCAGATCAGTTTTGTCTGCAGCCATTGGTTTCAATTCTTTCAGCACATCTTCGCAAAATGGCCCAAAGCCGGTCTTTTTGGGAGTACGACATGATTTGAGTCGGACATAATGGGCTATGTCCGGCCACACATCAATCGGTCTCTCATCGGCCTTGGGACTTGCGGCCAGAAGCTCATGCATGATCTTTTTAGGGGAGCCGCTCGTTGCGGTTGGAACTTTGTGGTCGGCATCCAGGTTGAGTCCTTTTTTTACAGCTTCCGAATCGTCCAGCAGCCAGGCTTCTCCATGGGGAAACGCTTCACCCAAGGCAGTTGGGATTGGATGATTCTGCTTTTGCCGTTCTTCTTCTCTCTTTGTTTTGAGTTTATTCAGACGACGTCCTCGAGGCGAACCATCCGCGTCCACTACAGCAACCAACCTCCAAGGTTTCCGGGTAGCCAGGATTTGACGCATGAAATAGGCCAACTTATTATCATAGCCTCCTTTTCTGAGACGAACATCGCGCCAAGTTTTGAATTCGCAATTCAACTCCACTTCAAGGATGGAGCGGAGGAGCGGCGGAAGCATTGCCTTGTCTCTATGTCCATCCCCTACAATCCACACCTTCATGAAACCGACTCCTTGTCTTTGCTCACCAATCCGTCCTCCTCCTGATTGAACCAGACCTCGCCAAGCGAAAACTCATCAAGAAACAATGCAAGAAGTGATGTATCTGCAGGCTCAATGGATCTGGCGCCGTGCTTTTCTCTCCTGAAAATCAGAACCTGGTCATCACTCGGATCGATGGCGTCCAGAAGATAAGGCGAATGAGTGCTCAGCACGATTTGGACAGGGTGATTTGCATGCTCGCCCCGGGTCAAGCCTCGAAGGAGCTTGACGATATCCTCCAACCGTTTTGGATGCACACCACTTTCAGGTTCTTCAATGAGAAGAAGTTCGGGAGGCACCGGATGATAAGCCAACGCCAAAAAGAAGATTATGATCCGCACTCCCGCCGACGAGCGGTCTGCGGGAATCTTTGCGCCTTTTTCCATCACCAGATCGAGTTGACGATAACTCCCGCCCGGTGTTCCCACGTGGATGTCCTTGAGTCCCGGAATTCTCTGTCTTGCATCTTTTACGAACGAGTCGAAGCGTGCCCGGTCTCTTCGTAGAAAGTAGTCCACCAGCGCGGGTACGTTTCCCCCTGCCGGGTCCAGGTCCGGTGGGCCCTTTCTGTCGTCCAGCCCTTGACAACCCATGGCCGGCCCTTTGGAAGGGAGTTGGTAAAACGCTGTTTTTACGGTGTTGGGGTTGTTGATTCTTGGATTTTTGTCTTCGGGCCTAACAATAAATCCTGTCCACTTGTCATTCTTGCACTGAAAAATTTCAACTGAGAGATCTGTGTTCATGTTCCGGACATCTCGTTGGAGGCTGGAACCAGTGAGTTTTGGCTGTCGCAGCAAAGCCAACGCTTCAAGAAATGCGGATTTGCCCGTGTCGTTTTGTCCGATGAGTACTGTGAGGTGGCCGAGCGGGGCCTCTACATCTTCGAAGCAACGATAATTCCGAATCCGAACACTCTGAATCAAGGGAGATCCCATGTGTACACTCCTGCTCTCAAATCCCATGAACAAGGATAGTGGGGATGATATCACAGCAGGATGGGCAAGACAAAAGGATAGAGGTTTCAGGTTTCAAAAAGGCTTCGTCAGTCAATCGATTAACCACCTTCGGCACCCTTCTCGGAAGTGGGTTTCGAATCTTTTGAGTTCAGCGGGATCGTCAGGCAGTTTTTGGCCCTCTTCGAAGACGGCCTCGATTCCGCCCTCCCTGAAACGAATGCATTGTTCACGGAGTTGCTTGCGCGTGCGACACAACATTTCAAGGCTTTCTCTGTTGTTTTCCTTTGTGTGTTTCAGCTCGACGCGTCTGCTCATGAATTTCTTGTATCGGGCGACCGCTTCGTCGGGTCGGCCTGATTCGAGCAGAGCACACGCTGCACGGATTTCCCGGGTGTGGTCGTCTGCAAAGTTCTCGGTGTAAGCATCCCTTGAAAAGGGAGAAATCATTTTTGACTCCGGGGGAAAAAGTGCGAGGGCCGTGCATGCGATGAGCATGGAGCCGCCGGCTAAGCCGATTATGGTTCGCGCGGCCGGGGATTGCGAGCGCTTGAGTTTGGCCGGGGGAATCGCTCCGCCGATGATCGCGCCGGAGAGAAATCCGAAGATATGCGCCCAGTTGTCGGCTCCAATGAAAAAGCCGAATACTATGGTGTAGACACCCCACTTGAGCATGAGGTTTCGCATGTTTTTACCGACCGTGGTTGAGTCGCGTTGTCCCCATCCCGCGGCCAGGCCGCAGAGTCCCATGATTGCACCGGATGCGCCCGCGGCCACGCCCGCAAGGCCCATGAGCCCGCTGCCCACATTGGCTGCGATCCCGGTGATCATGAAAAACAGCACCACGCGGGGCGATCCGAAGATTTCTTCCATGGCAGGGCCGATTTGCGACAGAGCGAACATGTTGAAGCCGATGTGCCAAAGGCCGTAGTGGAGACAAATGGATGTGCCCAACCGCCACCATTCCCCCGCTCTGACAGCGGGCGGCCAATGTCCGCCGAACCGGTACACGATGTCGATGCGTGTGGTGAGGATGGCCGAAAGACCTCCGCCCTGGGCCATCAGGAGACGCACGTGAACCAGGACAAGGCAGATTCCTATCAACATTGAAACCGACATGAATTGCGGCATGCTCAGACCGATCCGGTTCAGGACGTGCCACTTGTACGCGGAAAGCGGTTTTTTGCATCCCACGCATTCGGTTTCATCGCGATCATTGACCCTGCCGCAGTGAGGACAAACTTTGTGCTTGTACTTTACGTGGTCTTTTTGTTGTTCGGCCCGGCGCGCGGCACTGGACCATTTTTGCCGGATGCGCTCCAGTTTCCATCGAACCCTGATTTCATTGAATCCAAGGGCCTTGGCCGCGGATGTCAACCGGTCGACCCAGTCGGTCTGTCCGTCTTTTGGTTCTTTTTCGCGTTCGGTCATCTGGCTTTACCCGGTAAAATCGCATTGATAGCGGACATATTATCTAAATTCACCAGGACATGCTACGAACAATAGACCTGTTTTTTTCCCGATGGTGGAGGATGGGGGTTGTCTGGGGAAGACGGTTGATTTCCGGTCGTTTTGACTGCAAACTACCCCGCGAAAAGTATGTGAATTCTTCCAACACCTGAATACTGGAGGTTAGAAATGAAGCTGATACTTTTGGGAGCTCCGGGAGCTGGAAAAGGCACCGTTGCAAAGCTGTTGAGCGCTATTGACGGATCCGTTCAGATTTCAACGGGAGACATATTGAGAGGCGCGGTGCGGGAGGGAACCGACCTTGGAAAAAAGGCCGAGGCATTCATGAAGGCAGGGGATCTCGTGCCCGATGATCTCATCATGGGGATAATGAAAGAACGCCTGGCCCAACCCGATTGTGACAAGGGATTTCTCCTGGATGGTTTTCCGCGCACGATTCCCCAGGCCGAGGCGCTGAAAAAGCTTTTACCGGAAGTGGGACACGAGCTGGATATGGCGGTGAACCTGGATGTTCCCCGCGAGGAATTGCTCAACAGGCTGACAACCAGGAGAACATGCTCGAATTCCGATTGCCAGGAAATCTACAATATCCGGAGCAAGCCTCCGAAAAAGGAAGGCGTTTGCGACAAGTGCGGAAACCCCGTGGTTCAAAGGGATGATGAGACGGAAGAGGCAATAAGCCACCGTCTTGACACCTATAACGAGAAGACCGCTCCCCTGGTGAGTTATTACGAGAAAGAAGGTTTGCTCTTGAACATCACCGCGACCTCGAGCGAGGGCGTAGTGGGCGCTATCAAAGAGAGACTGGACAAGAGCTGATCAGCTTTTTGACGCCTCTGTTTCGGTGCCGGCTTGTTGTCCGGCAGGTTCATTTTGTTGCATGGTCTCCGGCCTTGTTCCCATTAAACGGCCACCGTACTTTGTGAGCAGGTTTCTGACGTCTTGGATGAAGAGAAACAGACACGGAACCAGGACCAGGGTGATAATGGTGGCAAACAGGATACCGAATCCAAGCGAAATCGCCATCGGGATCATGAAACGCGCCTGGCGGGAGGTTTCCAGCATCATGGGGGTGAGGCCCCCGAATGTTGTGAGGGTTGTAAGAAGAATGGGGCGGAAACGACGGGTTCCGGCCAGGATGACCGCTGCGCGCGATGATTTACCTTCCGCGACGCGCTTGTTTGCATAGTCGATGAAAACGAGAGAGTCGTTTACCACCACCCCCGCCAGCGCTACGATCCCCATCATGCTCATGAGGCTTAGATCATAGCCCATCAAGACATGCCCGAAAACCGCGCCCACAAGGCCGAAAGGTATGGCTATCATCACGATGATGGGTTGTACGTATGAGCGGAAGGGGATGGCGAGAAGAAAGAATATGACGATCATGGCAATGCCGAAACCGCTCCAAAGGCTTGAAAGGCTTTCGGCCATGTGCTGTCTCCGGCCCCTGAATTCATAGGCCAGGCCGGGATAATCACGCGCCAGTACCGGAAGTGTTTCGCTATTGAGGTCTGATATTACCCTACTGGTCATTCCGAGCGGTGTTACATTGGCGGTCACCCGTATGATTCTTCGTCCATCCCGCCGATCGATTGACGTGTATGAACGACCTCGCTCCAGGAGCGCGACCTGGCGCAGTGGAACGAACCTGCCGTCCGGAGTGGTGACGAGCAGGTTTTCAACGAAGAATTCATTTGTGCGCTGTTCTTCAGGAAGTCTTACGAGGACGCGTACTTCGCTCCTGAGTCTTTGTTGTCTCTTTGCTTCTGCGCCGTAGAATGCATCGCGCACCTGCCTGCCGATTTCCCTGGAGGAGAGGCCGAGGCTTTGACCTTCCGGGGTGAGTTTAAAATTGAGCTGCCTTTTGCCCGGGGTGTAACCCGAGTCGATGTCGGTGACCTGCGCGAAGTCTTCCAGTTTTTCGGCCAGGGCTTCGCTCGCCCTGTTCAGGGTATCTATGTGGCGGTGGCTGAGTTCAACCGTGAGAGCCGCGCCCGCTCCGGGACCTCCGCGGTCGGATTCGAACCGCATGAATTGCAGGCCGGGAATTCTTCCGGTCTTTTCACGCCAAAGTTCGGTGACCTCGTGAGTGGGCAGGGGCCGGACGTCCGGATCCTGCAGGAACGCAAAAACTTCCACCTGGTTTTCTTCGATGACCGAAAAAACGCCTTCAACTAGTTTTTCGCCGCCATGCTCGGCCTTTATTTCCTCCATTGCCGCTTCGAGTCTGTCTCGAACTGCTTCCACTTCGGACATCGGGCTGCCGTAAGGCAAGACCGCCGTGGCGACTGCTACGTCCGCTTCGATGCGGGGCATGAGAATCATCCCAATTCTGCCGCTTCGCACGTAGGCCAGGGTGATGATCAGAACCGTGGCGCCGCATGCGATTGTAAGCAACCGGTACCTCAGGATCAGCTTGAGGAAACGCTTGTAAATACTGTTTATGAACCACTCGAGGCCGCAGGCGATTCGAAGCTGAAACCTTCTGAAAAGACTTTTTTGGTTTTTGTTGTTGCGCGCGTGCGCGAGGTGCGAGGGGAGAATCAAAACGGCTTCAACCCAGGAGACGAGGAAAACGGTGACAACCACGAACGGAATGGCTTTGTAGATTTTTCCCATGGTGCCTTCGATGAAAGCAAGGGGGAGAAACGCTACAACATTGGTGATAATTGCAAAAGTAATCGGAATGGCCACGTCACGGGTTCCCTGGATCGCCGCCTGGGTGAAACACATTCCCCGCATGCGGTACTCGTAGATGTTTTCACCGGCCACGATAGCGTCGTCTACTACGATTCCCAGTGCAACGATAAACGCGAACATGGAAACCATATTGATTGATACACCCATGGACGGAAGAAAGAGAAACGCGCCTAGGAAGGAAATCGGTATTCCCATGGTCACCCAGAAGGCCAGGCGGATTTCCAGGAAAAGCCCCAGGAAAATAAGTACAAGGATCAATCCGTAGAACGCGTTTTTCAAGAGCAGGTTGAGCCTTTGTTCGTATATGCGGGAGCGGTCCCTGGATATGTTCCAGTCAATACCGGGTGGAAGATCCCTTTCCAGCTCGGCCATTGCCTTCCTGGTTGACCTGGAAACATCCAGCGGGGTTTGCTCGCCCACACGGTAGACCGTCAAGCCGATACTTCTTTTTCCGTTGAAGGTCGCCAGGTTGTTTGAATCCTCGAATCCCTCCTCTACGGTTGCGATGTCTTTCGTCAGAATGACGGTCCCTTCAGGGGTCGTTATGATGGGGATCTCAGCGTATTGCCGAGCCCAGTCGCGGCGATCCGTAACCCTCAGTAAAACTTGTCCCGCCGGGGTTTCCAGTTTTCCTCCCGGGACTTCGATCGAGGCCGCTCCCAGCCTTGCAGCAACGGTTTGCAAAGTCAGCCCGTAGCGTCTGAGCGCTTCCTGCGAGATTTCCACCAGGATTCTCTGTTGGCGCGCTCCCCTCAATTCCACTTGGGATATGTCCGGTTCCTGGAGAAGGCGGTCTCTCGCCCGCTCGGCCATTTCTCTCAGCACCAGTTCCGAAACGTCACCGTAAAGCTGGATATCCAGGACCGGCCTCTGTCGCCCCATCAGCATTACTTCCGGGCGCTCCGCGCCCTGTGGGAAGGTGGTGATCCTGTCTACGGCCTGTTTTACGTCTTGATGAACCTTTTGCCGATCCGCATCCGAATAGAACCAGATAATCACCCATCCTCTTCCTTCGGATGCATTTGAACGTATCTCCTTGACGCCCTCGATTCCCATGACCGCGGATTCGATGGCCGTGATAATTCCCTGTTCCACTTCTTCAGGGCTGGAACCGGGATAAGCTACCACCACGGTAACGCCGTCCAGCTCGAACTCGGGGAAAACCTCCTGCTTGATTTGAGTCATCATGAAAAGGCCGCCCAGAAGAAGCGCCCACATGATGAGGTTGGAAGTCACCCGGTTGTTTACGAACCAGGCGATCATTCCTTTTTCGCGTTTTTCGCTCTGCTTGTTATCCTGGTTTTCGACTTTTTCGGCGGGATCCTGTTTTCCCTTGGAACCGTTCTTTTCACCGTGCATTTCCCGCCCCTCTCCCGCTGGTTTTTCCGCCGCGTTTTTTCTTTAGCGTCCCGGCCGCGGCTTCAGTGTCCGTTTCGGTTTTCACATCCCGGCCCGCTTCCGCTCTCCTTGCTTTTTTTCCTCCCGCTTCTTCTCCGGCCGTTCGAAGCGGCATACCCTGAACGGGCCCGGATAAATTGGTTGTTACCACCGCGTCGTTTTCGTTCAAGCCCTCTGCCACGTATACCCGGTCGCGGTCCCTGAACGCTACATCGACCTTCCGGATGTCCAGCGAACCATTTTCGTCCATGACCCACACGGTGTCGTTGTCTCTTAAATACTGACGTTCCAGAGCCGGCGCCGATTCCAGGACGCCGCCGTCTATTTCGACCGAGACGTAAGATCCTACGAGCAACCTGGGTTTGCCCTTGTTTTCTTCTTCAAGCGCCAGGGGGTCTTTTACTTCCACCAGCACGCGGGCCATTCGACCTTTTTCTTCGAGGCCGGGCAGCAGCCTTAGAACTCTCCCCTTGCGATGCATGGACTCACCCCACGCAGCGGGATCGTGAACTGTTACTTCAGAACCTGGTGTGCCGGTTTTTCCTTCCTGCGGAATACTCACCCATCGAAGATGATCCACGGGAACCAGGGTTTCAATCCAGTAGACATCCGTGCCCACGAGCTTGGCCAGTGGCGTGGAGGGAGTTACGTGGGTTCCGATGTTTATGTTTCTTGATTCCACGATTGCGTTGAACGGAGCGTTTATCCGGGTGCGGCCGAGATCCAGGCGGGCTTTGGCCAGGGCGGCCTTTGCGTTTTCGACCGCGGCTTGTGCTGCATCCAGTTGCGGTTTTCTGAGGATCAATTCGAGGTTTCCGCCTGCTTCCTCGATTTCTTTTTTCATCAGTTCGTATTCTTTGGCAGCTATCGCCTGGCGGCCTTTTTCCTGAGCCAATTGGGCCTTTGCGGTTGCGAGTTGCCCTTCATATTGTCTGACCGCGAGCTGGTAGTCATTGCCTTCGATTCTCACGAGTGATCCGCCTTTTTTGACGTATCCTCCGGGAATCAACGCCTTGCCCAACGACACGACTTTTCCCTGGACCTGGGGCTGAATCGTGACCTCGTTCGCGGGCCGCACCGTGCCCATAACAGGGATCCTTATTTGATGATCCTTGATTTGAACTCTTTTTACCTCGACCATTCGGGCCATGCGCTGCGGGGGACCCCGGCGCCGTCTGGCGCCGGGCGCGGTCCGCGCCATCCAGCGCGCCATGTATACCGCGGCTACAATGAAAGCCACGGGCAGGGCGAAACGGATCAATCCTCTCAAAAGACGCAACAATAAATGGGGTTTCTTTCCCTGTTGTTCCGGTTTCTTCATTTCTTCCGTTCCCGTGGAACGCGTCTCCGGGGTAGGAGGATCGTTTCTATTTGATAAAGACGTCATGAGACCCGGTTTTTCCGCGGTTCAACCGCTTCGTCCCTTATTTTCAGGACGATTCAGCTTCCAGCCGCCCGCGAGCGCCCTGCAGAGGGCCACGCGGTTTTCCAGTATTCGTCGCTGCAGGGAGAGTTCGCTTCGTTGCAACACCTGGTGTTTGTTCATTGCATCCAGAACGCGTAAATAGCCGTCAACTCCATTAAGATAATTGTCCCGTGCACGATGCACCACCATGTCCGAAAGACGGAGCTGCTCTCGCAATGTATCCAAGCGGGTCAAGAAGTTTCGTTCTTTTGCAAGAGCTTCTTCGACCTCTGCAATAGCGTTCAAAACCGTTTTGCCGTAGTTGTGCAGCGCTTCACCTGCAACGGCCCTTGTTCTGTCCACCTCGGCTCTCCGTCGTCCTCCGTCGAAAATGGGTGCCAGCAGGTTCGCAGCCAGATTCACCAGCCAGTTGCTGAACAGGTTTTTGATTGTGTCATCCGAAACCTGTGCTCCCGCTGATAGGCTAAGTCTGGGAAAACGGTCCGCTATCGCGGCCGCCACAAGATCATTGGCCGCTTCGACTCTTTGATAAGCAGCGCGCACATCCGGGCGGCGCTGCACGAGTTCCGACGGTACTCCGGCCGAGGGAAGCGGAGGAAGTTCAGGAAGTTCCCTGTCCTCTGATCCTTTCGGCAAAATTTCCGAGCCTGGCGGTTGGCCCAGCAAAAGGGCCAAACGGTGTTTTCCGAGCCGGGCCGAGATCATTGCCTCGGAAATCATTTCTCTCGTGGATTCAATGAGCTGTCTCTGTTGAAGCAGGTCCACGGCCCCGGTTTCACCATATCCCATTCTGAGAACGACGAGCTGCAGAAGATCTCGGTTGAGTTTTTCCTGCTGCTCCAGCAGGCGGATCTGGCCGTAAGACTCCAGCAGGGAAAACCACGCGATCGCGACTTCACCGCTCAAAGAGACAGCCGCGGCTTTTAGTGTTTCCCCGGTTGCTTTGAGTTCGCGCAAGGCAGCGCTCCTTGTGGATCGAACTCGTCCCCACAAATCCACTTCGTAGCTTGCGGCTACGCCCAGAAGAAAAGAGGGGACGGCACCACCGGTTTCCGTACCCAAGGGTGTGGTTTTCTTTTGTGAAAAGGAGATTCCCGCGCCGGCTTTTCCTTCGACCGTGGGCAACAAACCAGCCCCCGCGATTCTTGCTTGCGCTCTTGCCGCGTCCAAGCGGGACCACATGATTTTCAGGTCCAGATTGCCTTGCAGAGACCTTGTGACCAAAGCATTCAGCACATCGTCTTCGAGCATCAGCCACCAGTGGTCCAGGAGTTCAGCTTCTCCCGTGTGGCTGAAATCCTGCGGCACTTCGACCGGGATCTTGCCTGTGGTCGGCCGAAAACGGCAGCCAAAACCAGCGATCCAGAAAATCGAGCAAAGCAAGAGAAACGCGTGTTTTGTTTTCAGGCGAAAACGCCCGGTAAAGCTTTTAGAAATCAAGACGTTCTCTCTCGGCCATCAAACACGGTAAGAAAACAATACAACTTGGTGATAGACGTCCTATTATCTGTATTTATTCCAATGATTGAAAATTTCTGCAATCACGACTCTCTTTTTTTCTTCAGGCTTTTTAAATGCCTCTTTCAGCCGAGAGCCGATCAGCAGGCAGAATTTAGTTCACCATCAAGGTGGTGTCCAGCCCTATGGGAAGGATTTGAAGGAGGTCGTTGCCGGTTTAGCCATGGGATGACTGCTTTTCTTTTTTATTTAACGCATCTGAACCCCAGGTACCACCTTGCTTCTGCCGGGTTTGCATAAGCGCGCCTGGATGCCCGCAGATTGTACGCGTCATCGAACAGGCTTCCGCCGCGCCTAACTCGGTCAGGGCACCCTGTATATTCCCAAGCGCTTCCATCGTCGGGAGCGCCATTATAGTTGTAGTGATAACAATCCTGTACCCAATCCCACACATTGCCTGCCATGTCGCATAATCCCTGGTCGGTGTTTCCTGTTAGCTTTGAACACACATCCCACGTTCGACCTGTTGCACAACCGATGCCTCCGTGGTTCATCACAGCGTAGTCGCAAGTGGCTGTTTCGTTGCCCCACGGGTAGGTAATGTCCTGACCTCCCGATCTTGCGGCGTACTCCCATTCGGCCTCGCTGGGAAGTCGACC
Source organism: Myxococcales bacterium (assembly GCA_007131745.1). The sequence continues at coordinate 10,874 of SLPX01000392.1, forward strand.
GCCATAAAGCTTGCAAAACAAATGGGCCTGTTCGAACGATACACAATTGATGGGATGGTTTTCAAAGCCGGATTGGTTCCAGTTACACCCGGCTTCCGTTCCAGCGGGTTCTTCGCACTCTCCGGCCAATACGCATTTTTCATATTGCGAGACCGTGATCTGGGTCTTTGTAATCATGAACTGGCTTATAGTTACCGCATGGACGGGTGTTTCATCAGGATCGCCTTGATTGCTCCCCATGTTGAATTGTCCTCCATCAATCAAAACCCAAGTTGGGATGTTGATGTGATCGAAGCATTCCGAGTAATCGAAACCTAAACAATTCTCAGCGCATCTCAAAACACCCAGATCGAATCCTTCACTTTCGCAACTCGCCCCCTTTAGATCATCCCCATCGCAGATTTCGTCGCCGGCTGCAATGCCGTCTCCGCAATCCGTTACACATGTGCTCGGCTGTATTCCAGTGCAATACCAGCCCGGTTCGATTTCACATACAGAAGAACAACCGTCGCCGCCTTGGATATTTCCGTCGTCGCATTCTTCACCGGGTTCGAGCAAACCGTTGCCGCAGACGGTCTGGCACCCACTCGTATCAAATTCGCAGGATCCGGTGCAAGAAAGCCCTGCAGGGTTTTCAAAGCCAAAGTCCATGCAGCTTAATCCGTTCAGATTCGCACCGTCGCATTCTTCATCCGTGTCAACGACCCCGTCGCCGCAATATGCCTGCGTGCAATCCGTCCTGCATGCATCAGGCTCTGTGTCGCTGTTTCCGGATCCGTCGTCGCATTCTTCACCGGGTTCGAGCAAACCGTTGCCGCAGACGGCCTGGCACCCGCTCATATCAAATTCGCAGGATCCGGTGCAAGAAAGCCCTGTCGGGTTTTCAAAATTGAAGTTCGTGCAGTCAAGACCTTTAAGGTCTTCACCGTCGCATTCTTCACTGCCGGCGGCGATATCATCACCGCATTGTGTTGAGCAGATGCTCGGTTCTCCTTCGCAATACCATCCCGGCTCTATAGTACAATTAGAAGAGCAACCATCCCCGTCTTCAGTGTTTCCATCATCACATTCTTGTCCGGTTTCCAGTAACCCGTTGCCGCATACTGCATCGCATCCTGTTGTATCGAATTCACAGGAGGCTGTGCATATAAGCCCCGTGGGGTCTTCATAGCCGAAATCGGTGCAGTCGAAACCGTTTAGATTGCCGCTGTCGCATTCCTCGCCCGTGTCTATGACTCCATCGCCGCAATAAGCCTGCATGCAATCCATCCGGCACGCATCCGGTTCCGTGTCGCTGTTTCCCGCGCCGTCGTCGCATTCCTCACTTGTATCTACGACTCCGTCACCGCAATAAGCCTGCATGCAATCCGTTCGGCATGCATCCGGAGCCGTGTCATTGTTATCGTCTCCATCGTCGCATTCCTCGTCGGGGTCCAACACGCCGTCACCGCAATAGGGAACCACGCAAATTCCGTTTCGACAACGTGTCTCAGGTGTAGAACCAGGATAAGAACATCTTTCGTAATCTTCTTGTTCATAACACGCAGTAATCTGGTCGGGTAACACACACTCCTCAGCGGGATCGTGGCACACTCTTCCCGGCGGGCAAACCCCTCCCCATGAACAAGTTTCACTTTTCGAGCCTGGGCATCCGGCGGCGGGCAGAAACAGAAGAAAAAGAATGGTTCGATAACAATGCTTCTTGTTTGCAACAGGTTTTTTCATTGTGGCACCCTTTTTGATCTCTGTTTCGCATTGTCTGTTTTTCTATAATGATAATGTTTAGAAGCATAACACAGTTCACTAAGGGAAGGTCTTGAAATATTCACTTTTGTGACTTTAGGGAGTTCGCTCGGAAAAAGAAATATGGAGGAATGGCACCTGGGCAGAGAACAAATGTAATATTTCACAAACGTCCAACTTTTAAAACTCTTTGCCTCTTCCCACTTTTCAAGGCGAGAAGGCCGAAGAGAAGTGCAAGAAGGAGAATCCCGGGCAAGGTGTTGCCGGGTCGGGGGGTGATCGAAGCGGCAGAGCGGCAGGAGCATCCTCCTCCTCCTCCGGCTTTTATCTCGGTGCCTCCATCGCCGACGCCCGCATCGGTGTGTTCTTCTCTTTCGACAACTTCGATCTGAGTCAGGGTGGATGAAGTCATTCCGCCGGAATCGATGACTTGAACTTTCATGGTTATTGTTTCAATTGCATTATACACCACGGTCCTGGGTTCGGATACAGGGTGGGGACCGTGATCCCATGTGCCGTTATAGTCATCGTCCCAGCGAAGTTGAAGGTTTTCAACCTCGTCTTCCGCGTCGCTTACCGTTGGAAGCAGGGCGGTTTCTTCGTAGATATAGACCCTTTGCGGTGGAAACTCGATGGAGGGAGGGGTGTTTGGCGCGGGGGTTTGTTGGTATAGGGTTTCGTAAACCCTGAGTTTTCCAGCACCCCATATTTCTTCCACGGTGTGATCATTGTCGCCCGTGACGTCTTCATCCACGAGAGCGCCCGCCCAAAGGCGATCCCTAATCTCCTCTCCGGTGAGATCCGGTTCAAGCTGTTTCAGCAATGCTACCGTGCCCGCCACGTGCGGTCCCGCTCCCGATGTGCCCCCGAAAACCATGTAGGCCCCGTGCTTGATGTCGATTCCGTAAAAACTCATTCGGTTGATCGGCGTGAGCGGGTTGTCGGGCGCGGCGATGTCCATGATCGGCTCTCCGTCGATTCTTACGCCCCGGCCGGAGTATCCCCTGATTTGTCCGGATGATTCTCCTCCATAAGGATGATAGGGAGGAGAATCGTGCCCGGTGTACGCGCCCACTGTGATGGCGCTGTCGGCCGTGGCCGGGAAGCATACCAGGTGTTTCTCTGAAGTGTAGAGCGGGAAGTGAGCTCCCTGGCCCCACGAACTTACATTGTCCATGACGAAACCTGAAAGGTGGATCGACGGGTCATCCAGAGTTGCCGTGATGTCGTCTTCAACCGTAAGGATCCACTCTCCGTTTTGAATGGGGTGGTAATCCCATCCGTCCCAGCCCGCGATGATCATATCGAACATAGCGGTTCCCCTGGATGAGTCGTCCCTGTATGCATGAACCATGGTTGTTCCGTCGGCCAACGTAACATAGTCGCCGTCCGTGCCCAGTGGAACCGTTTCTCCACCGGGAGTTTTGAGAGTGAATGCAATGTTTCGATCCGTCCGGCGCCAGTGAAAAGTCAATGCAAGGTAAGAATAGGCTTCCTGGTAAGGTGAATTCGGAGGGACGATCAATGGGATGTCGGTTGAAAATCGAGCAGGCAGTTCCACGTGCATATGCTTTTTGGATCCTCCGAGGTTTCCCGCTGGATTTACCTGAGCGATGCCCTGTGCTGAAACCTGGTCCATGGCTGCTTCCTGGTTGGTGGAGCCGTCCAGATGCGTTCCCGTCCAGGGTGCGTATTCGTGCAGGATCAGGTCAGCGCCTTCCTGCACGGCCCAATAAAACAAGGTCGAAGTCGATAGATAAGGGTCCAGACCAAATGCGCCCATCAAGACCTCGGCATCCGGCGCGATCCCGGTGAGCGAGGTAAGGCCGGGGGTGCCGCCTACAAGAATGCCGGCGACTCCGGTTCCGTGTGAAGACCAACTGTCTACCGGTATGTCCAGGAGGTTTTCCCCGCGGCGGTACTCGGTGGTGCCGTCGAACATGGCTCTGATCTTCGATGTGCCCAGCATAATGAGCTTTTCACCGGGATCCAGTTTGCCGTTTCCGTTCACGTCGTCTATCAGAAAAATGGGTTCTCCCCCGGAAGGATCATTGTCGGTGAACCCGGCGGCTGTTCCGAAGTCTCGTCGACCGTTTTCGTTCAGATCCGCGTATATGAAATCCCAGCCGATGTCGAAAACTCCGTTGTCCGAATTCAAGATGGGTTCATAGGTTACGTACAAACCCCATGCCTCTCCATCAAAGAACTGCAGGGTTTCACCGGGATCCGCGATGCCGTTTCCATTCAGATCCACCGCGTCGATTCCGAAATCCAGTTCTCCGGTTCCGCTCACGTCGATCCAGTCGTAATATCCCCCGTCTGCCTTGAAAAAATGGGGATGGGTCGGATCGATGGGAGAGTCAATGTCCGCGATCACCACGCCGTGACCGGTGACCGAGACGTTATCTCCGGAAAAATTCCTCCACGCGTCCACTGCTCCGATTTCCGCGGCGGTGTAATCCAGCGGCGGTTTAACCGGTGGGGCCATGTCCAGCTCGACCCGGCGCACAAAGGGAAGGTCGTTCAGGATCTCGAGACCTCCCTCTGTGACCAGCACTGTCACGATAGAGCCGGTTCTGACAGGATTTCGATTCAAGATTCTGATTTTCAAATCCTCGTTTTCAGCTCTTCTGAGGTTTTCCAGGTCGCTTTCACGGGAGAGTTTAACGGTAGCGGTCACGCGATCCGTTTTGAGCGCCGCCTGGATTCCACCCGGAATACGGCGGCCCCGAAAAGCCCTGTACGCGGGAACATTGAACCATCGATAAAGCTCAGGGGAAA
>SLPX01000352.1 GCA_007131745.1 Myxococcales bacterium
ATTGCATTGGCCATGACCTACGCGGGCGCGAACGGCGACACCAAGGCCGAGATGGCTGATGCGTTGAATTTCATACTCCCGGAGCCGGAGCTGCACGAAGCGTTCAATGCTCTCGACCAGGAACTTGAAAGCCGCGGAGAGGATGCCAAGGGCGCGGACGGCGATGCATTCAGACTTCGGGTCGTAAACGCACTATGGGGGCAGACGGGTTATTCTTTCCTGGACGCGTTCTTGGACGTGTTGGCCCTCAATTACGGAGCGGGTATGACCCTCCTGGACTTCATCTCCGATCCGGAAGCCGGGCGGGTCATTATAAACGATTGGGTGGCGGAAAAGACCGAAGACCGGATCAAGGATCTGATACCGGAAGGAGCCATTACTCAGTATACCCGGCTGGTGCTCACCAACGCCGTGTATTTCAACGCATCTTGGTTGGAAGCTTTTGATGAAGAAGCCACCCAAGACGGAGAGTTTTCCACCCCGAACGGCCAGGTCAACGTGCCGATGATGAGACAGACCACTCGTTACGGCTACGTCGAGGGAGAAGGTTACCAGGCCGTGGAGTTGCCTTATGACGGCGAAGAGCTTTCAATGGTCATCATTGCGCCGGAAGAAGGGGCTTTCTCGGGGATTGAGGCATCTTTGGATGGAGAGTTCATAGAAGAACTGGTGGAATCCATTGTTTACCACGATGTCGATTTGACAATGCCCAAGTTTTCGTTCACTCAGTCGTTCAGTGTGAAAAATATGCTCCAGGCCATGGGCATGAATGCTGCTTTTAACGCGGGTCAAGCGGACTTCTCCGGAATCGACGGAACACTCGAACTCTTCATTCAAGACGTGATCCACAAGGCGTTCGTGGCCGTGGACGAAGCCGGCACCGAAGCCGCCGCGGCAACCGCGGTGATCGTTGGTACAACTTCAGAACCGGGAGAAATAATCGAGGTCACCATTGATCGCCCGTTCATCTTTTTCATAAGGGACATCCAAACCGGCGCGGTGGTGTTCGTGGGCCGCGTGTTGGATCCCACCGCCTGATTTATTCTGAGTCCGCATACCTCAACGTCCTGTTGAACATGCATCAATGTTCATGAAATTCATCTATAGTGCCTGACAGCTCCGAATGATCAGACCCTGGTCTTTCCACATTTTTGATTGGTGTGAGACTAAGAAGCCTTGTAAAATGTTTTCAATAGGTTTCCGAAATGTGGCATGGAGGTGAATGCATGAAACAGGATGAAAAAGGCGCGGGAAAAATGAGTGAAAACGACACTGAGACGAAAGGCGAATCCTGTTTTCAGGACCAAGCTCAACGGGGCGCCGAAAACTCACACCCCATCAGCCGCAGAGAGGCATTGCAAAAATGCGGCGCCCTGGTGGGCGTTGCCGCTTTGGGGTCTTGCATTGGTTGCAAGGGAAAATCAACCGATCCAGCAGACGAAACAGACGCGTCTCTTCATGGCGACGGCGGCGCGGATGCGAGGGTGGACGCGGGACCCGGAACTGATTCCGGGCCGACTGTAGACGCTTCAAACGGAGATCCGGACGGCGGAGTCGACCCGATGGTAGCGGATGTCATCGTTGTCAAAAACGGGACGTTCGAGCAGAACGTAGCTCAAGCCCTGGCTCTCATGGGTGGAATAACCCGCTATGTAAATGAAGACGACGTTGTCATCATAAAAGGAAACGGCCAATGGCCCAACCATGGATATACGCACACCGGTTGTATCAAGGCCGTGATCGACGCAATTTTCGACGCGTACCCTTCCTTTTCCGGGGAGGTTTTGATCTGTGACAATGTTCAAGCCTATGGGTCGGCCGGGCAATTCGGATTTGACGCTTCACCGTCTCATCGCAATCACAACTGGGACGAGCACAACTGGAACGAACTCGCCGAATTCTTTCACCAGGCAGGAAGGCCGGTAGCGGCCAAGAGGTGGTACAGCGCGGCCGCTGATTCAAACCCTGACCATGATATCAGTGGTCCCGCAGACGGCGAAGGATGGATACGGGAGTTTTTTGAATTTCATTCATTGCAGGCGTATTTGTCCTACCCTGTTTTCGAGTCACCGCTTACTCCCGGCCGGATGATCGACCCCGTAAACGGTGTTTGGGAAGGAGGTTCATCCGGCGGTTACACCGGGCGGAGAGTGCGCGTCATCCAGATGCCCACGTTGAACTATCACGGAAACTACGCGGGTGTGACCAGTGCCATAAAATCCACCTTCGGCTCGACCGAGATCATCAACGGCGCGTACGCTCAATTCCGGGGCGCGTACAATATTCACTACGCCGCTTTCACGAATGACAGCGGCGCGTACGCCGCCCGATGCGGCGAACTCGTGGCCAGGCACATTCAAACTTTTTTTTCACCCGTGTTTTACCTGACCGCGGCTATCTGGGTCGGACATAACGGCCGCTGGTCTACTCCGGCGAGAGCGGACACCGTGTTGGGCTGCCTGGATCCGGCCACCCTGGACTATGTCGCGTGCCGCGACGTGTTGGCGCCTCTATCGACCTCGCATGCGAATCAACTGGATCCCACGATCGACAGCCTGGCCGGGCGTCAGATTGAAGGATGTGTCAACGCGGGTGTGGGCACGATGGACGAAAACGCGTTCACGTTACATGTTCACGACTTTGCCGTGTAAAACCTTTTTGGCACGTGATTTTCGTTCAATATCGGTACAAGTGTCGAATTGAATATCCCCGAATCAATTCTCCCCTGCAGGACCGGGTGAACTTGGCGGCATCACTCTTTGAGGCCGGCCGAGAAAGATACAGCCGCAGCCGCATTCGTTTGAAAAAGAAATCGTTTCCGGCAAACATGCCCAATTGTTTTGATTGCAGAGGTCGGGATCATGATAGACATAGTCCACGTCGGGGTCGTCGGGGTCCGGGCACGGCGAACAGCATATTCCGAGACCACACACGTTCGGGTCTTGCTCATATACATTTGGGTCGTAAGCCTGACCGTAACCTTCATGGCAGGTCGGAGGAACGAAATCTCCGTATTCACAGTATCCGCCCGTGGCCGCGCATGAATTCAGGTCGCAATGGGAATGTCCGGCCAGACAGGATGCAGGGTCGTCGTAGGTATCGTCGCAGTCCGGCCCTTCGCAGCAACAGATTATCGGCATGCAAAACTCTCCGTCCCACCAGGCTCCTTCCACGTTCACGCATGGATCGGGACATGGATTGATCTCTTGTGGTGCACAATCCTTTTCTTCCTGCCCGATACAGCCGCAACCGCATTCGTTTGAAAAACGGATCTTATCCGGCGAACAGCCCCAATCGTCTTGAGAGCAGATTTCAAGATTTGTGGAAACGTAATTCACATGTGGGTCGTCGGGGTCCGGGCACGGCGAACAGCATATTCCGAGACTACACACGTTCGGGTCTTGCTCATATACATTTGGGTCGTAAGCCTCGCCGTAACCCTCATGGCAGGTCGGAGGAACGAAATCCCCGATTTCGCAGTACCCGCCTGTGGCTGCGCAAGAATTCAGGTCGCAATGGGAATGTGCTTCCAGACAGGATGCAGGGTCTTCGTAGGTATCGTCGCAGTCCGGTCCTTCGCAGCAACAGATTATCGGCATACAAAACTCCCCGTTCCACCAGGCTCCTTCCACGCTCACGCAGTCATCCTCGCACGGAAGAATGAACTGAGTTTCACAGCTTTCCTGTGCTGAACCGTCAACCGGCACAGAACCGTCGTCCTCGACCGACCCGTCTTTTTCTTCGATAATGGACGAGTCGGGAACTTCATCACCCCCGCCGATTTTCCTCCCACTGCATGAAAAAAAGGCAGGTGACAAAAGCATCAGAGATGAACTTGTTAGAAGCAAGGCAAACGGCATTATCTGTATCTTTTTTTTCGAAATCAGCATCTTTCTTCCTCGTAATGTATTAGGGCCTTCAAATCGACGACAGGAATTCGGTCACCTGTCGGCACTTGTTTTGCTTCCTTTTTGGACGCTACACCCGGATGGCAATCATCTGCAAACAAAATGCCAAGTATTTTTGATTTGGACATCCGGTGGTACCAAGACGATACGGAGTATACGATGACAATAACAATGGTTTCGGCAAGATATTCGTCCAAAGAAACTTGTCGAAAGATGCCAAACATGTCCCGATCGGGAAGATTCGGTTTCAGGTTTTTGACGGTTCGTTCCAGGTTTTGCTTGATATTCAAACGAACCTACCAAAACAGCGCCTCCATCGCGGG
>SLPX01000049.1 GCA_007131745.1 Myxococcales bacterium
ACGATCTCTCGGATTGCATTGATTCATTCGGCAACACCAGGGAATTGCTCGTGGTGACAGCTGTTACCAATGACGGATTTTTTCTCACCGATGTGTGTACCAACGGCGGTCCGGTGCATGCTCCTGATACATGGAGAAACTTCGGATCCATCTTTTCCTTCAACTTCCACGCTCCCGAGGACCTTGTACCCGGCGACTGCATCACCTGGGTCCAGGGAAGCGTATATGAGTTCTATGGGTTCACCGAGTTGAAAAACCCCGGTTGGTCCTCTCCTTCATGCCTGGCAGGAGCGCCGGGGTGCCAACCAGCGTGTGTCGATTATTTGCCCCAACCTTTTGTTTTAGATAATGCCACCCTGTCCGACGACTATGCAATGGAAATGCTCGAATCATCGCTCGTGGCCCTTGAAAACGCGGTTATCGGGTACGCACAAAGTTGCGACTTCACTGGAAACGGCCAGATAGACAACCCGGATGAGCGGGCCTGCAAAAGAGCATGTGAAAATTCTTACGACTGCTGGGTACTGGAAGATTACAAAGACTATTTTCAATTCACCGCGCATGTAGGAAATGCAAAAATCTCCGTGGTGCTTCGGGGGGTAATTCCTTTCGACCCATTTGAACACCAAGGTGAATCCATCACCTACGTAGCAGGGTTGGTGAAGCATCTGGCTTTCGCGCGGCCGCCTTGGCAAATGTACCCTAGAAATAATGATGACTTTCTGTTTTGATTTCCCGGAAAGTTTCGTCTGAATAAGAAGGTGATCCGAAAAACAGATATTTTCGCACCAAACAAGGAGGTGTTCCGTGCGCCCGATTCGATTCATATTTCTCACAGCCATTTACTGCGCGGTCATCACGACCCTATGGTCCCGAACAGCCGAAGCGGAAAACAATTTCGTGGACACCCGCCTGACCTTCACTTTCGGCGATGACAACTTCAGGGCGGTTGCAGGCGATACAATGGTCGACAGCCCCAGAATAGGCTTTGGCGACCGTCCCGGGTACAGACTGTTTTTCGACAACCTGGACACACAGTACTCCGGTCGGGAAAATTTGCTTCACCTGGTTTTGTACAAGAAAATGCCAGGGTTTCTTCCAGGGCTGACCACCGAAGCAGCTATAGTCGCCAAGGCCGACTTTTCAGACGCTCGCAACATCAGGTTCATGGACGACGGAACCTATCTACGGCTCGTATACGATTTTTCAGGGGGCAAAGTTAAAAACTCGTCTTCGATGGACGTAACCCTTTTCCCGATTTCCACCGACCGGTTTCGCGTCGGATATCTGTACAGTATCACGTGGGGCGGCGCCAGGATTTTTCCCGGAGCAAAAGATAATCTCACACCCGGCGCCAGGTTTCAGTTCAACTGGAAATGGGGTTACGCGTTCGCCGGAATGAAAACAGCGCGAATGCTTACAAATCCGCCTCCCGGAGGTGGCGAAACGTCCAAGGGACGGGAATCTGAAACCTTTTACGGTGGCCTGGGCGGTATCGGCATGGATCTGCCGGCGGGAATGAAAGTAGAAGCTTCTGGTGGATATTTTCTCATGGGAGAAAACCCTAACAACGGCGTAGAAGGTGAACTGGTTCAGACTTTCGGTGGATCGATGCGCATTTCACACAACAAGGGCATGCCCATCGGCATTTCCACCGACCTCAGGCTCTACCGAACCGATGCAGAGTTCATCGAATCTCTCGGAAGACGGGAAGTATACAAACCCGGCTTCTCCTACCAGATAGCGCTGGAAGGAACAGTCCTCGGCCAGGTACTGGAAGATCCCGACAATTTCGGCTCAACCAAGATTCAACCAGCGTATGCAGGCGCCTTTTCAGCCAAGTTCAAGTGGAATTACCTTCGGGCTCATTTGACCACCTTTATGCGATCCGTGGAATTCATTCTTCACAACGTACCCAGCTTTGTTCCATACCAAGCGCTCAGCCCCCAAGTAAACGCCACGCCCGAACTGTTCATTGCAGCCGGAGCGGATTGGCATTTCAGAAGCCGAAGACTGACGGTGGGGGGTATGGTGGGTTCGGTCATCATTCCGGCCCGCATTGAAACCGAGTTGACCGCGCAGATGGGAGCCCAACCGGAGTCACTTGGAAAAAGAACTCTCTTGATCAGGGATGAAGGTGACTTTTCCATTCTTCCCGAAGGTGGAGAACCAAGTCCCATCATGGCGGCCAAGCTGAATGTAAGATGGGATCTTTCAGAAATGTTTACAGTTATGGGTGTTTTGATGTTTCAATACGACCACAATTTCACAAAGTACGTAACTCTTGCCAGTGGAGTAAGGCGTCTCGATTACGAAGACGCCGTCCGCGTGGGCGCGATGATCTACACCCAAGCTCGTTTCTGAGATTGTTTCACATCCCTCCGATTCCTCAACTACCAATAAGCCTCGCTCACTTTCAGCTTGAATTGCTCAACCGATTTGTCGACCGGCCCCTCCAGGGAGACGGGCTCGGGGTCTCCGGATCTGAGGTTTTTTACCTCTTTTGAAAGCCGACCTAGGACTTTGTCCCCTTCACCTATCAACAACGCCTGGATCACCATTCTTCGAATCCGTCTGTCTCCCTTGTTTCCAACAGCGCCTTTTATCTTGACCACACCTGAATCCCATTTTCCCTGCATCCTGCTGAAATGAACAAAGGGTTCCACATCCAACACTCTGTTCGCCGGGCCCTTTCGCTTCCGAAAAAACAGGGCTCCGTTTTCTTCATCAATGGAGACCTCGAAATGGGTAAGAAAATTAATTCCCACAAGACCTGAAAGTCCCTCGTGAACACACGGTCCGCAAAGCACCACCGCCAAATCGTTTACACCTACCCCTCCCAAGGAAAAAACATCTGAAACCAAAACAGGATACCTTTCCACTCCACCCTGAATCTCCACGTCTTCCATGGGACCACCATCCTTAAATATCGGCAAATCCAGCCGGGCCGCTGCCTCGGGAGAAAGCACTGTTCTTACGGATCGAGGATCCACCGCAAGTGTCACCGGTTTCCCCCTCCCTTTACCAGCTATTCCACGGACAATGGACACTCCTCCCTTCATGCTCACTTCAACCCGGGTACCCTTTCGACCGCTTTTTTGGATCACGAAAGGAGGGGGTGAATTGCTTTTTTTTCCCTTATACACGATCTTGTGAAGCCCTGTTGGTTCGTCGGCCGGTGGTTTTTCCTCTTCAGGCTTTTTCTCTTCTTCTTCTTCTTCTTCTTCGATCCCTCTTTCATCCAAAAGCGCCGCTATTCTTTTCAAAGACCTGTCAACAGTTCGGGTTTTTGAATCGTTTGCGCCAAACAACAACCTGGGCAACCAAGCTCCATGATATCTCAACATCATGGCCGTTCGACCCGGAACCCCCAGGATCAAACCGGTTGTTGCAACAAGATAAGGCGCAGCGAAAACCCCTATCCACCAGGTCACCGCCTGCCTGCCCGCCATGGGACGCACCGCCCAAAATGCAACGGCAAGTGGAATACATATTATCAACAGAATCGTCATAATGAGATGCAGCCACCCCTCGCCCAAAGCGGCCGCCAAAAACGCGCTCAACAAAACAAATCCCGCAAGAAAAAAAGTTAATGCAAAAATGACAAAACCAATCAGGAGAAACCACACCTTGCCGGAAGTCTTTTCAGTCGATGGTGATTCTTTTTTGAATCGACTCCGTTTCTTTCCCTTTTGGTCACCCTGCCAAACCCCACCAGCAGGACCCTTGTCCACTTTATCGGGTGAACGACTCATGAAACCATCTCCTCTGGTCCGACATTGCGACACACACCCGTCCCGGAAAAAAATCGCCCCTTCACTACAGAAAAGAACTGCCTATTCTCCATCACTTTCTTATCTCCCGCCCCAGCTTGGATTCCACCGCTTCAATCTTTGCCTCCAATCTTCCCGACCGATCGGCCCGGTAATCCAATTTCAAGACAGCCGTTATCCGATTGCAATCTTTCTTCATTATATCGAAGCACTCGCGAAACACATCCAAAACTTCCACCATGTCGCCTTCTATGCAGGTACCCATCGGTCCGAGTTTGTATGGCAGCCCGCTCTTGTCTATGACATCCAGGGAACGCGCGACAAAAGCGCTTACGCTCGGCCCCTTGTCCATCGGCGACATGCTGAACTCCACAAGCACTTCTCTTTTTCCCGATCCTTTCTCTGTCAAAACATTATCCTTTCTCCATATATTTAATGTGTTCCCGCGCCAATTTCGCCCATACACCGTCCGAATCCGAATCAAAAGCCAGATACTTCCTGAAACATTCTATTGCCTGCTCACGGTTCCCGGTTTTTTCAAATGCAAGACCGAGATTGAAATAAGGGTCAGGAAAATCCGGGTTTGATCCGATAACCCTCAGGTACTCGGCAATGGAGAGTTCTGTGTTTCCTTCCTCTTCATGGATATTGGCAAGGTTATAAAGCGCTTCCGGTTGATCAGGATCCAGGGCAAGCGCTTTTTTGTAGTGTTGCGCTGCTTCATTCGGCCTGCCGCTTTTGTAATAAATATTTCCCAGGTTGGTATGTGCCGCGGCCATGCATGGGTCGCCCTTCAAGGCCCGGCGAAAAGCATCGGCCGCCTCGGCCTGCTTTTCACTTTGCCTGGCGAATGCCAATCCCCTGATAAACCATTGATAGGCCGATCCGCAGGGTTTGGAAACTCCTGCGCCGTTTTTTACAGGCCTTCCTACCGCTAAGAGAATATTTTCGCGCAATGATTCGGTATGGAAATCCAGAAGAGTCTGGCGTGTTTCGACTTCAAAGACCGCTTCTTCGCCCATTACAACCAACTGCTCCCCGTCCGATCTGATTCTCAAACGACTCAGTGGTTTTTGCTCTTCCGGAAGCAACTTTCTCAATTCACTCAAGTTCTTACGAACCTTCTGAAGAGAAAGTCCTTTTTCAGACAAATCCTGTGCAGTTTTAACTCCGATCAAATCGGAAAAGGAATAATAACTCCTCGCGCCCTTCCGCAAACTCGGGTTCAAAAAACCGGTCTGCGCCCAATAGCGAAGCTTGCTTTCGCTTATATTGAAAATGCGCGAGACTTCACGAATCGAATACAAATCACCAGTGATTCGATCCTCGACTGCGGCGTTTTTTCTCTGTCTGCTCTCGGCCATTCCAAGAACCTGATAATGTCGAGTTCTGCTTTTATGGATTGCCTAACTTCAACTGGCGGGGACCCGGATCGGCTTCAACATCCAGATCAATAAGTATCCTGGCACCGTCAACTTCCACGCTGATTTCAAATTCCAAACATTCAAAAGGAACTCCGGCTGTTTTTCCTGCCTCTCTTTCCGCTATCACGCGAAGAAGATTCCTGAACCGCCTGTCTTTTGGAAGCATCTCCACTAGCTTCAGCGCAGAGTGCGCATCCAGAGGATCCCTTATGTAATCTGCGGCTTCCTGGAGATTCATTGTTATCATGGAGCTTCCATAGTACTTCCCGCCTGTTTTTTCTTTCTCACTTATTTTCCCTTCACTCAGAATGTCGGCTCTTGCGAGAAGCAGTTCCAGGGCCGCGATCGAAACCTTTTCCCTTACCTCCCTGTCGAACAAATTCACACGGCTGACGTCAGCCATGGGTTTTCGGTTACAGGCCGGAAAGGCCGCTGCTTTCGTAAGTTTGGACTCCAATATACTCCTCCGATAATTCCCGGACTAAAAACAACGGATCCCGAAGCGCTTGACTTATTTTACCGAGAATGCCCCATGTCGGCAAAAACTCTTTTCATCCAAACTCGAAATCGTTTCTCCTTGGAAAAAATGCACTCACATAGACCTGACGGAGGGCCTGAAAAGGAAAGTGTTTATTCCGGAGTTTGTGCTTCTTTCATGGACTTGAGTATCCGCAGCCCGCTCAACATGAAAGCGTTAAATTCAGCACGTCCTATCTCCTGGTTTCGATGCGCCTTCCTGCGGCCTTTCCGTCCATCCAATGACCGGTCATCATCCGAAAAGCCGACGCCTCCGGATCGAGTCTTTTGCATGGCCCGTATCATCCAGTCGGGAAGGGGCCCGGGCGGATCGAAGTTAAACTCCTCGCCCGGCCCGCTCGTACGATCAACCCAGATCGGATTAGTCATCGCATAAGGAACCACGGGACTTACCTGAGCAGTCGGCGCGGCGGGCTCCATGAAAGCACCCAGGTCAATGCCGATATCCACGGAAGAAAGCGCTTCGTTGACGATGATTCCAAAACTGATGTTGGGGTAATATCGCCATGTGTTGATCGGACTCATGGTCCTAGCGCCGCTTCCCGACGCCATAGCGGCGGCTACGTACCAACTATCTCGAACCGGTCCGTCGGCGAAAGTGACATCCATATTTACCACGTCTACATTGTGCCCATCCTTTAGATGAATACACTCGCACACACTAACCTGGAATCCCGGCTCAGGCTCTTCAATCACACAAGGCCATTGGGCTTGGGAGCCACTGCAAAGATCTCCTTCCTCCGTCCCCGTGAAAATCCATCGCAGGCTTCCGTTGCGATAGACCTCCACGCGATCCACGTCAAACCAATCCGGAGATTGCACCCTGATGCGCACAGGAACATCCGCGGGCTGCGGCACGCTGACTCTGCTTCCCACGCGCTTGCCGTCCACCCACATTTCCAGAAACGGCCCATAGGAAGTCACCGCACAGCCGGCTTTCAGGTTCCGGGCCAATTCCAGCAAATCGATATCCGACGGCCGATTGACTGAGGAACAAACGTAAGTATGAGCCATGCCCGGTTCGTTACCAGTGGTCGTGTGGGTATCACTGGTTCCTATCCCTGTATAAAAAACTCCGTGATTGATCAGCCTGAACCAGTCTTCAACCGCGCCGCGCCAGTTAACACAAGGTCTCGCTCCTCCCACACCTGTCATTTCCCACGCATCATTGACCCTGCACTTGGCATCCACACACACTCCCGCGCCGGAAAGATCATCTTCGCCTTCGTAACACTCGGAACCCCGGCATCCGCAATCCGAAAATTTACAACACCGCTTTGTCGGATGGCAGTCTCGATGGCTTTCACACGGATTTACGCAACGCTTGTAAATCGGGTCGCAAAGCAGTCCCGATCCGCACAGAGGTTCAGCATCCCTGGGTTCACACTCCGAATGAAGAAAACAGCGGCCGGTAGCAATATTGCACTCGCCCGCAGCGCAATCTCCATCCCCGGAGCAGGTTTCCCGCCCGGAACACTTGCCCGTGTTTCCGTTGCAATAATGATTCACGAGCCCCATGGATTCGCAATCCCGGTCGGATCTGCATTCCCGGATCTCATCCAAGTGAAACCTGAACGCCGCTGATTCTGCAGGAGTGCGTTCAAGAATACGCCTCGCCCAATAGGTCGAAGCCTGATCAAAAGACCAACCGGGATCACACTCCCCATCCTCAAAAACATCTTCCGGAGGTTCTTTCAAATAGCCGTTGATATATTCAACGCACTTGTTGAATTTCCTTACTTCTTCGTTTGAAGGCGTGCGGATCATGTCGTATCGCTTGCCGTTTATAATTTCCATCGCATCCGCGAACGGATCAAAATTGTCGCTGTTTCTCAGGATGGGGTTCGGATTCTGCATTATCCCCACTTCAAGAGTAAGATCAAAAGTACTCAACCCGAATTGATCAAAATACCCGAATATCGTCTCCCTCGGGTGAGCGATTGTAATCACCGTATCTTCGGGTCCGTAATGTCCCCGTTTCCGGAGAGCCGTGTATATCTGCGTAGGTGTCAATCCTGTCCAATCTATCGCTCCCTTTTCCGGAAGGGTGTTGTCATATATCAACGGCCATGCAAGCCAATGCCCTGTTTCCACGGTCGTAAGCTCGACTCCGATCTGGGTCTTCAACATGCTTTGAACCCCGAGTTCCCTCAGGGTGGGCTCATAGTTCGTAATCCAATCGTGATCGGCCGAAGAGAGCAAATCCATTCCTTCGGCTAAAAATGCGCTTATCTGCGTTTTCAAGTCAGGCACTGCGTCATAACTGAAATTGCTGTGAACATGAAAATCCCCCGCCACCCATCCGGTGGAATCCACCACCTGCTGAATCATGGCGGAAATGGATATCGCCCTCCCGTCATCGGGAACCACGCGTACATGTTCGTCAATGGTGCGCCGGGCCCCGCGTGAGAAAACAAAACGGTACCTACCCGGCGGGATCACCAACTCCCCGCGCCCCGAAATGGTCCTCGTGATCTTGACCACCCCGGCCTTGGCCCGCAAACCGCCGAACTCGAGAATTTGACGGCCGCTCTCGGGTATGCCGTTTCCCGCGCACGCGGGATCCGTCACTGGAAAACAGTTACATACATCCCTGCCCTGCGCGTCCTTGCAATCCCCAATCACGGTGATTTTTGCAGGAGAGGGCCGCCCCTTTTCATCCCTCACATCAAAGACGACCCGCCCCTTGGGAAGAAGCGGAACACCGACCCTCGTCCTTTTCCCCTCCTGCACGACCACCCGCTGAGCGTCCGAGGGGTTTCGGCCCTCGTCAACACCCACTACATAGTATGTCCCCGGAGGCATGGTGGCAGCGAAAGTCCCGTCCTTTATGGGATCGTCCCCCCGATCCGCGCGGATTTCATTGACGATACCCAAATGCCCCAACACGTATTCATCAGTAACCGAAGCTCTGCGCGCGCATGATTCCAGCATTTCAAAAGCAACGGCATCCCCTCTGTCTCCCCGCAAAACATCACAAACAGGTTCATTAGCATGGGGAAACTGCCCACTCCATTCTTCCGCCACCGGGTCCATCAACACAAACACCTTGGCATCTTCGACCGCTCTCCCCGTATTGACGTCGTACACGCCTCCCTGGAGTTTTCCCACGGGCTTTTCCCATATCTCGTTTGCGACATCCAAAATTGAAGCAACATCCCCTTCTCCGATAATAAAAAATCTTCGATAATGGAGACGACCTCCCCCTTGACAACCCGGCACACCGACCGGGCATCGCCACCAATTACTGAAAACAAAAGTAAACGCCCCGGTTTCAATCGGCACCAAAAGCTTGCTGGACTCGTCCTGATCATCCCCGCAAACACCCCAGGGATCATCGACTCGCACCCTCTCCGAAACCAACGCGTAAGATACTTTGTCGCCAATGCCCGCCATGTAGGGAAAAGCCATAGGATTGTTGAGCGTGTCGACTCCTCGCAAAAGCATTTCCGTTATGTGGTTTTCTTCATTGAACCCGATACCCGGAACGAAAACATCCAGCTTTCTGCCGAACAAGAGAAAATCTCCCGTCAACAATCCGGATTCATGCTGGTTGGTTCCCACCAGGGCTTCCAAAACGCTTCTGGGTTCGTGCCCCAGATCATCGCTGCGCCTGAAAGCACACATGGGACGATTAACCGACCGATCTCCGTCCCCAGCGTCGATGGTGGTCACCACTTCCACGTAACGCACTCCCCTTCGCAAAATGTAGTCGGTATAAAAATGCGCCTCGCCGGTGAAAACATTCAACAGGCTGATCGCGTCCAGATAGTTGTCCCCTACGCCCGACGCGCACACCACTGCAAAATCGTCCTTTTTCAAAGGCTCTCCGTTTTTGTCCGTCGGCCATACGGCAGGACACGCCCCCTGCCGTCCATCTCCGGGAGGACCATCCCAGTTAGGACCTGTTACAATTTCGTTGAAACGGGGGTTCGGCACCAGCATGTTCACCGAGGGAAACATCTCGGCGAATTGATCCAAACCCCGCCCTCCTTGATATTTCGCATGAGGCCTCTTCAGGTCCGCGTCCACGAGACTACCGCCGAACGCCCCCGGGCCGACAGAATTCCCCGGCTGCAAAATACCAATACGAACGTGATCATTTTCGAGAATAAAATCTCCCACCTCCGCCAGAGCGGCGGGACCGCCCACCAACTGACTGCGGCTGGTCGACCTGTACGCTTTTACCGACCCCTTTTCATCCATGCGCGGCCCGCAACCCGCAAAAACGGCTAAACACAACAAAACAAAAAGCGGTCCGTCGGCAAACCCCGCGCTAAACCGCACTGAAATCCCGTATTTTTCCGGAAGCATCGCAATGTCTCCATCCAAAAGTTTCATCCGCAACTCGCTCAAACAAAACATCCATCAGCATCTCAAAACGCAGGCAAACTCAGCTCAAACAGTTCTAGAAAGCCATCTGCACCTGAACCAACAGTGCGTCGTTTTGCAACTGCCTGTACCTCAATTCCTGCTTGTGCGTATAAGAAAGCTGGGCGCGAAGATACCTGGACCAATAATAGTTCAATCCTCCGGTCAGCGCCCATATATCCCTGCTGTCATCGATATCGAAATTCACATCCAAATACTCGAACCGCGCCGCCACCTCTAGGCGAGCCGGCAAAACAAAGTACCCTGCCTGCGCGTAGACACCCATTGATTCTATGACATCCGGAAACGCGGACGGCACAGCGGGCTTTTCAATCGGTTCTTCCCGCTCGTAAACGGCTTCAGCGGCAATGGAGAGCCCGCGCCACTTAAAGCCGGCATCTCCCGATACGCTTATCCGATCAGTGGCAGGTCCGCTCGAATATTGAAAACTTACACCCGCACTAAAACGAGGTTGCAGAAACCTTGTGCTGAAAGGGCTGGTATAATCGGAAAACCCATCTCCCATATGTCCCGTCGGCGTCAACTCGAGTCTTGCAGCGGCCATGTAGCCTCCGGTTTCATTTCCGAAGCTGAATCCGTCATCACCGTTGTAGACACCCGCCTGGTAGTTGAAATACTTCAACTCACCACCGATCCAGGCCCCCGCGCGGCGATCCACCGCCAAAGCATCGATAACAATGGGACGCTCGACGAGTTGAAGCATACTGGAACTAATCATCCTGCCCTTAGGCCCGGGCACCTTGTGAGAGCCCAAAGAAATCGTAAACTCCCTGAACCGCTCCCAGGACATAGACATGTCCAGGATTTGAGCGCCCATGTACTGACCCGGCAGCCCTTCTCCCTTGCTTCCCCTTTGAACATCGCCGAAAGCCTCCAGCATAAACCTGTACCTAAGATCCCATGGCAACCCCCCCTGCATGCCGAACCTGGCCCGCCGGATCAATACACCTTCGTTGGTGGCCGGATCATTGTTTTCAAAAAGAGCGTCTTTGCCGACATAGACCACCGCCTGAAGTTGAAGCTGTGCTCTGACCTCAAGAGAATAATCCCCTTTTTTCAATATGAACGGGCTCTTCTTCGTGAATCTCTGCATCTCCCTGCGACGTTCCCGCCTTTTCTCACGCCGCATCCTCCGGTGTCTCATTCGCTCCCGACTCCTCTCGCCCCTTGACGAATCCAAAACCCTTTCCGCTGCTTCGTCTTCTCTCTCCACATCTTCCACCCCCTGTTCTTCATCCGCTGCTACCTCAACCGTTCTTTCCTCAACCTCGAAATCAGCTTCCACCTCGGGCTCTGCTCTTTCTTCTTCCTCCTCGGCCTTCTCCCCTGGCCTCGGTTCCTCAATTTTCTCTTCAGCGTCATCCACCCCCCTTCCATCGTCTCTCTCATATGACCCTCTCTCAGCAAACACGGGAGAAACAAAAACCAGCAAACCTGCAAATACTGCCGAAAAAACCAGTCCTCGCATGAACTCTACTCCTCTTTCTGGAGCCGGGCGGACACCAGACTCATCTTTGCCTCATCTCGTCAAAAATTGTTCAAAAACGTTTTCAACCGACCCAATCGCCGACCCGGAGTTTCAAAAAACTCAACTCAGGTAACACTACCCAATTACTCTCCCCAAGCAAACACTTTATATTAGCATTCCTTCCGTCACCAAGCCACAACACCCGAACAAGACGTCCGGCGTTTCCGGAGCCTGCGAAAACACTGCCTCAGTATCCACCCCAAGATCCGGGTTCGAGCGAGCCTGTTTTTACGGCGGTGCCCAAATCGTCGGACGTCGCCGTTTGAAGCTCCCCCTTGGGGAGCATCGTCGGTGCCTCGGTTGAATCCCTTCAGCCCTTCGGGCAGCGGTCTTCAAACGCCGTCTTATTGGGCGACCGCCTTTTTTTGCGGCTCGCTCTATTGACAACGCCCAGGTTCGAGCGAGCCTGTTCTATATACGGCAGCGGCAGCTTTGCTCTCAGCGGTTTGTCCACTGGAGCAATCAACAGGCTCGTTCGAACGGGTCATCCAGGTCGAAATCCGGATTGAACGAATCTCTGGATTCGATCGACTGAACCCATCCCAGGCTGAACCCCAACCTTTCAAGGGTTTCCACTGCTCTCTCGTACTCTGTTCGCGTCAAAGGCCGATTAAGAGGTGGGGGTAAATCAGGTGAACGGGGATTGTACTGGCTCATAAGACTGATCCAGATCGCCGGGCCGAACCGGTCGGCCAAGAATTGCAACACGCCCGAAGTATCTGCCAGGTCACCGGGCAACACCAAGTGCCTAACAACCACGCCCCTTAAGGCAGCCCCCGTCTCATCCAGTTCGAGATGGCCCACCTGCCGCACCATCTCTTCCAGCGCTGCTGCTGCAACATCGAAGTAATTTCGGGCCACAGCCGGTTTTGCCTTGACCGCGTCCGGGCCGAACTTGAAGTCCGGAAGGTAGACATCTACAACACCTTTCAGCGCTTTGAGCGTATCGACCTTTTCGTACCCCGAACTGTTGTAAACCAAGGGCAATCCAAAACCAAGCTCATCGGCTTCGAACAACGCTTCAAGGGCATCATGCAACACGTGTGAAGCGGTCACCCACTGGATGTTTTGACATCCCATGCGTTCCAATTCCAGGTGGGCCATCACGAGTTTCTCGCGATTGTGGACGGTGGTGCGATGCGACCCGGGATGACTTATCTGGTGGTTCTGGCAAAAAACACATTGCAAATTGCAACCCTCAAAAAAAATGTTTCCCGCGCCCTTTTCACAGGTAAACGCGGGCTCTTCCCCGAAGTGAGGGCCGAAATGAGCCACAGTCGCATTTGCAGCCGCCCCGCACGGGCCGACATGTCCGTCCAATCGTAAAACACCGCACTCGCGCGGACACAACCTGCAACGGCGAACAACCTTGCGAAGTTCTTCCACTTTCCGCTTTTTTTCATTACCTGAAAGACAATGCCTCAATGGGCCGGAATCATTTGCCATCTGAAAAAACACCAAGGGTTGAATCATTCCTGTTTTCGTCCGGGAAAAAAACAGGAATGAATTTTTCCTGTTTATAGCGTAATCTACGGATGGATGGAAAAATTGCTTTTAGTTCAAAAATAAAACTACAAGAGATCGAACATTCGATCAGGAGATGAAAAAATGAAAAAATCCATGGTTTTCGCGAGCATTTTTCTGTGTGCATCAATGACGGTACACGCACAACACAGGCCAAGCCGTGCACCCGAACAAGAAGATACTGAAAAAAGAAGTCTTGTCGCTCAACCCACCCGAGAAAGGTCCGCGCCCCGTCCCTGGCTGGGAGTTTCCCTTGCGCCGCTTACACCGGCAGCACGCAGCCGCTACAGGTATCCACATCAACACGGCGGCGTCCTGGTCACGGGCGTAGAGCGCAACAGCCCGGCGATGAGAGCCGGCATTGCAGTCAACGATATTATCGTCCGCTGCAATGAAAAATACGTCTATACCCCTGAAGATGTCATAAAGGTGATATCCAGCCTACGCCCCGGGGATCGCGTCAAGATTGACACATATCGCCAAGGTTCCTGGAAGCCTGTAACGGTTGCGCTGGGAAGAAGGGACCGCCCCGATTCCGGTGCTCACCTTCAACCTTTCGATCGCGATGATGATCGCGAGCCGGAAAAAGAACGGTCGTTTCCAAAAGGCAAGCGCTTGATCCAAAGACTGGTAAACGAGATCAGAACATTGCGAAGAGAAGTGGATGAATTAAAGCAGCAAGTGAGGGAACTCCAGAAAAAAACGGGAATCAGACCTTCAACACGTTTTTCGGGTCGAGAAAACCGAGATTCGGATGGACTGACTCCTTATGACCGGGATGATGAATACGACCATGAGGATGAATCACCGCCGACCGTTCCTCCGCCCGCGTTCTGAAACACCGAGACGAAAACCCAAACATCCCGGCTGAAAAAGATCACCTGGTTTCGCAAGGAATAAGAAATGGAAACAATCGAAGAAAAAAATCTTCCTCCCCGGGTTCTGTCAGGCGTGCAACCATCAGGAACCCTGCACATAGGCAACTACTTCGGTGCATTGCGGCAACATATACGGCTTCAGGAAGAGTATCCCGGGGAATGTTATTATTTCATAGCCGACTATCACGCTCTTACATCGGTGAGAAACCCCGAAAACCTGAGAAATAACGTCTTTGATCTCGCCGCCACTTACATGGCCCTGGGCCTGGATCCTGAAAAAGCCGTGTTGTTCAGGCAGTCTGATGTCCCGGAAGTGACTGAATTGACATGGCTTCTGGCAACGGTAACGGGTATGGGGTTGCTTGAACGCGCGCACAGTTACAAGGAAAAGGTGTCGCAGTCCATCAAACCGACGGTCGGCCTTTTTACCTATCCTGTGCTCATGGCGGCAGACATCCTTATCTACGATTCTTCACTCGTGCCGGTGGGCAAAGATCAGATCCAACACATCGAAATGGCCCAGGACATGGCCACCCGGTTCAATGAAACCTACGGCAAGGGAGGAATCTTGCTCAGGCGTCCCGAATACAAACTTTCCGAGGCGCCGTACGTCCCCGGATTGGACGGACAAAAGATGAGCAAAAGCTACGAAAACACGATTCCAATGTTTCTCACCGACAAAAAGATGCGAAAACTCATCAGCAAAATAGTCACGGATTCAACTCCTCTGGGTCATCCCCTGTCATCCGAAAACTGCACTATCTTCAGGCTTATAAGCCTTTTCGCTACTAAGGACGAACTTGATAGAGTAAAGGAGTGGTACAAAACCGGCAAGAAGGATGGGGCGGATTTCGGTTACGGGCACGCGAAACTATATTTGGCGGAAAAAATCCAGGATCATTTTTCAGAATCAAGACAACGCAGGGAAGCTCTTCACAACGATCCCCAAGCCGTTGAAAACATGCTGAAAAAATCAGCCGAAAAAGCCCGTCGAGTCGCACGAAATACTCTGGATAGATGCAGAAGAGCCTGTGGGATTGCACAGTGAGAAAAAATTTCTATCTGTTTTCATTCTTCCAGCTTGCGGTAGAGAGTTCGGCGGGTGATTCCCAGAAGCTTGGCCGCGGCGCTTTTGTTGCCCCCCTGAGCTTCCAGGACCCTTTTGATATGCGCGCGTTCCAAATCCTCGAGTGAAAGCCGGTTCTGAACAGCGTCTTCGAGCAGGGGATCGATCGGCGGCTTCGCTGTAGAAA
>SLPX01000164.1 GCA_007131745.1 Myxococcales bacterium
AAAGCGGCTATCGCTGGAATAACCTTGTAAGTAGAACCCGGGAAATAACTTCCCTGTAACACCTTGTCCAACATTGGATTATACGGATTATCATACAATGAGCGAGCCTGCTCACGGCTGAGTCTCCCGCTCAAAACATTAGGGTCGAACTGAGGCTTTGAGGCCATGGCTAAAATCCGCCCGGTCTTCGCTTCCAAAACCACCGCAGCGCCTGACTTGTGCCACCTTAGCGCTCTTTCCGCGCTTCTTTGAACTTCGGCATCTATTGTAAGAACAAGATTATACCCGGGACGAGGCTCTGTGCGACGTTTTGATAAAGGCCCTAAAAGTCTTTCCTGGGTGGAATCATCCTTACGCCTGCCTCTCACATCAACAACAAAAGATTCCATGCCCGGAACTCCTCTGAGATAAAATTCCCACCTGCGTTCAACTCCGTACCTTCCGATCTTGTCTCCAAGGCGATATCCCTTCAATCTTTCGAGCTCGTTTCCTGATACTTCGTTCAAATAACCAAGCACATGCGCCGCCAACGGGCCGTGCGGATAAATCCGGCGCGTCTCGGAAACGATACGAACACCCGACAACTGATGAATGTTGGTTTCCAATCTGGCCAACTCGTCCCGATCGATGTCTCTTACAGCCAGAAGCGAGAAATCTCTCTTTTCTCCCTGTGCCTTGACGATCTTGTTCTCGATGTAGTTTATCTGTTCATCGTCAAGCCGAAGATGTCGCTTCAGATTCTCAAAAGACTCCTCGGTAAAAAACCTCGGCACAATATAAACGTTGTAGCTGGGCCTGTTGTGTACCATGACCCGCCCGTTTCTGTCCTTGATCAAGCCCCTGTCCGAAGAAAGCACCACCCTGTGGAGAAAGTTGTTCTCAGCATTTCTTTGGTGCTCTGCTCCTTCTATTATCTGCAAATGAAAAAGCCTTGCTCCTAAAAGAAAAAAACAAAAAGCGACTATTGCCGTCAGGTAACGGGATCTTTTTCCAAAACCGGCATCTTGTGCAGCGAAATCCATCATCTGAAAATTCCTTCAAAAATCACTTCGGGCGCTACCTTGCGATCCATCGACCATAATACCCAAAATACCAGGGGAGAAACAAGCCCTGTTGCGACAGCTGTTCCGAACGCCGCCTTCATGAGTGGAATCAGTGAGTACTCCCCGAGCACCACTGTTAAGACGACTTGCAAAACCCCGGTTCCCAAGGATACCAAAAACGCCACGAAAACCTGTGACGGCTTTCCCCGGACATAAAGTTGCGCACTCATTCCCCTGACCGAAAAATAACAAATTCCAAGTGTCAGGCTGTACAACCCCTTCGGTGCACCTGTGAAAAGGTCGGATAAATAACCCAACCCCACGGCCACGGCCGCGCCCGCCGCAAAACTTCCTTTAACCGCCAGGGCCGTATAGAGAACTATCAACAAAATCAGGTCAGGAAAAGGCACATCCAAAGGCAATAGATGCCTCAAAGGAGCCAATAGCACCAAGCCCAAATAACCTTCTGCAAAAAGTACGATATGCCTTCGATTCATTGCTATAGAATACCCTTGAATTAACCCGGATCGAACAGCGCTTTTTAAAATTCCGTCCGCTTGGCGTCGGACGGCCGTTCATCCATAAGGTCTCAAACCGATCCTGGCTTCCTCTGTCCTGCGATGTCCCTTCCTGGGTGCTTGCGGATCCGGCGGAGGCGGAGGCGAAATGACGACCATGACCCTGCTGATCCTGGAAAAATCAACCGCCGGCTTCACCACAACTTCCTGATAAAGGCCGTAACTTTTTTTCAACACTTGGACTATCGTTCCAACCGGAAGATCCCTTGGAAAAAGATCCCCCATTCCTGATGTGACTATCGGATCTCCCACCTGAACCTCATCTTGTCTCAAAAGGTAATCTATCCGCGCCGTGTATTCTTTTTGCCCGTCGCTTCCCTTCAATATACCCCGGGCACCCGTTCTGGAGCCCACCACATCTATCCTGCTCGAAGGATCCACAGAAAGCAACACATCGGAATAATTCCCGAATACCCTGTGTATACGCCCCACAACGCCTTCCGGAACCACCACGGGCATTCCGGGTTCAACTTCACCGGCCCCCCGATCTATGCGAATACGGACAACCCTGAAATAGGGAGAAACAGAACGTCCGATAACATTGGCCGCCACCATTTCAGCAGGAGATTCCTTTTTGAAATCCATCATTCTTTCGAGCTTTCTCCCCCGCTCGGCCCACGCGGACAAGATTCTGTTGTTAGCCCTCAATATCTTGTTTTCACTGCGGAGTTTCTTGTTTTCCGACCTCAGCTTGACCAGGTACAAATAATCCTGCCAAACCACAAGAACCCTTTGAAACACGGCTACGGAAGCTTGTTGAATCGGAGCTGATATTTTTAGAATCACACGATCAAACGCGTTTAACTCAGAAGGATCCTTGATGTTTGAATAAAGAAAGATTACGGGTAGCGTCAACAGCAGGACGCATAAAACCAGCTCGCGTGCTTTTCTGGAAAGTATCACAAAGACCATGGCAGCCAGTCAAACCTCCATCACCCATTTTCACGCCGACGAGAAATCAGGGTAGCATGTCCCCTTCATCCCGCAAGGAAAACAAGGATCAAATCAATCAATCGCCACTTCCTTAAGGAGTCCGATTTCGTTGAGAGCAAGCCCTGTTCCCATAACCACAGCGCACTCAGGATCATCACAAATAGTTACTGGTAGTCCTGTCTCCTGTCTAAGCATCAAATCTATATTTCTTAACAATGCTCCTCCTCCTGTCAACACCAACCCTTTGTCCGCTATGTCAGCGCTCAGTTCCGGCGGTGTTCTTTCCAAAACAAGATGCACCGCTTCTAAAATGGCATTGATGGTTTCCGAAATGGCCTCCCGTATTTCCTCTGATGTAACACGAACCGTGCGAGGAACTCCGGCCACCATATCCCGACCTTTGACATCCATGGTCATCTCTTCTGAAACGGGATAAGCCGTGCCCACCGCCGCCTTTACTTTCTCTGCAGTTCGTTCTCCTATCAGCAAGTTGTACTTCTTCTTCATGTATTGCACGATGGCATCATCCATCTTGTCACCGCCCACCCGGACAGACTTGGAACAAACTATTCCGGCAAGCGAAATCACGGCCACCTCGGTGGTGCCTCCACCGATATCGACAACCATGTTTCCCGAAGGCTCAACAACCGGCAACCCCGCACCGATCGCCGCCGCCATGGGTTCTTCAATAAGATAAACTTCCCGCGCCCCTGCCGCCAAGGTACTGTCCCGCACTGCTCTTTTTTCCACCTCGGTGATGCCGGAAGGAACACACACTATTATGCGGGGTCTCACCAGCGTCTTCCTGTGATGCGCCCTGGTGATAAAATATCTCAACAAAGCCTCGGTGACCTCAAAGTCTGCTATCACACCATCTTTGAGAGGCCGAACAGCTTCTATGTTGGCCGGCGTTCTGCCCAGCATTTCTTTTGCTTCATGACCCACTGCCATTACTTTTTTGACACCCATGGCATTGCGTTGCACCGCAACCACTGAAGGTTCGTTGCTGACAATCCCCTTGCCTTTGACAAACGTCAATGTGTTGGCCGTACCCAAGTCAATGGCCAGGTCGTTTGAAAAGAGTCCATATACCCAATCGAACAACATCTGAGAAAAAGCCTCCAGTAAAAGCCGGAACTTCTCGTTTAAGGGGCTTAAAAATCAACTCCACACCATCTCAGGTTCATAATCGAAGGCTTTTCACAAGTTCGACCATAAAACCGAAACTGAACGCCGACGAATCCAATATTTCTAAAAAAAGTAGGCCCACACGGGCCATATCAATCGCCGACAAAGGAGCTTTTCTTACGATCCACGTCTATTAGCACCCCCTTTTTGGGAGTTCAAGCAAAATAAAACCGGAATAGCCATCGCAAATTCCCGGCCATCTTGAAAACAGCCACAAAACACCCCTTTTGGTCTACAAGTAACGATGTTCTTCCGATGAATCCAAAGCCGATCTCGCCGGAAAATATTGTTTCCCTCAAACTCTGTGGTATTCTGAATGCATGAGTAGATTTCTGTTAAGCCTTTATCTGAAAGAGATAAAACCTGGTTTTCATCTGTCCTGTTTTCTTTTTTTTCTAACAGCTCTGTTTTTCTCGGGTTGCCCGGGATCTTCACCCGCACCCTCTCCGGATGGAGATGTTCCGGAATCCAACTTTTTGACTATCGTATCTCCGCCGGCCCGTGACATCGGTCTTTTTCCGGGTGATTCCGTTACCCTCAAGGTGCTCCACACATCCTCCGACGGAACCCCCCTTCCGGACAGGAAGGTCTCTTTCGCCTTGCTCGGAGAAACCGGAGGCTCTACCTTGGAAAACCCCGAAACAATGACGGATTCAGACGGAATGGCGCGAATGCTTTTAATGGCGGGGTATGACGAAGTTTTTTTTGATGTTGAAGTAACAGCGGCAGCGGCTGCATCCGTAAGATACAACGTCGCTGTAAGTGATGCCGGATTCGGCTCGCTTATCGTGCATACTGATTACGAGGGTATTCTCTCTCCGGAAAACTTCGACAGAATTGAATCATCCCTCTATTATTCGAGAAACTGCAAAGATTTGAGGGGCAGGGATTTGATAGAAGGGGAAAAAACCAGAACGATGGAATCGATTCAGGATCATGCTGTTTTTGATTTTCTTCCATTATCCGCCCCGTACACGGTGACCGTGATAGCCTGGGGATCCAACAATGAAATAAAAACATTCGGCTGTATCGAACTGAAACCTTACGTTTTGAAAACAAACGTAACATTGGAAACATTGATTCCAATGAAAGACATTTTGCCCCAACCGGCAAGCAAATATCATTCACGATCCACAATATCTTTAACGCTTGAAGACGCACCGATTATACAAAACTCGTGTCGTCCGTGGGTTGCCCTTGGTTCTTGCAAATACGGCTGTGCACAAAGTTTCTTGGACTGCCTCGAGGCAGCACTGGAAAGACCATGGGAAAACCCTTGGGAACTCTCCTGCGATCCGGTGGAACCGACATCTGAAATAGGAAAGGATATCGAAGCGTTTCGCGGCCAATTGACGGAAGGTTGCCGAGGTGATTTTACTTCCGGCGGTCTTTCTTCCCTGGAAAAAACCATCCAGGAATCCGCGTGTAACCAAGAAAGTTTTTCTAACATCCAATCGCTCGCCCAAAATGTTTGTAACGACCTCACGTCTTTTATCCTTACGTCGATCATGACCTTCCGCTCCACCGGACAACCCAACCAATGGGTTGTGGATCACACTTTGGGAAGCGCTCGATTCACCGAAGTGCCGAATGATTTGACTGTTGACTTCATTGATCTGGGAAACCCGCTTTTAGCAGTTCGATCTGTTTCCACTGAAATCCTTGCCGGCTATCCATCAATTCTCTTTTTCGAATCGCACGGGTTTTCAATGAGACCGGGAAAACTTTTTCTCCAAGTGCTCAATCAAGCTTACCTGGGATCCTCAAAATCGGGTGTCCGATGGGGTCTTGAAAATCTATATACTGCAGATGAAGAGGATTATGAACCAGCATGCGACCGGTTGGACTTCATTATTTGCAGGGAAATAGATCGCCCGCCCGGCTGTCTGGAAGAATCCTGTGAAACAGCTTTTGAATCGATGGCTTACAACCTGGAAGAAGGATTCATGTCTATGGATGCAACCGGAGTTGACCTTTCGTTGCATGGCGGCTGGGCATCAATGACCAATATCAGCCTTGAGTTTGAAGCTCAAAGACTTGGATCCCAGTCTTCGCCTGGGAATTGGAATGCAACCATCAAATTTTCCCACGACACTGTTTTGGATCTGGATATTCCTTTTGTCGCCCACAAACCGCTGATTCCCGTCCCCTGACAAGACTCCTCGGACTCGCCCGAACAATCAATGCGATTCTGTCATGTAAGCCAAAATACGGCATACGTACAACTGTCCGATATCACTCCGTTTTAGTTTTGGCACAATCCGTGCACACGAAACCTTTGCCTTTGTAATCTGGAAAAAGTCTTTCAAATAGGAGGTTTCTTATGCCCAGCAAGAGCGGAGTTCACTTAAAAGCCGTTTACACGATAGTTGAACGGGAAGGAACAAAAGGAAACAGATGGGTCCGCATCGGGATAGGGTTTGTCAACAACGATGGATCCATTAATGTCCGCCTGGACGCCGTGCCGATCAACGGCAGACTTCACGTACGCGATCATCAAAAAAAAGAAAAAAGCGAATTCGAACAACAACAGGAAGATTCGGGACGAAATGCAGGTCTGGAAGAAAACATGTACAGCCCTGCTATTGCCTGATTCGCGCATACAGTTGTTTTTACGAGATCTCCGGATTCGCCGGCAACGGGGTTCTCGGTATCAGTGGACAACCATAAACAGAAGGAGAAAAAACATGAAACACGTCAATTTAAAACGCCTGCTTCTCGCGGTTTTCATTATTTCAATGTCCGCGGGGACGACGGCTTTCGCCAAAGGGGAAAACAGCCAGCGGCTGGAAGGAGTCTGCAACATAAACGAAGCGCCCCTAGCCAAACTTATGCTTCTGCCTTACGTGGGACGAACGCGGGCCGAGGCCATCATACAGTACAGGCGGACCCACCCGTTCAGACAGGCCAGGGACATCACCAGGGTTAAAGGAATAGGCCTCAACACCTTCGAAAAACTGAAAAACCACATCACCACAACCGGGCCCACAACTATCCGCCGAACGCCACCCACCAGACGCTCCTCGAAAAGACCATCGCCCTCAAAGTAACCATTTTCCTCTATACACCGTGTACTCGAATCATTCCTGAGAAGAAATCTCCCCCAAGCTTTCTCTCAACTCTTCAATCAATGCCTCTTTTTGTTTCAAAGCATCCATGCTGGCTGCGAGTCGCGCTGCATTTCTGGTGGCCTCGTCTCTAAGCTCCCATATCAGTCCTTCGCCCGCTTCCAATTGACGAACCGCCTCCTCCATTTCACCTGCCCGCACCTCGACTTCCATTTTCAAATGATGCAATGCTGATCCGTAAATATTCTCTACTCTCGCAAGATCCTTCCTGAAAGCCGCTATCGCAGCTGCCTTCTGTTTCTCCGCCAGACCCACTGATTCCCTGGCTTTAGACAATTCCTCCCTCAGGGTTTTCAAACTCTTGTCTTTCGACTGCAAATCCTTTATTTCGACTGCCTGGTTTGTCTTGTATTCCAGGAGTTCTTCCTCTTTCATCTTCAGCCGGCGCCGGGCCTCCAAAAGATCCAGTTCCCGGCTACCCAAAACACTTCTGGCCTCTCCAAGAAGACGGCGCAATTCGTTGTTATCCTGCTCGAATTTCGCTATTCTCAGACTGTTTTCATCTTTCAGTCTTTCCGAAATCCTGTTCTGTTCTTCCAGAATTCCGTATTCCAATTGAAGCTTGCCCAGGCGAACTTTCAACTCCTGAAACTCCTTGGAGTCAGTTGAAATAAATCCGCTTTTTTCCGCCGGGAACAAAGCCTTGTGTTCTTCGCTGGATTTCTTCTCTTGTTCCACGTCATATTTCAAAGTTTCCAGCAACCTGTCTTTTTGTAATTCTCTTTCCCTGATTTGGGCCAACTGCTTTTGAGCGACAACCCTTTTCGCCATCTCTCTTTCAATGCGCGATTCCGCGGTCAAGCGCGCTTCTTTTTCTTTTTCCGTGCGCAATCTAGATGAATTTATCTCCTGAACAGCGGCTCTCTGAATCTGCTCTATTCGATATTCCAAAGACCTCCTTGTCGCCTTCAATTCTCTCTCCGCATCCGAAAGCGCTTCCTGAAAACTCCTTACCTTTTCAGCAGCACTTTCCTGATACGCTCTTATTTCCGCTTCCTTTGCCTGGAGTTCGGATTTCACCGCCGCCAACTCAGTCACCCGCGTTTCCCTTTCGGCTTCCAGCGTTTCTTTTCTCTTCTCAGCCTCCGCCGCCTCCGCTCCTTTTATGGAAAGGTTTTTTGAAAGCTCATCTATTCTTTTCTCAGCTTCTTCATATTTCGCCCGCCAATCTTCGACTTCTTTGCCCGCGTCCTCCACCAAAACCTTAAGCTTTGCAACTTCACCGCTCAACCGCTTCTTTTCAGATGCGGCCTCCTTCAAAGCTTGATCGAGTTTTTCTTTTTCTTTATATAGACCAGCTTTGTCCCTTTCCAACAATGCTATCTTTTCAGCATACTCATTGTCCCGTTCCAAAAACCCGTTCAATTCCGTTTGCGCTATCTCCAGTTTAGACTGCAGTGCTGTTATCTCTTCACCCCTGCCCTGAATTATTCGTTGCAATGTCTCCGTATCGGATTGATTTTTCAAAACCTGGGCCAGCTCTTCATTCAAACGATCCACATCTTGATTTTTCGATCTGTTCAGCGACTCCAGTTCCTTTATCCTGTCCTCTGTCTCTTGAAGTCTTCCCTTTTGTCTTTCAATCCCGACCTGAAACTCTTCTTTCTCTGTTTTCGTCTTTGTTAGTTGCCTCTCAAGGGATCCTGCTCGGTTCCTCAACTTGTTTATCGTTGTATCAAGCTCTAAAAGGCGATCTTCACTTTCCGCCAACTCCTCGGTACGCCGGGTCAATTCTTCACGAAGCCGATCTCTCTCCTCGGCAATCTGTGACACCAACCGGCCCCGCTCAACGCCTTCAGCCACCCTCGCTCTCAAGGCATCGCTGTCCGCCCGGGTCTGCCGCAATTCTTCGGAAAGTTCTTCCAGCCTCGCCCTTGTCGCAGACAATTCTTCACGGCATCTGGCTGATTCTTCTACTTTTTCAAAAAGCCCCGACTCCAGTTCTTCCAATCGCTTTACACGGTTCTCTAGGTCCTTCTCCAAACGCACTAAAAACTTTTTTCCGCTTTCCACCTGGGCTTCGGCCACCTCGGCGCGTCTTTTGAACTCGTTGATCCTGTTTTCCAGGGTTTGCCTTTCCCGCAGCGCTTCGCTGATCAACGCGGCCTTTTCAGCTTCCCGGCCTGCTCGAACAGCTTCCAGTTTTCCCTCAAGTTTGTGCTGATTTTCCACGGCCTTGGCCGATTTTTCCCGAAACTGCGCCAATTCCTCTTCTAGTTTATTCAGATCACGGGTTCGTTTTTCTTCATCCTGTTCAACGCGTATCTTCCAAGCCGAAAGTTCCGCTTCCAACCGCCCCATCAACTCCCGGTTAGCGTGCAACTCCCCTTCCATGTTTTCCGCCTTCCGCTCCGAATCCAGCGCCAATTGTCTTAAGACATCCGCCTCTTCTCTCTTTTCGATTATGTCTCTTTCAAGCTCGGAGATTTGCGACAAGAGTTCCTTGTTCTTCTTCTCCGATCTTGCTCCCGACTCTTTCAAGAGTAATTCAAGGCGCGACGTTAGATCCCTGGCTCCACGCAACTCCGTATCAGTGACCTCCAGATGTTTTTCAGCCTCTCCCAGACGGTTGAGAAGAGCCTCTCTTTCCGCCTGGATTTCGGCTAATCGATTTTCCAAAGTTTTTATTTTCCCGGTTTTCTCCCGCAGGTCTTCATCAAGCCGTCTGAGCGTGTCGTCTCTTTCCCTTATTCGTACTGAAAGCAGCTCCTTCATCCGCTCTTTTTCGCCGACATCCCGCTGCAAAGACGCCAGATATTCACGGTTCTTTGAAGATTCATTTTCGAGTCCGGCAACCTTGTCTTTGAATCTTTCCAGATGTGATGAAAGCTGCTTGATTTGATGGTCCCTCTGCTCTAAAGCCTCTTCCAAATCCTCCTGCCTGTCTTGGAGATCCGCTATTTCCATGGAACGGTTTTTCAGCTCCTCCCGTGATGCTTCCAAAACCTTTTCAAGCTGATCGACTTCCCTCTTTTTGCCCTCCAGTTCCGATGTAAACCTGAAAACCTCAGCCTCATAATATTCAGCTGTTCTCTTGTTTTCCAGAACATCCCCGGCTGTTTCTTCAAGATCCTTTTCCAGCTTTTCCACCTTCTCCCTTAACCCGTCTCTTTCAGCTTCAAGCCCGACGAACCGGGCAAGCTCCCCCCGCGTTTCATCAAGCGCGGTCTCAAGCTCCTGTATTCTCTTTTCCGTTTCGCTTCTTTCAGACTGAATTTCCTCGGTGCGCTCCCGAAGATCCTGCAACTCCGCTTCTAAATCATCCCTTTCACCCCCAATCTCCTTCAGCTTAATTCTATGGTTGTTGATTTCCTCCCCCTTGCGCGCAGCCTCGGCCATGGCATTTCCAAGCTTGTCTCCTAGAACGGTCATTTCATGGCGGCGGTTTTCCAACTCAACGCGGCTTTCGGTATACCGAACCTGCAATGCATCATGCTCCTTGCGCAGATCCTTTATCGCCTGAAGACTGGCATCTCTTTCGATCACCGCCCTGTCTCTCTCGGAAGCCAGCTCCAAGACCGCTTCTTCTGTTTCACGGTACTGTTTTTCCAGATCGTGTTTTTCTCTTCTGAGCTGGTCTAGTTGCCGAGTCGCGTTTTCCATTTTTTCACGTGCAACCCGAAGTTCCTTACCAAACTCCTCTGCCTTTCCGGAAGAACTCTCGGCGCGACGTTTTTGCTGAAAAAACTCGCTCCGCAAACCGGACAACTCTTCCGCCAAAACATCCCTTTCAGCCTTGATTCTTTCGAGTCTTTCCGAAACGTCTCCCAGCCTCTTGTCACGGTTTTCAAGTTCCCGTTCCAGCCCATGCAGCCTACTCTCACCTTCTTCGGTGGATCTCTCCAGACGATCCATCTTTGCAAGCCTGCCGGCCATGTGCAAAATTTCAGCCTCAGACGCCCTGTTTTGCTCTCTCAAAACAGAGAGCTGTTCTTTTAATTTTTCTATCTTCTTCTTTTGCGTCGGCATGTCAGGATCGCAGAACCTATCGGCTTCAGACAGACCCGTTTCTTCGGCTCGCTGCAATCCGGAAAGTCCCCCTGGTGGGCATTCAACCAAGGTAAACCCGGCCAATCCGGCTTCCAGCTTCTCCTGTGACTCATGCGAGACCAGGCATGCATAGCGTTTGACCGGCGCCAAAGCGCCTTCTTTAGCATCCAAAACTTCAATCGTATTTTTCAGTTTTTTACCGTCATAGGGCACCAGAGAGTAAGCCTCAAACGGAGATTCCGCCAAAAGAAGCCCGGAAGTGAACGGTGAACAAAAAGACGCCTGAATTTCCATTCTCCGGGCTCGGCTCTTTCCATCCTGAAAACCAAACCCCAGCAACGCAACCCCCTTGGGGGCAAGAACCCTAGCGACCTCACGGGCCAACCGCAAACGCCCGGCCCCAGCCAACGACCCCCAACTTTCCAGGCAAACCACAACATCAAACACCCCTGAATCAAAAGGAAAGAAAGACCTTTCTTGAGCGACCCCCGCAACCCCCGCTGAGACTATGAATATACTCCCTGACGTGGATGAATATTTCTCCAAATCATGCGATCTTCCGCCGTTGGAATCTTCCACCACAATGATTTCACAACCCCATTTAACCAAACAAAACAGATCCGCGTCCACTGGGTCGAAGATCAGTACCCTTTTCTTTTGTGCATGGTTTTTCAAAAGATGCAAAACTGCGCTTTGACGGGCGAATCGGTTTACGCTCATTCACAGGCTTCCTTGAACCGCATTCGACAACTGGTTCCGAAGATGTCTGAAAAAAAAGATATCCGTCCTCTTCCGTCAAACACAGTCGACGGAACAAGAAATCTGGTAGAAAATTGTATGCTTCATTTCCCCGTTTCGCAACTTCTTCCCCGAGTGTTTTCCCATTGGATGCATACTTCTTATTTGACCCCATCCTTGTTTTCAGCCTAACATGTTAAGAAACCATGCAAAAAGTGTATCTAATACCCGTCAACATCTTGATTTGTCTCTCTGTTCTGCTTTTTTGCGTTTCACGTAAACCAAGGGCGCAACAGAGAAAAAGATCCTCCGCAAAAACAAATGTTTCATCCAATGCACCCGAGAGTCGTTTCACAGTAGCGCTGGTATACAGAAACGACATCTCTCAATTCGTTGAAATCGTCACTCGCTTCAAAAAAACCGCGCTTTACGATTTTATCGACTTGGGGTTTGAGCATGGAAACCAAGAATCGAAAAACGAAGTCATCAAAAAGCTTGAGGCCCTACTACCGCATGGAGTTTTGTTTACCGGCCCGGAATCGTGGAACATTTGGAAATCCATGAAAAAAAAACCTCGAAACTCAATAGCCGTCGTCGTAGATCCCACAATAACGTCTCCTAATGTGATACCACTAGGCGCGACACCGGAAAAAATTCTCGAGTTTCTAAAGATCGCATATCCCTATCTTGCCAAGGTTCACCTGATCGCAAAAGACAATGGCGGCTCATTTTCACAACTGTTCTTTCAAAACGCGGAAAAAGCATCCATCAAAAGTGACTTTATCCAACTGACATCATCACCTGAGCTTGTTGCAAAACTTGCAAACAGAGTTTTTTCTCCGGGTGAAGCAATCGTACTCGGACCTGACGTCGAATACATGACTTACCCATTGATCGAAGCGCTCGTTCTTTTGGAAAAACGACTCTCCATCCCGGTTATCGGCTTCAGCCGTAGACATGTGGAACTCGGGCTGGTTGCAGCTTATCAAAAAACCCCGGAACAAATCGCTGACAAAGCCGACAACATGATGGAATCCTTGCTAAAAAAGAGCAAATCCGCTGAAAAACCATTGAAAGAATCCTTTGCGGGCTGGTGGTATAATCCCGTTGCTGCTTCGCATCTTCGGGTTTCAAAAAACCTTACCAAAAAAGCCCGTCCGGTTCTTTCCGCACAAAAAGCGCTCCCGCCTGAAAGGTGATTCATTATGAAAGTCGGCCTGGATGCCAGCATTCCCAGATTTCCCAAGAGATTCCGACGACGGGTTTTTGTCTCCATAACCTTGGTTACGGCCATTTCTTCACTTGCAGCTTCCGGTTTCTATTTTCTTCGCCAGCGCCGGGATGTTGAAGAGGAAATGATATACAAAGGAAATCTCCTGGCACACCACATCGCTGCAAGATCGGTACTGGGACTATTCAGCGGTAATGTAGATTACTTTGCGCCGTACTTGAAATCAATCACAGAAAAGCCTGATGTCGAATACGTTTCGATTCACGACATTAGTGGAAAAGAAATATACATTTGTCCACCCGCGGATAAAAAGCAACTTAACCCCAAACCTCTTCCTGTAGAAATCCTGAAAAAGGACTTTTCGGAAATGGAAGAACCCTGGACCCGGAAAGAAGAAGATGTCATTGAATTTGTCCTGCCGGTCACATCATCGGCCGCCGATGGAACAGCCATGGCTTTTGACTCCGGCAAAAGGGAAAAGAAAACCATCGGCTGGGTCAGGGTGGCGATTTCACGCAAACCAGCTGCAATCAAGTTGGCCGCCGCGCGCGAGGTCAGTTTGTATTTTTCCCTCGGACTCCTGCTGTTCGGTGTTTTAGCGGCCGTTTTGATTACATGGCGGATCACCGGACCCTTGACCCGTCTCACGAAAAGCGTTCACGCCATACGAAAAGGAAACCTGGATCAGAGAGTTGAAATCCGAAGCCATGACGAGTTGGGCCAACTCGGAGATGCGTTCAACCGAATGGCATGGAACCTTAAAGAAACCATGAACAAGCTGGAAAGCTTGAACAAAAACCTTGAAGATGAGGTTACGAGGCGTACCGCGGACATTCGTGGAATTTCCGAATTCATCAAAGTACTCAACGAACCCCTTCAGGTAAACACCCTGCTAAACGCCGCTTTGACTGCTTTCAAGAGCCTGACCCAATGCTGTGCAGCGGCCGTTTTCCTGCACTCTTCGAAAGACAATGTACTGAAACTTACAGCCCAAATAGGAGCGCCGCCTGATTCTTTCGGCCGGTCCCGTGTAAGGGTAGGCGAAAAAACCATCGGTAGAGCGGCGGAATCACCCGACCCGATAGTCATCGACGATATCCCTGAAACAGCGGATCTGTGTCTTGCCGTCGGAAAAAAACTGGAAACCGCGGTTTATGCTCCCATAAAATTCGGCGATAATCTGGAAGGAGTGCTTGCGGCTTTTTTTGACGCTCCATTGGAAAAAGAAGACCTATCGCTTATAGACCAGGCTACTCAACAACTCGGTGTCGCTCTTTCCAACGCCGGCGCTTATGAATCCAGCAATCTCTTGGCCAAGGAACTTGAACTTCGCAACAAAGCCTTGATAGAGCAGAAAACCCTGCTTCAAAAGCAGAAGAGAGCTCTCATAGAAGCCAATCGCTTGAAAAGCGAATTTTTGGCAAATACGACCCATGAACTAAGAACTCCATTAAACGCCATAATCGGCTATACGGGTCTTATCCGTGAAGGAGTGTACGGAAAGATATCGAAAGAACAGGAAGAAGCTCTCGTAGGCATAGACGAAAGCGCCCAGAGTTTGCTCGGGTTGATCAATCAAACTCTTGATTACGCGAAAATCGAATCCAAGCAAATGCCTCTCGTCATATCCGAAGTCGATTTGACCGACCTTATTCAAAAAGCCGTATCCGCTGCTCAGGGTCTTACAAAGGACAAACCATATAAAATCGAAACCCGTCTGCCCTCGAAACGGGTCGTCAGAAAATGCGACGAAGGAAAAATAAAACAAATACTCACAAACCTGATTTCCAACGCAGTAAAATTCACCGATGCCGGCAAGGTCGAAGTAAGCCTTGAAACAAGGTCGGACGGCCATGCCGATATCAAAGTCAAAGATACGGGCATTGGAATCAAGCCCGAAGATCAGGAAATAATTTTTGAAGCATTTCGGCAAATTGACGGCTCTTCCACAAGATCCGCCGGAGGAACAGGGCTGGGACTGGCCATAAGCAAGAAACTTACGATTCTTTTCGGTGGAAAACTTGAAGTTCAAAGCCGAAAAGGAGAGGGTTCCGTGTTTATTCTGACGATTCCCGTCGCTCCCCCTTCGGACAAAAGAAAATGCACTGAACAAGCCGCATGGTCTATTGATGATTTGTCCGCCACCATGGGCATCAATTCCGAAGAAACAAATCACGATGATATCGATGATGCTGTTTTTATTGAAAATGATCTTGAAAGACATCCGGGCACCGAGGAGAACCTCGGCTGTCATGATCTAGAACCCATCTCCATTGATCTTGATCCGCGTCCGGGTCAAAGCAAAAACGTTC
Organism: Myxococcales bacterium; assembly: GCA_007131745.1. The sequence goes on from SLPX01000164.1 coordinate 15,142, forward strand.
CTATTATCGATTCAGATACCCTGGATAAGGTTTCACAGACAAACGAAGACGATGACCCCTCGGAACTTGCTACACTGGAGTTGGATTTCGATTTCGACCCTTCCAAAGGACCCAAGTGGAAGGAATAAATGAGTCCACTCTGGACACTGTATTTTCATTAATCTATAGTCGCTTCTTGTCCAGCAAAATCGCAACCACCGGGTTGCCGGACAATGGAAAAACCTGAAGAGAGATTATACATGAACAAGGATTCTGAAATAGTAAAACTCATGGAAGGGTTGACTTTTGACGATGTCATCATGATTCCGGCATACAGCGAAGTATTGCCGGGAGAATGCTGCACCAGCTCTTTTCTTACTCCTTCCTTTCCGTTGAACATTCCGCTCATATCCGCTGCAATGGATACGGTCACTGAGTCCGCGACCGCTATGTGCATGGCCAGGGAAGGGGGAATCGGAATCATTCACAAGAACATGTCCCCAAAAGACCAGGCTCTTGAAGTGAAAAAAGTAAAAAAAGCGGAAAGCGGAATTGTGGTCGACCCCATTACAGTTCCTCCGAACTGCGCTCTGAAGGACGCCCTCGGCCTTATGCGACGCCATAGGTTTTCGGGGTTGCCTGTAGTGGACAACGGCCGATTGGTTGGAATACTCACGAACAGGGACGTAAGATTCGAAAAAAACCTGGAAGGACCGGTTTCGGAAGTTATGACCAAAGAGCTCGTAACTGCTTCCGAAGGCATAGGAGTGGAAGAGTCTAAACGTCTTTTGCACAAGAACCGAATCGAAAAACTTCTTGTTGTTGATGAAAACGACAAACTCGTCGGCCTGATTACCATCAAAGACATTGAAAAAGCCCATGCTCACCCAAAAGCAGTGAAAGATTCCTTGGGCAGGCTACGTGTGGGCGCTGCTCTGGGAGTGGGCGCCGATCTTGAAGAAAGAATGGATCTTTTGGTCGACGCCGGTGTGGATGTCCTGGTTGTCGATACAGCGCATGGCCATTCCAAGAGAGTCGGAGATTCCGTAAAAAGGATTAAAAAAGCTTATCCGGACATGCAGGTCATTGCCGGGAACGTGGCGACTCCGGAAGGATTTCGTTTCCTTGCAGACTCTGGAGCCGATGGTGTCAAGGTAGGAGTAGGTCCGGGATCCATCTGCACCACCAGGATAGTCGCAGGTGTTGGGGTGCCTCAAATGACCGCTGTTATGAACTGTTCCGAAGTTTCCTCGAAAACAAATATCCCGCTCATCGCGGACGGAGGAATCCGTTACAGTGGTGATGTTGTAAAAGCATTGGCGGCCGGCGCTCACTCAGTAATGGTGGGCAGCTTGTTCGCCGGCACGGATGAAGCTCCAGGAGAAGTCATTCTTTACCAAGGTCGATCATACAAGGTTTATCGCGGAATGGGATCCATAGGCGCTATGAAAGCCGGAAGCAGCGACCGTTATGGACAGGAAGGAAAAGACACGCGCAAACTGGTTCCGGAAGGCATTGAAGGGCGGGTTCCATATCGCGGAAGCTTGTCGCAAAGCATCACCCAACTCGTCGGAGGGGTAAAATCAGGCATGGGATACACGGGATGCAAAAACCTTGAAGATCTCAGAAACAACGTCCGATTCGTCCGCCTTACGCCTCAAGGTCTGCGAGAAAGCCATGTCCACGATGTGATTATCACAAAAGAAGCGCCCAACTACGGTCTCGAGTAAAGAGCTTGTCAAACAGAGTCCTTTCGACAACAGCTTAAACTAGTTGTGCTGCTGCCCCGACACAAGATCGGGCCTGGTTCTTTACACCTGATTCAAGTGCCGGATCCGCAAAGCAAAAACATGATCCCCGCACCCAACAAAAGACCGGCAACGGCAGCGACCAACAACAAACGCTTCATCCGTTCTTTTTCCGGTTTCCAGGGTTGCGCTTCTTCTATCACCGGAACTGTGGGTTCCGACAAATCCAGGTCTTCCACGGCGGCCATGGAGATCGTATGCCTCAACCTTCCCTGGTCGAGGTTTGCAGGCAGCCTGCCCTCAGCCGAGGCAAGCGCCAGCCCTTCCGGAGAATCTACTATCAATTTCCACGAGCGCGCTTCTACCGGCAATTCACCGACCTGTAAAACTTGTACTGTAATGTTGTCAAAGCCACCGGCTTCGTTTGCCATTCTTATCAAGCTGTCAACAGCGTCCTCAACGCCTTCATCGATGAATTGGTGCGCTATTTCATCTTCATAAACCATTCCTGTAAGTCCATCCGAACAAAGCAATACAAGATCACCTTGTTTCAAAGGCTCAGGTCCCCATAAGTCCGGGAGGACTTCGTCGAGTTGGCCCAGGCACCTCATCAAAATTCCCGCGCTTGGATGGTATGACGCCTCAAGGGGACCCACCTTTCCCTTGGAAATAAGCTGTTGAATAACAGTATGATCTTCCGTCAAGAGGGAAAAAGTGCCGTCTCTCATTAGGTAGGCGCGGCTATCTCCCACATGAGCCACATAAAACTCTTCACCCTTTACAAGCAAACAAACACAGGTGGTGCCCATATCCCTGAGTTCTTCGTCCCCAAGCGCTTTATCCCTTACTGCCCTGTTGGCATCAGATACGGCATCCCGCAAAAGCTCCTTGACATCGGTATCCTTGCCTTTCCAGTTCTTTGTAACCCACTCCATCAGTGCCTGAACGGCTGTTTTGGATGCAAGGCTTCCTCCTGCATAGCCGCCCATGCCATCAGCCACGGTGAGAAAAACTCCTCCATCCAAAGCCACCTCTCCAAGCGAGTCCTGGTTCTCCTCTCTCATGGAACCGATATCCGTTTTTCCCTTTATCTTGAATTCCACGTCGCTCCGTAACACACCGAATCCTATACCGGTGAGCGGATTTTGAACCAAATATTGACAACGATTCGGCATTATTAACTTTTTTTTCAGACCCCGTCCAGGAAAAACAAGGCGGTTTTAACAGCCGCGCGAATAAGGAGATGCCCCCTGCGAATCCGGCTTGAAAAATCAAGCGGATCTGTGCTAGGGGGAGTCAGACCGGCAAAAACAAAAGCCGGCTGAAACCCGTGTTCATTCGGAAATCACTTTCCAGAGACACCCGGGCTCAAAATAAAAAAACCTCTTTTATTAACGGAGATGGACAACATGTGTTCAAAGCATCCGATTTCCCTCGGCGTCATCGGCGGAACAGGGATATACGAACTGGACGGTTTTGAAATCGAGGAAGAAAAAGCTGTAAAAACTCCTTTTGGTGACCCGTCGGACTCCATTATCATAGGACGACTCAAAAGCACGCGCCTGGCTTTTCTTACACGTCACGGAAGAGGACACCATCGGATACCACACGAAATCAATTACCGAGCCAATATTTATGCAATGAAATCCCTTGGTATCAGCCGGCTTCTTTCCATCTCCGCAGTGGGAAGCATGAAAGAAGAAATAAAGCCCGGAGACCTGGTTGTGGTGGATCAGTTCTTTGATAGAACAAGAAATCGGATTTCATCTTTTTTCGGCAACGGACTTGCAGCCCATGTAGGTTTTGGTGACCCTGTATGCAAAGAACTTTCATCGTTGACAATCAAAGCAGCCCGCGGACCAGGTGTGACTGTTCATCCCAGAGGAACTTACCTTTGTATTGAAGGTCCTCGGTTTTCCACCCGCGCAGAATCCCAGATCTTCCGTTCATGGGGTGTGGATGTAATCGGAATGACCAATCTCCCTGAAGCCGCTCTTGCAAGGGAAGCTGAACTGTGCTTCTCCACTCTGGCGCTTGTTACGGATTACGATTGCTGGCATGAAGAAGAAGAAGATGTGACAGTGGGTTCGGTACTGCAAACCTTGAAACAGAACTCTCAAAAAGCCAAAGCCACCATATCCACTCTCGCTGCTCTTCTCGAGGAAAATCCCGGTTTCGACTGCACTTGCACCTCAAGTCTGAAAACCGCCATAATGACACATCCGGACAGAATCGATCCGGATCTAAGAAAAAACCTCTCAATCATCGTGGACAAGTATCTTTCATGACGGGTTTTCACGCAGCAGACCGTTTGGGCTCGGCGTCCCGCTGGAAAATCATATTATGGATGTCGGCACTGGCGTTTTTTTTCTCCTGTCGCGGTGAAGACAAGGCCGAATCCGCAAAAAACCACATGGAAAAAGGTCTTTCCGCTTTTCGCATGGGCGATTTTGATAAGGCTCTAGAAGAGTATCGAGCAGCCTGCCGCAATCAACCTGAATCAGCGGAGGCTCACAATTATCTAGGCATGGCGCTTCGCTACAAGTACCACGAAACCGGAGATGAGTCTTTCAGGCAGGAAGAGGTTGAAATGTTTTCCAAAGCCGTCAGCTTGAAGAAGAATTGGTGGGTGCCGCGAATCAACCTTGCCACAACCCTTTGGGAAATGGGAAAAAGGAAAAGCGCGGCCAAGCATTATCGCAAAGGTCTGGAAATCAATCCCGATCATCCTGATGGAGAGGCCATCAAGAAACGCATATCAGAGGCGGAAATCCAAACAGAAGAAAAAGAGGAGAAGTAAATGGGCCTGCTTGTAGTCGGAAGCGTTGCGCTGGATGATGTCGAAACAGCAAAATGGACCAAAAAAAAAGTTCTTGGAGGCTCCGCCTCTTTTTTCTCCGTGGGAGCTTCGATTTTTTCAGATGTAAAACTCGTTGCAGTCGTTGGTGAGGATTTCCCCCAAAAAAACATTGAGCTTTTCCGTTCCAAAGGAATTGATCTGAAGGGCTTGGAACGCGCAGAGGGAAAAACTTTTCGCTGGTCCGGCCGATACTCAGTGGACTTTTCTTCCCGAGTTTCCCTTAAGACAGACCTCAATGTTTTCGCCGAGTTTTCACCTAAACTTCCCCCTGATTATCGATCCGTCTCCCATGTCTTCCTTGCCAACATCCACCCTTCATTACAGCTTGGCGTACTGGAAAACCTGGATGGCGGGGCTTTTGTCGCAGCAGACACCATGAATTTCTGGATTGACGGAGCATTGGGGGAGCTACAGCGTTTGATAAAAAAACTGGATCTTTTGATCATAAACGATGAAGAAGTTCGGCTTTTGGGTGGTGGATCATCGATCATTGAAGGAGCTCAAAACGTTCTTCAACAAGGTCCCGAAATTCTCGTTGTCAAACGCGGAGAACACGGTGCCACACTATTCCATCGAACACACTGTTTTCACCTTCCCGCTTATCCGGTCCGTACTGTAGTAGATCCTACGGGTGCAGGGGATACTTTTGCAGCCGGCTTGATGGGCTACCTGGCTCGAAAAGGATCAAAACATCCCACGCTGGAAGATTTGAAGCAGGCCATGGCCTGCGGAACAGCGCTGGCCAGTTTTGCTGTCGAGGATTTCAGCCTCGATGGACTTAAGGTTGTCACCCTGAACGATGTTTATGAACGCTACAAGAGATTATGGGAGTTGACCCAGTTCGATAAACTCAATTTGTTGTAGTATTTAAAGACGTCTCGCCAAAGCCACCGCGGCCTGCCCCAGGGAAACCGCTCCATCATTTACAGGAAAGTCGGCCGGCGCCAAAACCGTTAATCCTCTTTTCTCACAAATGTCTTCCACGATCTCGGCAAAACGGACGTTTAGAAAACAGCCGCCGGAAAGCACCAAAGTGGAGCAACTCTCTTTTTCGCAAATATCGCAACAAACTCGGGCGCAAGCCCAGGCCGCCGTGTCAATAAACCGCGCTGCCAATGTTTCGACCGGAACACCCGCGGCCTTCCCTTTTAACAGACCTACTATCGCTGGAAACAAATCCAAGTTCCGACCATCGTAATCAAAAGGAAGAATGTCTTTTTTTTCAGTAAGCGGCCCATTGCAACAGAGCGCTTCCATTTCGATCGCAGCCTGTGCTTCATAAGTTATCTCATCTGTAGCGCTCGGATTGAAATCCAAAACCGCGGCTGCCGCGTCAAAGAGCCTACCCCCTCCTCCGCTTAAAGGGCAACGCAAACGCCTTTTCAGCATGGACCGCAAGAGATTCACATCCTCGACAGGCTGTCTTGCGAGCCATTGAGCGCCTTTCGGATCTACCCCGAGTTCGTGAAAAACGGACAACGCAATTCTCCAAGGGTGCTTAGTCGCAGAGTCGCCCCCTGGAAGCGGCAATGGTCTTGTATGTGCAACTCTCTTGAAATCCTTGTATCCACCGACGAAAAACTCTCCGCCCCATGTGGTACCGTCGAGCCCGTAACCCGTGCCGTCCCAGACCGCCGCCACGACGCGGGCGCAGGGATCCAAATCATATTCTATCATAACAGCAGCCATGTGGGCATGATGATGCTGAACCCTGACCACGGGAAGATGGGCGAATCGGGTTTGCGCAAACCTGGTTGAAAAATATTGCGGATGTGCATCACAAACTACTATTTCAGGATTGACCCCCAACAAGTCCATAATTCGATCCACCGCACCTTCAAACGCGGAAATCGCTTGCTTGTTTGTCAAATCACCCAGGTGCTGGGATAAAACGAGCTGATCCTTCCTGGTGACGGTTATCGTATTCTTTAGTTCAGGTCCCAAGGCAATAACATTCTCTTTCACGGTAAATTTTTCCGGCGAGTGCGGCATAGGTGCATAACCCCTTGCCCGCCGAATCACTCTTTTCCTGCCTTTCATCCAACGCACAACGGAATCATCACATGGATTTTGAATATCCCGATCGTGGAGAAGAAATCCGTCTGCAATTCCCTTCAGCCTGGCGACTGCAATATCGTTTTCGTGTGCAAGCGGTTCAGCAGAAGGATTGCCTGATGTCATTACAAGCGCAGGAACCGCTGAATCCATCAATAAGTGGTGTAGCGGCGTATAAGGGAGCATAATGCCGAACTCTGCTGTCCCGGGTGCAACCGATTGTGCAATCTCGGCTCCCGATCTGGCGGGGGCCAACAAGATTGGCCTGGCCGTTGACGTCAGAATCCCTTCCATCTCCGGAGACAAGTCAGCTACTGAACGCGCTGTTTCCACGTCCCTTACCATCAATGCAAGGGGCTTATCTTCGCGCCATTTCCTTTCACGAAGTTTCCTCACCCCTTCTTCGCTTGAACCATCAACGGCCAGATGAAATCCCCCTAAACCCTTCACCCCCAGTATCCGTCCCTGAATCAACCAGCGGGCTGCTTCCTTTATGGGATCCACAACATTTAAATCCATACCCTTTTCATCGGCCAACCAAACTTTTGGCCCACAATCGGGACACGCCACCGGCTGAGCGTGAAACCTTCTATCCAAGGGATCGACATACTCGCGTTCACAAGCATTACACAATGGAAATCTGGCCATTGTAGTATATGGACGATCGTAAGGAACTGATTTTATTATTGTAAATCTGGGTCCGCAATTTGTGCAATTTATAAAGGGATAAAGATATCGCCGATCATTCGGATCGTACAATTCTTGCAGGCAATCCTTGCAAACATGCGCGTCCGGAGTGATAAAAGCCAACTTGTCGCTTGCGCTGCGGCTGGCTCTTATCCCAAAAGTTTTTTCTCCTTCAATCACTGCAACATCGGATATTTGTATATCTTTGACAACCGCCAACGGCGGCAATTCTCTATCAAAATCATTCTCAAAAAGATCCAGAGCTTCCTCCCTTCCCTGGATCTGAATCTCCGCGCCCACCGAATCATTCGCTACAAAACCAACCATTCCATGTCTTGCAGCCAGGCGATAGACAAATGGACGAAACCCGATACCCTGAACCGTCCCCTGAACAACATAGCGCTTTCTCTTGATCATGCTTCCGGCAATTTCCGAAGCCAAGAACACCACTCCTTCATTCCGTCCCCTGTCTTGGAAGAAAGTGTGAAAATCTCAAGCCCAGGGTTTACTGCTTTAGCCAGTTTACAACACTCATCCAACGAAAAATCCACATGCGGCAACAAATCCATTTTCGTTATTACAAGCACCTGGGCATTCACAAAAGCCACCGGGTATTTTGCAGGTTTGTCATCTCCCTCAGTGACACTTAAAAGTACAACCGTTCTATTTTCACCCAAATCATACGTCGCCGGACAAACCAAGTTTCCGACGTTTTCCACAAAGACGAGACTATCATCTTGCAAATCAAGGTGTTCATAAGCATGGCCCACCATGTGAGCATCCAAATGACAGGCGTTTTCAGTATTTATCTGATATACCGGCACCCCGGTCCTGCGTATTTTTTTCGCATCGTTGTCCGTCTGTAAATCTCCCTCCACGACGGCAAGCGGCCTCCCCCCCTTCAACCGAATCAAGGTTTCCACCAAAAGAGAAGTTTTCCCGGATCCGGGAGAACTTATCATGTTGATTGCATACCCTCGCTTTTCCGAAAGTGCTTTGCGGTTTTGCTCGGCATAAGCATTGTTCTTGTGCATTACATCCTGGTTTATTTTGATTTCGCGCAAACGACCGGTGTTTTGATGATCATGATGTCCGGCATGATCCGAGTTGGCACCGCATCCACAAGTTTCACACATCATCTTCTCCTTCAAAATGTCTCTCCGTCTGAAATTATCCTCCAGACGTTTTGGTGTTATATTGTTTCATTCAACATCAAGCGATACCACCTTGAGTTCCCCTCCTTCCAAAAGTGTCGCCGGAAAAAAGCCGCAATTTGGGCACGCCAGGACAAAACAATCAACGTCGAAAGCGTCTTCACATTTTGGGCAATGCAACTTTGCAGGTTCCATTTCGATCACCAGTTCAGCGCCTTGACAACACGTCCCTTCACAGGCAATTGGAAAACAAAACTCAAGCGATTCCCTGACCACCCCCGACAACAATCCCAATCTCAAACGAATGGAAACTACTCTCTGGGCCTCAGCTTTGGCCGCTTCATCGGAAGCCAGATCTACAATCGACTGCGCAATGGATAGTTCATGCATGGCAATCCATATATGATCGAATGTGGCAGGTTAGGCAAGTCTCATCAACTGCGTCCGCGCCAAAAAACATCTTCAACTAAAAAACACGACACAAATGTCATGTCTATCCAGTTTGCGGTTGTTTTGGAGCGCGGCTTTTCTAGCCCGACGACTTTTTTCCTCCTAAAAGCCGCAAACCGGCGGCGCCCAAACAGCGAAACACAGTACAGTCTCTTCCGTGGCACGTTGATTGCAAAAACCAGGATACGCCGGAGGATGAAACCAATGAAGATCAAAAACTCCATATTCTGCACGTTGATTGTTCTGCTTACTATCAAAATAACGGGATGCTCTTTCGACTCCGGGGAAGGCATAATCGAGGATGTTTTTCCCTCCCATGGAAGTTCCGCAGTGGATACCGAGACCTCCATCACCGTGAGAACAAATCTACCTGTTGATTCTTTTTCGTTGGAAAAAAACAATGGCCTTGTCGTCAAAACAGCTTCAGGCGAAGTTATCCAAGGTGAAACAATCACGGATTCCACCCGAACATTGATAACCTTTGTTCCAGAAAACGCGTTTCCTAATGACGAGAATTTTTTTATATGCCTGCAGTCATCTTTTCGCACAGCCAGTGGAATAAGCTTCAATTCTTATCGCGTGGATCCGGATCTTGAATTTCTGGATCCCTTTCAAAGCGGCGATTGTTTTCATTTTTCCACAAACCCGGCTCTGAAGATAAGAAGGGCTTTTTCCTCAAGCCACCATGGGGAGATCCGGGTATACTTTTCCAGAGAACCGGATCTTGAGAGCATCAGGAAAGCGGAAATCACTTGGAAACAAAATCAAATGACCGGTTCTGTTTCAATGAGATACAATCCTACAAAAAACATGCTGATCATTTACCCCAGGGGAAATGCAGATCTAAGCCGAACCCTTTCTCTCGTATTTCCTGAATCATTCTCTACCCATGACGGCATCCGGCTTGAAAATCCGATTATCGAAGTTTCCCCCATGGATTAATCTAGGTTTTCAGTCTGCGTTAAAGAAATCGGCCGAGATATTTATCAAAATCATTTTCAGCCGGAAGTTTCAACTCAACCATCAAGCTCGGCTCCGAATCATCCACACCGGCTTGCCAATACAAACCCACCCCCCTTGTCTGCCAACCCGGAACCTCGGAAAAAGAAATATCCTGCTGTCTTAAAACCTCTATCTTTTCGTGATCTCCGAGATTTTGAATCTTTTCCGAAATACGCTCCAGATCCGTACCATTTGCTAAAAGCGCAACTTTGACATACCTGTCCAGCGCTTCACTCTTTTTTGTTTTTTGCCTCCATACAAAAAACTTTTTTACCACATCGGGAGCTGGGAATTCATACAACTTGACCCCGAATGAAACGGGTTCACCAAGCATCAAAGTCATTTTGCCTGATGATTCCGAAGAAAACCTGCATATAATTTCACGCCCGTCAGGCGGAGGACCCGACTCTTCTACGCTTGCAAGCAATACGTCTATTTCTTCCCCATGAATAAACCCGTAAACCACCTCTCCAAAAGCTCCCAGCAAATGTGCCCCGGTTTTTACCATCATTTTTCCGAAACGGGCGTCAAACGGCTGATCAAAACCATAGTCAGGAGAATTGAGTATCTTGTCGGCCCTGTCGAGCGTCAGCGTAGCCACCCGAATGAACCCTTTCATCAGTTTCTCGTCTTCAAACAATTCGAAAGATTCGAACAAATGTCTGATTTCTTTAGTCATTGGATCCATAGCGTACATCAACAAGACTGGCACATCAAGAACATCTCAGCTTTCCCGCCAAAAAACCGCTCTTTCCTCGAGTCACCTTCCAAGTGCTTTTTTGCGCCTTATTAAAACCAATCTCCAGATCACTGGATCAGAGGGTTTCCAACACCTGTGCGGCACCTTCCACCGTGTGATCGTCACAACAAAAAGATAACCGGAAATAACCCGGCCGCCCGAAACCCGATCCCGGCACTGCAAGAACCCGCCTGGCGGCAAGTTTCTTTACAAATTCTTTGTCATCTTCTTCCGGTGATTCCGGAAAAAGATAAAAAGCCCCTTGAGGTTGACTGCACCTGATTTTGGCCTTTTCCAATGCCCTTAGGAGTCGATCTTTCTTTCTTCTGTATATTTCCATATCGATTGAATCATTTTGCAATCCCTCGACTACCTTCTGCATCAATGCCGGTGCGTTTACAAAACCCAAGGTACGATTACAAAAAGCCATCGCGTTGAACAGTTTTTCTTCTTCTTTGCAACCCGGTCTCACCACAGCGTATCCTATGCGCTCTCCCGGAATACCAAGATCCTTGGAATGTGAAGTGCACAATATCGTATTTCGGCACACTTCCATCGGACTCGGCGCCCTTTTGTTTCCATAAACTATTTTTCTGTAGGGTTCGTCGGAAATAATGTATACGGCTCTCCCGGTTTCCTTTTCGTGTTCATCTAAACACTGCGCTAAGTCTTCATACGCCTTTTTGGGATATATAACACCTGTCGGATTGTTCGGTGAGTTCAATATGATTATCTTTGTTCTACTATTTAAATTGTTCTTTATTTCATCTATGTCTAACTGGAAATCGCTTGTTGTCTCGATTATTCTTTCTTTGGCCCTGTGATTATTCGCATAGAATCGATACTCAGGAAAATATGGCGCCATTATCATGATCTCATCTTCCGGATCAACGAGGGCTTTAACCGCTACATTCAATGCCCCTGCAGCGCCGACTGTCATTATCACGTGTCTCGATTCAAGACCTATTGACCAATCTCCATCCAGGCTTTCAGCAACCGCCTTCCTTGTTGTTTCGTATCCGGTGTTCGGCATATACCTGTGCATGCCCTTTTCGTCTGATGCGACTGCTTCGACCAATCTTTTCTTGAAAGCTGGCGGCGGTTCAACCATAGGGTTGCCCAGAGTCAGGTCAAAAACGTTCTTCTCCCCGTATTTCTTCTTCATCTCATGACCGTATTCGAACATTCTGCGTATCCATGAAGCTTTTTCCATGTTGTTTTCTACCGCTTTCGCGATTGCCATACCGAACTCCTTTCTTTTAAGCACTCCCGCGCCTCGGCGGGAGGATACCACAGAAAAACCCGAGATCAAGATTGAAAAGGTTCGGGATCGCCGAAAAAACTTGTATTATGAGATCTATTCTAAACTGGTTTAGTTTTTATTTGTCGATTAATTATTGGCTTCTTATCATTTATTTGAAATCAAAGCATATTTCACTATTTTTTCTGGTTTTTTCAGTTTTTTCTATTTCGCTAAAAAATCACCTCACCTGTTTCAGGGTGACAGAAAACCTCGCCTAAAGCGATGCTGCTTCAATATCGACTTCGGTCCACACTGCAAACGAATTTTTTCTAACATTTCGGCAAAACAAGCCGCTTCACGGAATAAACCGGTGGGTGTTGCAGGAATCAGCGACTTGCCGTAGACCAAGGCCGGAATGATCAGGAGATCCCCTTACAAAAAAAAGCCCATGCTGTGGAACAAATATTCGACGAGTCGACTCGGATCCAAAGAAACACCAGAACTCTTCAAACCCGAAAATGCCGCGCCGCGGCATCAGGCCGTTCTTGCCAACCCACGTTTCTTATCTCCCGAAAACATTGCCCGTTCAGGTAAGAATCTCAAGCTTACCTTCGATGATCACCAATCGATAGGTTTTCAGTGCATTTGAAGCCGGCCCTTTTACGACGCTCCCACTGAGCAGGAAAACAGAACGCCCATAGCTTGTGCAAACAAGCCGGTTTTCCTTGCGAATATATATGATCTCTCCTCCCCGGTGGGTGCATCGGTTGGAAACAGCAACAAAACCGTGTTTATCCACACGGATCAAAAGAATCTGATCATCCAAATCAGGGTGAACCACCTTTGCAGAACCACCTACCCGGCTCAACGATTCCACCTTTTCCACATCAACACTCACTCTTCCTGATGCAATTTCTATGTATTGCCTTGATATCACCGGTGTTTTGGCGTCACTTCTACGGCAAGCTCCAAGCCCGCACAAACAGACTCCAGCCACCGCTGCAATGCCCACAAAACCCAACAGCAATCCTGAGGACAAAAATCCCCGCCGGGATGAATCCATGTTTTTGCTATCGTCCATGTCCTTTCCTCCCGCCAACGGACACAAGACTCTCTATCTACTTGAAATACCGGCATTTTGACCGGATGGGAAAAGACTACTTTTTTCGGCCCCAGGAATCAACCCCAAATATTCCGAAAACCGGCGAGAACAGACTTAAAAGTGTTTTTCTGCATTCTGTAATATTTACAGTCACTTACAAGTGTTCAAAGATTGTTTTCCGCGTTCTTTTATCCAATTCACTGCTTCCAGACCGCCTTTTTCCCAAGCAGAGATCATTGCGGAGAGATTTTTGGAATCCCACTTTTTTTCACCTTCGGCCCGCAGAAACAAATCGTTGAGTCCTTTTGTAATATCTAAAAAACTCAACCCACCGTTAAGATACTCTTTTACAAGAGCAGAGTCCGCTCCAGCCAAGAAAGCAGGAACCCCTCCCCCGGCGTCCAATGCTCTCCATGCGAGATCTATTGAAGAAAAAGAACCCTTTTCAATGCTTAAAAAAGTCAACCGGCGGAAAGAATCAAAAGATGACTCCAGCGAATTTCTTTGGGACTTCAGTCTTTCAGGAAACGGCTCTTCAAGTGCGTAACCCACCGCCCATGCCATGTCGGCCGGAGCGGATTGAAAAAGAATCGCTCCATCGTTTGTTTCAAGAAAAGCATGCACTCGACATTCAGGATGAATCACGGCTCCAAGTTTACTCATGGGAATTCCCAGAAGTCTTTCCGCTGCCATTATTTCCATAGCCTTGTTAAACAGAGTCGCTGAATCTACGCTTACTTTTTTACCCATGGACCATACGGGGTGATTGAGGGTATCGGCTACGCTTACCTCTTCGAGGTCACAAGCTTTTTTACCCAGGAACGGCCCTCCGGAAGCACACAATGTGATCCGGTGAATATCATCAACACGCCGACCCTTCAACAATTGAACAACAGCCGTCAATTCGCTGTCCAGAGGTACTATATTTCCCATCTCATCTTCAGCCGGCCGGCGAAGGGCTGAACCTCCCACAACGGCTATTTCTTTTGAACCCAGTAAAATCCGCCGTCCCTTCATCAAGGCGGTTTCACATGCTTGTATTCCCGCAAGGCCGCATGTTGTCACTGCAAGTTCATCGCAGGTTTCAACAATATGACACAAACCTTCTTTTTCACTGTAAACCTCCGGCCTTTCGCCTTTAGGAAACATCCGGCAAAGTCCCCTTTTAAGTTCTTCCGCTTTTTCTTCCTTGCCAATGGCTACTATCAATGGACGTGCTTTCGCGGCCTGTCTCAGCAACTCCCCCACATTTCTTTCGGCCGCAATAGCCGTAATACGGCGTCCTGTTTGTACGGCCCGCTCAAACACTTTTTTGCCCAAGGACCCGGTTGAACCTATCAGTGCGAGGTTTTTATATCCAGACATGAGATCTCCCCGGTCCGTCTCCTTCAACCATCAGGAATAGACAACAAAGACAGCGAAGAGGTACACAAGAGGAGATACAAATACCAGCGCATCCACACGATCCATTATACCGCCGTGCCCGGGCAAAATCCCGCCCGAATCTTTCACTCCATAACTTCGTTTCAACAACGATTCACACAAATCCCCCGATTGACCGAATACAGAAGCGGCCGTTCCCAATAAAACCGCCTCCAAGTATCCAATGTCATGCAAAAAAAAGATTTTGACGACCATAACTGCAGCCATGGTAGAAAGCATACCTCCCACGGCCCCTTCCCAGGTTTTTTTGGGACTTACTTCGGGGAAAAGTTTGTGTTTCCCCAAAAACCTCCCCGCAAAATAAGCTCCGGTATCTCCAAGCCAGGTCGCTGCCAACGCAAGAATAACCCACCATGATCCATTGGGCAAAAGCCTCAAAAGACCAACAAAAGGAAATAAAAGACCGGCGTAAAAAGTGGTAACAAAAAGACCGGATATGCGCGCGCCCGCGTCTTTCGAGGTTTTCGTTGTATAAAGGCAATAAAGAAACAGGAAAATCAAAAGCCCGACCATCGTGATGGTCACACGCTCAGGATGTGAACCCGAAAACCAATAAACAGCGGAACCCAATGACAAAGAGGAAAAAAGAGCCATGATGTTATCATGGATCTTTGATTTTCCGAGGGTCATTACCGACAGCTCCCACCCTCCCAATGCGCTCGCTGTAAAAACAATTCCCCACCAACCCTCTGTGTGTCTCCAGAAAACAAAAAACAACAAAACGGGAATAACGACCACGGAAGTCAAAACCCTTGCTGTCAGATTTCCCATTCCGGTTTTCCCTTCAGTCAACTCCGGGCGCTCCGATGCTTTTTATCTGCTCACTTGTAAGACCGTACCGGCGCTCTCGCTCGGAAAAGCTACGAAGCGCCTCCATCAATTCGGCTTCCTCAAAATCCGGCCAAAAAGTATCAGTGAAATAGTACTCTGCAAAGGCAGCTTGCCAGAGCAAAAAATTGGAAAGTCTCTTTTCGCCACTGGTTCTGATAACAAAATCAAGCGGCGGCAAATGAGCCGTCCATAGATGAGCCTCCATCAAATCCGGTGAAACATCCACTCCGGCAACTTCGCCCCTGCACGCTTTCTCCACAATAGTCTTCACCGCCCTAAGTATTTCCTCTCGGCCCCCATACGACAAGGCAAGGCACAAATCCATATCCCTGTTTTTTGATGATTCGTCGATGAGTTCAAGCAGGGGTTCTCTCACCCATGACGGTAGCTTGGTTAAATCCCCGATCGCACTCAGCCTTATGCCGTTTTCCAGGATCTCCTCCCGTTCATCCCGGATATACTGTTTCAGAAGATCCATCAGCGCCCGAACTTCTTCCGGCGGACGGTTCCAGTTTTGTTGGGAAAAGGCATAAAGCGTCAGCGCCTCCATGGACAGACGTCTGCATGCGCGAGTAATGGTCTGCACGACCTTCGCGCCTCTGCGATGTCCCTCGACCCTCGGCAATCCCCGCTTCTGTGCCCATCGCCCATTCCCATCCATCACAATGGCAAGATGCCTCGGCAACACGGAAAGCGTATTTGTAATCTCTTTTGTCACGGAGCATCGGCGTACAACAAGATTGAAACAGGGTCAAGGGTCAGGATCAGGTTTCAATTGCAAGACAATCATCGTTATTGAACCTTATCCCGGCATGTCGTAAATTGCATGTTCCGGTCATTGTATATAAACTGTCATAAAACCGGGTTGACGCGGCCGGAAAAAACTTTCCGAATCCGACTAAAACACAGAAGCGGAGGAGAAACATGATAACCGCAGAAGATCTGGAAGGCTTCATCTTGAAGCTGGAGCTTCCATACTCCGAGCTGGGAGAAGGCATGTGGGTGATACAGGATCAAAAAGAATCCATCTCCATAGCCATAACCTTGTCCGGTCCTATCCTGGTAATGAGAATAAAGATCCTGGAACTCGATTCATCCAAGGATGTATGCGGCCTGCTTCGCCTACTTTTGGAACTCAATGCAAGCGAGTTGCTTTATGGAGCGTACGGCCTGGAAGACAATGAGATTGTTTTGGTGGAAACCTTGTCACTGGAACACCTTGATTTCTCTCAATTTCAGGAGGCTGTCGAAGCCCTGATCATGGCGGTCGCAACTCAATACGGGATGATTGCAAGAATGTCCAAATCAGGCGCCGTCTCAACGGAAGCGAGGTAAAAGATGGGATTTTTTGCAAGACTCAAGGTGATACTCAAATCCAACATCAATGACATGATCTCAAACGCCGAGGATCCCGAAAAAATGCTCACCCAGATTCTTGAAGATATGAGAGATCAGTTCACATTGGCCAAAAAAGAGGTCGCTCTTGCCATTGCTGATGAGAAGCGTTTAAAAAAACAATATGAAGAATCGAAAAACAAGGCCGAGAAATGGAACAAAAAGGCGATGTTCGCGGTAAAAGCAGGTGACGACGACTTGGCAAAACAAGCCTTACTGCGAAGAAGCGAAGACATGGAATTGGCCTTGGAATTCAAGGAGCAGTGGCTGTCGCAAAAAACGGCCGCAGAGAATCTAAAAGATGCTCTCAGAACACTTAACAGGAAAATCGAAGAAGCAAAGAGGAAAAAAAATCTTCTCATTGCAAAAAAGAAAAGAGCGGAAGCGCAAAAAAGCATTCAAAAAACCATGAGCGCACTTACCGACAGCGGTTCATTCAACACTTACGCACGAATGGAGGACCGTATTGAACAAATGTCCGCTGAAGCGGAAGCTTCCTACGAGTTGACCGCGGCGATGAATGAAGCCGACGCACTTGAAAACAGGTTTCACGAAATGGAAAAAGAGAAATCCGCGGATCTCATGCTCGAGGAACTAAAGGCTGAAATGGCTCGAACCGGAGAGGTTGCTTCGGGAAATATTCTCTCCAAGAAGGAAGATGATCTGGATCTTGACGAGGAATTGGAGAAAATGAAAGAAAAGCTTAGAGATGAAATAAAGGAACCTGCATGAGTGTTTTTTTGCTGGCCCTGCTGCTGTCAAACAGCGCCCATAGGGCCGAACATGGCGAACCCGACATTGTCGGAGTCTTGGTCGGCAAGGCTTTTCTGAGAGCCGTAGCCGACAGGGATGCGAAAAGCGGACTTCCTCTCTGTGCAGACAGGGTCTCTTTTGACGGAAAAATTGTAAAAGGCGCAAAGAACATCTTTTCGCGGCTGGAAGAAATGTTTTCACGGATACCCAGGGAAACCCGTTTCATAAAAGTGATCGGTATGGATCACAATGAAATGCTCGCGCGATTCGGCCCTCCGCCTGATAGAATGGCATCACTCAGAATAAAAAACTCCATTTTTGTACTGGGCCGCCTGAATAAAGGTGGATTAATCGTCATCCTTGAAAAAGTGGAAGGCAGGTACCGGGTGACCGGCCTGACGAGCTGACATGACCAAAGAAAGCCGCACAGGGGAACAAATGCAACGCCTCACCATAAAACTTGAAGACCGCCGCAAGTGGTATGACATATACACGGCGGATGAACAAAGAGCGGTCGTGTTTTGCGCCACTTCGACGCCGCCGCCCGCAGGTACGACCGTGATTCTGGACATCAGTTTTACAGGGGGTCCGAGGCTCTTCTTACAAGGTGTTGTAATCTGGCAAAGATCCAAGCCTTCCGCTGATTTGAGGATGAAGCCCGGAGCGGGCATACAAATATACGACGGCGATCTACCCAAGGCGCAATTCATGAGCGGCTTCGCCCGAGGTGGATTGCTGGACCAAAGGCAAGGAAGCAGACGCCTTCCGGTTCGATTGCAAACAACCTATTCCACGAAGGAAGGGCGACGGCGCATGAATTTCACAAGGGACGTTTCCGAAAACGGACTTTGCCTGAGTTGCGCCGAAAAGATAGCAAAGTCAACCCAGCTTTCCTTGGAGATCGTTTTTCCGAAAAAAATCGGCGCGTTCAAGGTTCAGGGATGGGTGGTAAGGAATATAGAAGACGACAAGGGATACGCTGTCGCAGTCAATCTCACTTTTGCAAACCAAGAAGACCGGTTCGGATTCGCCGGAGCGCTCCGAAGACTGGAAGGTCTATTGATCTCAGGGGAGCTTGCAGAACAACACTTGTATTAAGGGCCGACTTTGTCCGGGTATCAACGAGATCCTGTTTGACTTTTAAGTGCATCCACAATCAGTCGAACATCTTGAGCCTTTTGTTTGGGACAAACAAGCACGCCGTTGGATGACGATACAACTATCAAGTCTTCAACTCCCAAAAGAGCGATCGTTCTGCCGTCATCCGAATAAGCTATGCAATTCTCCGATCCAACAAAATGAACATCTCCTTCCACTGCGTTTCCTTTATCATCTTTGACCAGTATATCCTCAAGCGCTGCCCAGGAACCCAAATCGTTCCAGCCGGGATCAGTCGGGATCACCTGGATCTCGTCCACCTTTTCCATCACACCGTAGTCGATGGAAACGGCCTCCAAGCTCGGATACACTTGTTTAAGCTCGCCCTCGAACACATCGCGCCCTTCTCTATAAGACGCGGTCAACCCATAAAGAGCAGCGGCTAATTCAGGCATGAATCGATCCATTTCCGATAAGATCTTCTTCGCGCTCATGAAAAACATTCCACTGTTCCAAAGATGTTTACCTTCTTTCAAATACCTTTCTGCTGTTTTCACATCCGGTTTTTCCACAAACCCTTTAGACCAATATACGCCATCCTTCGGGCTGACGGATTCTCCGATTTCTATGTAACCATAGCCGGTCTCGGGCCGGTCGGGCCGAATGCCCAATGTCACTATGTATCCCTTTGATGCCTGCCTTAGCGCTGTGAGGGCTGCTTTTTTAAAAGTTTTTTCGTCTCTGACATGATGATCCGCCGGCAACACGGCCATTACCGCGTTTTCATTCACGGAAAAAAGCAACGCGGCAGCCAAGCCGATACACGGTGCGGTATTCCTCCCAACCGGTTCGACTATTATTTGCTCTGCGTGGAGATCCCGGAGTTCCCGGCCGACTGATTCGGCTTGATCTTTCGCTGTTATCACCAAAATTTTTTTTTCTCCCGCCAACGCGGCCGCCCTTTCCACAGCACCCCGAAGCAAAGTGGTTTTTCCCGTCCCAAGAGCCATCAATTGTTTGGGTCTTCCCTGCCTGGAAGCCGGCCAAAGCCTGGTTCCTCCCCCACCAGCCATTACAACACCATAATAATTATTATTCATCTGCAGGGTCTCCTCTCTCACCTCAAAAGACTCCATGCAATACCGCTGATTCCCAAGGGTAAAACATAGTAATAAAAAAGGTGCAGCCGCCCACTGTCCAACCACCTGAGCAGCAATCTCAGTGCCAGGTATCCCACAACTCCCGCGGTCAATGTCCCAAGGACCACAGCGGGAATGTGCGCTCCTCTTATCATTAAAAGGGTATCGGCTTCCAATAAAACAGCACCCAAAATGGCAGGTATGGATATCAAAAAAGAAAAGCGGGCGCTGTCTTTTCGGTCGATGCCCAACAACAAAGCTGCCGCTATGGTCGTCCCGGACCTTGAGATTCCCGGAAACGCTGCCAAACCCTGTGCCGCTCCGATAAAAAGAGCGAAACGCCACGTAATCTCTTTTTTCTGCTCCCCAGCGAAAAACCGGATGACAAAAAGCATCCCCGCGGTGAAAACCAATCCCAGGGAAACTAAAAGCAGGCTTCCGGCAAAAGCATGCCACACCCGGGATATGGCCAATCCCAGCAAGGCAGTCGGAAGACATGCAATTATTATCAATACTCCCATCCGCGCTCCCTGCTTATCCCTCCATGCGACTCTGATATCCTGCTTAGGCCCGACAGCAACTGCCAAGAAAGAAAAGCTTTCCACAACCACATGCCGGATGTCTTTTCTGTAGTGCACAAAAACAGCTCCGAGGGTTCCCAAATGAAGTGCAGCGGCAAGATAAAGACGGGGTTCCATTCCGAAAAACTGTTCCAGCAAAGCCAGGTGACCTGACGAGCTTACGGGAAGAAACTCGGTTAAGCCCTGCACTACTCCCTGTAAAAGACATATGAAAACATCCGGCATATCTTACACCGTTGCGCTTGGAATGTGTCTCTCGGGGTCAAAAAAAAGGCGGCTCTGGAATAGAGCCGCCCTATGTCTCAACTACATGATCGAAAAACGCACCGATCAATCTCAGTTGTCAATGGTTATCGATACTGCTGAAACCATAACACCGAGAGATACAAGATCTCTAACCCCGTCGCCTGTGGAGTCCACATCCGGCCTGAGAGCGGTGGCAAAGAGATTGGAGCATCTGATCTCGGTTTCGGTCAATACGGGTCCATCCGGTTCGGTTGCCGGATCCCACACAGCGCATTCGCCTTCGCCGGGAACAACATGCTCACAACCTTCCGGAACCGGGCTGCAGTCACCGTCAAGAGAATTGATCACGAAATCGCCTACGCCGCCTTCCGGATCTTCCAAAGTAGCTTCGTTCAGCCATTTCACTACCTCGGGAATAACGATGTTATTTATTGTATCCCTGCTCAATCCGCCGCCGATCATAACGTCCGTCCAAGAATCCGGAGTCATTGGGTGCTCCATAGCAATTACCTGAGCCGCATTGAGGGGCAGATCCAAAAGAATATCTCCAAACGCTATCGAGATCGTCAAATCAGACGGCCCTGCCTCCACGTATCCCTGTATCAACTGGCCGCACAAGTGGAGGTTGCGGTCAAACCCTTCGGCAATAGAGGCATGATTATTGCCTACATCAAAAAGCTGCTCGGTCGCATCGCTGGTTCCCTGAAAAACCTGGACCGCCATGGATTCATCCGCTGTCCAGTCCGACACCACCAGGCGTCCGAGCAATATAATTGATCCATCTTGTATCGCCTGAGCGACCATTTCATTCGGGTCGGCCTCGCCAGCGGGAACAACTCCCAGCAGAGCGCCCAGTTTGTTGTTGATGTTTCCGTCCCCTGTCATGTCAACACCGATATTATCAGATGCGCTTTTCGGTAAAATGAGTTCCGATACTATATAGTCGTACTCCTCACCAACGTTCAGGTCGCAGGTGAACTCACAATCAGGACACCACAAGCGATCTTCTCCCGGATCGCATACTCCGTCGTAATTACAGGGAAATTGATCGCCATTTCCATTCGACCCTTTCCCATCGTCGCTGCAACCGCCAAGCATTGCTCCAATGAAGCATCCCGCAACCATAAGTATCCATAAATTCCTTTGTTTCATCTCTTACTCCTTTTGAATTTTTCCAATGCGCATCATTTACTAAGCTGAGTTTTCGAACATGTAAAGTTTTCCTTTTTTGCTCCTTACCATTATTAACCCAAGGTTTTTTCCATGGCAAGCATTCCCGTGCTCGCGCTGGGTAAAAGATCATTTGACAAAAACATCACTCCTCCATATATATCGGTGGTTTGATTGACAAAACTCGGATCCGCAAAAACGGTCTCCGAACACAAAACAGAGGATCACCACCGTGGCACGTGTAACTGTAGAAGATTGTCTCCGCCAAGAACACAACCGTTTCGCTCTTGTTGTATTGGCCGCCAAAAGATCCAGGGCTTTGGCCAAAGGAGCCTCTCCACTTGTCCAATGCAACAACAAACCGGTCGTCACCGCGCTCAGGGAAATCGCGGATGACAAGGTTGGTTTCAATGAAAATGTAACGGAAGTGGTAAACGATTACTTGAAGGAAATGTAGCACGACCGCGTCGGTGGCGGCCGTTTCTCCAAACATCTTCTCAAGCATTTCTTTTCTCTTCTTTTTTTTGCCGGATTTCCCGAAATACCTATCATTGATAACGGAATGAAAACCGACTTTGGATATATCCGCAGCGGAAAAATCGCCGTTGTCCTCTGTGAACTGAGCGGTCAAAAAGCCACTGGTGTATTTTGCGTCGCCCGTAACCTCCATTCATGGAAAGCCGGGCTTCGCGACGGCCGGCTTAACGATATTTCCATGCCCGAAGGTTACACAGACCCCTTGCTTGGAGAGCTGCTGGTAAGGTTCGGAGTTGTCGACAGAGCGACGATTCAGGCATCACTCCGGGAATCGAAAAGCAACGGTTCATTGCAAGGCCGAATACTTTTGAATCAAGGGTTGCCTGACCCGGCACTCCGGACCGCGCTGAAAAAACAAGCTCGCGATCGTTTTTCCAGGTTCCTGAGGTATGCGGGCGGAATATGTTCTTTTCATAAAAACCGAAAACTCGGAGGAAAAAGCAAGCTGGGACATCCCCTCGATCCCATCGAAGAATGCCGGCGCAATATCGCCCTGATGTACAAATCCTGCACCGACAATCTTCTGCAAAGCGGGGGCGACCTTGAAATCAAGCTGTGTACAAATCGGATCCCGAATCATTTGCTCAAATATTCCTGGGAGCGGTGCATTCTGGAAGACCTATACAAGAATGGCTCTCAAACCGTCACCCGGTTTTTGGCAAACGCTCCCGATATCGCTTCAGGGATACTTTCGTTTCATTTTCTGAAAGAAATGAATGTGATACAAGTAGCCAATCCGCGCATCTGGTATTATTCGCAAAACCCGGTGAAGAATCCTTATCAGCCGGACCGCAGCCAAGCCGATGCAGTCGGGTCGCAACGAAAAACAAACACCGAAGACATGGAAGAGAGTCTTAAAAGATGGTGGAGAACCATGGCCAGGCGATATCATCCGGACAAACACATGGATGCAGCCCCGGAGATCCGCCGGCTCTTTGCCCAACGTTTCGCCGAAGCAAGGGATACATATCGCCGCTGCTTGAAGCACAAAGTCTTGCCCGAACATTTTTGATCCTTTACGGTCAGGGAGGATCATGATCATCAAACCCGACAGCTTGCTGGAAAAAGCGAAAAAACATCTTTTCGTTGCCGGAGTGGGTGATACGGCGGAAAAGCTTACCTCGCTCAACATGGCCCACGGCCTGGCCAAGATTCATCATTACCAAATCACCAGGGGCCTTTTTCCGGATTGCATATTCATCGGGGCGCCGGATGCCACGGTCACGCGAAACGCAAACAGGTGGCTTCGAGGAATCGGGTACGGTGGCTTGATAAGCTGGAGTGGCGATTTCTCCATCCTTGACATTAAACCGAACGGTTGTGGAATGCTCATGGGTTTGCTTCCGGAGCTGCCTCCAAAGGAATCCGTTAAAAAAAGATGGCAAGAACTCCGGCGAAATCCATTGAGGATCGACTCCCGAAAAATCGAGTGGGATCTGGGCGCTGGTAATCACTTTATTATCCTTTGTACACCCCGCGAAACAGAGGAGAAATGGAACCTTCCTTGGAAAGGACCGGTGTTCATACTTCACTCATCGGGCAAGGAAAACCGGGGAGAAACTGAATTGGGACCCGGATTGTATTGGGATCAATCGCGAAAATTACAAAAAGTAATGGTGACACATTCCACCCCATGGGGGGATCTTTCTGTTTTGGAAGGCATTCACGCACAGGAATATCATCGCCATTGCATAAATGTGCATTCCTTCCAGATGAAACGGAGGCGCCTTTTGGCTGAAGCGCTTCTTGGTGAATATGAAACCTTGTTCAACGGCACTCACCAGGGAATTCATTCTCCGGGCAACGCTGTAGTCGGTTGTTACAAGTTCGGCCCCCCGGAACTGTCTCACATGATCCAAGGCCCGGACAATCCTGATAATCCAGTTGTATTTCCATTGACCCTCAGGCCGGACTTGCCGGTTTACCTGTTGGAACCGGCACAGAATTTTATTCCGGAAGTACTCGAAGAAATGGGCTGGAACGACCGCCTTGCCGAGATCGGAGCGACACGCCGCGTACAGGAATCCAACTTACTTCCGCACGGAGGAGGCACAGCGTACAAATATTTGCAAAACCCCTGGGTCCTTAGAGAAAACGGACAAAGGATTTTCGGCGCGGAAATCGTTGACACCCCCGACCGAAAGAGCATTTTCGAGAGGTTGGAACATCTTACCGATGTAGTTGCAGACAAGCGGACCGTGACGTTCAAGCACCCAAGAAACCTTCCGTTTACATACCGGGGAAAAGAAGTTTTGGATCGGACCCTGGAATGCAGAATGGGACGGAAAAGAGGCAGTCTGCAGATTTGTTGGAGCTTGGGAGGCAAGAAGTGACTCAGCTCAGAAATGTGCTACTGAAAACGCTCAGAATTTCCAAAGAAGACCTCCCTCAACTCATGGTTCTGTGGACTCTCTACGCGCTTTTGTCGTGCAGCGTAGAAGTTGCCAAGCTGGTGGCTGAAGTACTTTTTCTCAGCCGCGCCGGCATCAAGTGGCTGCCGTCACTTTTCGTAGGTCAAGCTCTAATAAGCACTCTTGCGGCGATAGGGTACGTCATCCTTGTAAAACGGTGGAGCAACACTCTGGTATTTGCAGGACTCCTGGTCGTATTCGGAGTAACCATGGCAGCCACGAGCCTGGGGGCCGACTGGGTCCGGGGAACTGTCTCATACGGCCTGGTTTTCGTCTGCGCGGAAGCGGGTTCAACGTTGTTCAAAATTCATTGGGGCATACATATCCTGGACATCTATGATCAGAAATCCGCTTCCCGGTTATTTCCCTTTCTGTTCACCGGAGCCGCCCTGGGACGCGCAGGCGGCGGAGCGGTGATAAGACAAGGAACAGTATAC
>SLPX01000131.1 GCA_007131745.1 Myxococcales bacterium
CAAAGCGCTGCTTCGGTGGACGAAAAAGCTATTTGTGTCCTTGGCGGCCATTCTTCACTTTTGCGGTTTTACAACCATCCGGTTTTATTCGCTTCTGCTTCGGGCTAAAAGATCCGCACTCTCTGGAGAATGTTCATTGAAATTATTAAGTACATGTGTTCGGCACTTGACGCTCCGGGTTATTGGAGCATATTTTGCGTGCATTCCGTTGTCTCTTTTCGCCGTCATATGGCAGGCGCCGGAGGATCGGATGCAGAGGTTATGAGGATGAAAGGTTTTGATTGGATGTTGATTATGAAAGGAAACGGAGAAAAGACATTATGCCGAAAAAGTTCAAAACCATAATAGAACCCTTTAAAATCAAAATGGTGGAACCCATAAACATAACGGATGACGAAGAGCGAAAAGCTATTCTGGAAAAGGCCGACTTCAATGTATTCTACATAAAAGCCAAGGATATTTTGATCGACTTTTTGACCGACAGTGGGACGAGTGCAATGTCCTCCGCTCAGTGGGCGCGCATGATGGAAGGTGATGAATCATACGCAGGGTGTAATTCGTTTTTTCTTTTCAGAGATAAGGTGCAGGAATTAACCGGTTTGAGACACGTGTTTCCGACTCACCAGGGCCGGGCGGCGGAGAGAATACTTTTCGGAATTATGGGAGGGGACGGGAAAATCATACTGAACAATACTCACTTCGACACAACCAGGGCGAACATCGAATACACTGGTGCCGTGGCCCAGGACTTAGTGATTCCGGAAGGGAAGATTCCATCCAAGGAGCATCCGTTCAAGGGAAACATGGATGTTGAACTGCTGGAGAAATTCATAGAAGAGAATGGGCCTGAAAAAATTCCCTTGTGCATGTTAACCATAACCAATAATTCCGGTGGCGGGCAACCGGTATCAATGGAGAACATCCGCCATACAAAAGAAGTGTGCAACAGGTATGGGATACCCCTGTTCTTTGATGCATGCAGGTTTGCGGAAAACGCGTATTTCATAAAAACGCGTGAAAAAGGATATGAAGACAAGAGCGTGAAAGAGATCGCGCAGGAAATGTTTTCACATGTCGACGGGGCCACGATGAGCGCAAAAAAGGACGGTCTCGTCAACATAGGAGGGTTTCTTGCCGTCAATGACGATGGGCTGGCTGCGGAGATTCGAAACATGGAAATTCTCGTGGAAGGCTATCCGACATACGGAGGTTTGGCGGGGCGGGATCTCGGAGCGCTTGCTCAGGGCTTGGAAGAAGTTTTGGATGAGGATTATCTCAGGTATCGCATTGGCTCAACCGAATATCTCGGTCGGGCATTGATTGAATGCGGTGTTCCGGTGATTCGACCGATAGGCGGTCATGCGGTTTTTGTTGATGCAAAGGCTGGGTTGCCTCATATACCCGTGCATCACTTTCCGGCCCAGGCGTTGACCTGCGAGTTCTATTTGCGTGGAGGAATCAGGGCAGTGGAAATCGGTTCCCTCATGTTCGGGAAATATGATCCGAAGACGGGAGAATCGATTCCTGGACCGATGGAACTGGTGCGTCTCGCCATACCGAGGCGGGTGTACACTCAGAGTCACTTAGACTACGTGATAGAGGTTATAGATTATACTTGGAAAAACCGGGAACAGATAAGGGGGTTGGAAATAATTGAAGAACCGCCTTTTTTGAGACATTTTACGGCAAAACTCCGCCCGGTAAATGGTTGAAACATCCCGGCGGATAAGTGTGCATGAGGATTTTCCGGAAAGTCTGTGAAATGCGACTCAAATATTGATCGCAACACGAATTCAAGCCAAATCTATCATAAACGGAAGGAGCTGCTTTTGACCCATTCAGATGAAAGTGTCAATAGGTTGAATAGTGGAGATACGTGGAACGAATTCTGCGACAACCTGAAAGCCGCGGGCGCAGTCATAATGGACCCGGATGCTCCTTCGGATCTCTTGACCAGGGCCGAAGGGTTTCGTTATCTCAGCCGGGTAGCCCGGGGCGCGCTTGAGGCTTTCGTGGAATTCGCGGATCCATTGGCGCCGGTTTTGTTCAGGCCCGTGCATGAAACCGTGAAGATGGGGGCCGACAACCCGGACAATTACTACCAGTGGGCCAGGATCAGTGGAGAGTATGATTACAGAATAACCGGTAATCGTGGATCCATTCATTATCTTGGTTTTGGCACTTATGCCGGACAGTATGGATCTCCCGCGCGTTCCGCGCAAACGGGTTATCTCGAGGGAAAAGAATTGCAGTGTGACGAAAACGGGGATTTCGAGATAACGGTTTCGTGCAGCGAGGCGCGGTCCAACTGGTTGCGCATGGAACCGGACACGGCTTCGCTAATTGTACGCCAGATGTATTTGGACAAGGACAACGAAACCTTGGCAAACCTTCGGGTTGAGTGCCTGGGTCACTCCGATACGCGGGAGTCAGTGCCTGTTTTGCCGCGGGCAACCCCGGCTTCGATTGATGAGGGGTTGGGAACGGCTTCCCGCCTGGTCATGGGCGCTGCATCAATTTTTTCGTCCTGGGCCAAGGGGTTTCAGGCTCATGTGAATCGTTTGCCGGAGTTTGATGATTCAAATGCACTGGCAGCTCACGGAGATCCCAATATCAAGTATTACCATTCGTATTGGAAATTGGAATCCGAAGAGGTGCTGGTAATAAGTTTTATTCCACCCCGTTGCGACTACTGGAATTTTCAGCTTAACAATCACTGGATGGAGAGTCTTGACTACCGGTATCACCGGATTGCAATAAACAGTCATGAGGCGGCAAGGGAAAAGGACGGATCCGTCAAGCTGATTGTCGCCCACCGGGATCCCGGTCACCCGAACTGGATTGAAACAGCGGACCATCACTTCGGAACAATGTGTTTTCGATGGGTGCGAGCGGACGCCCATTTTGAGCCCGCAACCCGGGTTGTAACCTTGGAAGAGTTTCGGAAAGAGAATTCATGATTTCTTCAACCCGTGAAACTTCTACTGAATATACGAATCCGTATCGTCCTTTGCCGGTGCGTTTGTTCAATCATATTGCATCGAATGGAAATGGGTTTGGGAGAATAGGAGCGGATGCGGTGATCAAAGGGGCGAAAGAGAGCGCTGGTTTTGTGGATTTCGGCGCTTCTGATTTCGAGGATCGGATTCAAATACTGGTTTCATCCATCAATGCTGAGGCGAACCTGCATCCATTGGGTGCGTTCATGGCCGGGCAACATCTAAAGCGGCTTATTGTCACCCGGTTGAAATTGACTCAGATGAGAAAGACGGATCCGCAAAGATTTGTTTTCAACGGTCCTGATCCGGTGTTCATTTCCGGATTGCAAAGATCGGGCACAACCAAGCTCCAACGTATGTTGGCCGAAGATCCAAGTTTTCGCGTGCTTTCATGTTACGAGGCGCTTCAGCCGATACCGGAAGACCACAATGGTGGCGGATGGCGGCGATGGATCTTCAATCAGAAGGACAATAGGATTTTGGCTACAAGGGCCGCCAAGGCAGCGTTGAGATATCTTTCGCCCGATTTCAATGCCGTGCATCCTGTCGGAGCTGAGGACCCGGAAGAAGATTGTTTGCTTTTTGACTACGACCTGCGCTCCACTGTTTTTGACGCACTTTGGCGGGTGCCGGGTTATTCAGCGTGGCTTGATCGCCAGGATCAATCGAACATGTTGAAACATTACCGCAGTATCTTGGCGCATTTGATGTATCAGCGTCCGGCTGACCGATGGCTGCTGAAAAGCCCGCAGCACCTGGATTACCTCCATGATCTGCTGAAAGAGTTTCCCCGCGCCTTGGTGATTTTGACCCACCGTGATCCGGCCAGGACGGTGCCTTCGTTTTGCTCTATGATAGCTCATTCGCGAAACGTGTTTTCCGACAAAACACGTCCCACGGATGTGGCGGCTTCGTGGGTCGGCAGGCAGATGAAGATGGCGGCGAACGCTGTTGAGTGCAGTAGGATTTTCGGCACGGATCGATTTCTGCATGTGCATTACAAGGACCTGGTCGAGCAACCGGAAAGCGTAATAAGAAAGATTTACACCCGGCTGGGCCGGGATCTTTCAGACGCGACATTTGAAAATATCATGAATTGGTCGCGCGAAAACCCACAGCATCTTCATGGGCGTCATCGTTATCGGATCACCGACTTCGGCATGGAAATA
>SLPX01000345.1 GCA_007131745.1 Myxococcales bacterium
AAGACGGGAAAGGATGTCAACACGATGCTTGAGAAGACAATCCAGGATTTGAGGAGAAAAGAAAGGAAAATCGGCGAGGCAAGAGGCGAAGCAAGAGGCGAGGCAAAAGGGAAACATGAACAAAAGCTTCAAATCGCCGCTAAGCTGCTTGCGAA
The DNA here is from genome assembly GCA_007131745.1 of Myxococcales bacterium. The sequence continues at coordinate 156 of SLPX01000345.1, forward strand.
AGGATATTCACCAAAAGAAGTCGCTGAAATAGTCGAGCTTGAAGAAAAAGAGATTCACAAACTGCTTCATTGATTTCTCACCGCTTTAGTCACCCTTACCATAACAAGACAAGACCGGGGGTCTTGATCCTGCCGATTCTTTCGGATGACGCGGGATTGGTCATGTCGATTATCGAAACTTCCGCGCCCCCGTCGGCCGTGTAAACCCGTTTCGGCCGGGTCGCAGGTGTCGTTATATCCCACATTGGGCCAGGTGGAAGGATCCTGGACATCATGGCTCTTCATGGCCCACCATGCGAGACGTTCATCATCATCACGTTCCTGGTATTCGGAGCAAACTTGGTCAATACATAACCCGGTGTCGATTTCGTGATGCGTACAACCGCACGCGCCCATCGCGGTTCGCTGGGGGATTTCGGTCCAGCCCACGCCCAGGATGGCGGGGTGAGGGGTGGGCAATACAACCGGCTCTCCACCGTAAAAATGAACGTTTATGGATGCTTCGTGCTTGGAAAAAAAGCACAAATGGCCCTTGGACTTGTCCATCCAGTGTCCGGGGCGGTCCATCACGATATGAGCGCGGGGGTCGGGTTCACATTGGTCGCCCCGGCCGCTTTCGTTGCCGTCGTGCTGGAGAGGGGAGTCGGAATGACGAACAAAGTCTGGTTTTCGGCCCCTGCGGAGACCGGCAGGTTCGGCGGCACTGGGTCCCGCGGTTTTCCGGATTATTCAGAATTCAGCGATGTGAGCCGCCACTCTATCCCAGACTTCTTGAAACCGATCTTCATTGAACCCGGCCCCCGAAGGCAACCAATTGCTCAAAACGCTCCCGCCGGCCATTCCGAACTGCCCCACCACGTCCAGATGATCACCTGCCACCACATCCAGCAATTCACCGTAAACCTGGCTCAGCGCAGGCACCACGGCATCATTGGTGGACGCATCGCACTCAAAGGGCAGTCTCTCGTTCAGTAGTGCCGCGTATTCTGCGGCAGGACTCGGATAAGGGTAATGCCTGTGTTCTCTGCCCACGAGCTTGTACATGAGGGCATAAACCATGCACAGGAAAGCGCGCGACGGTGACAGGAAGTCTGTTGCCGGCTGTGCAAACGGGGGTGGAGACGCTGTCACAACACAACCATAACGAACATCCGCCCTTTCCACCACGGCCGCGTTGAAAAGGTGCATACCCTCGGGGGTCAATTGAACAATCGCTCCCTGGTCCGTGGCCACTTCTTTCAGAAACAGCCATATGGGATCTCTTTCTTCCATCGTGATGTGATGAAAAACCTTCCTAGCCAAAGCATCCAAAAACGTGTTGTCAAGCCCTATCGCATCATCCAGCCGGGTCACAACGCTCAACACCTTGGCCAACATGTAGATGGAGCGACGCCCTGCCGATGTAGTCGCCATCAAGGTCAACAATTGAAGTAGCTGCCGTCCCTGCATTGTTGTGAAAAAACTCGCCAACGGGGTGCCGAAATGAGGGGTTGAAATGCACACCGCGCTTGCAGTTCTCCGTCCGATTTCCTCCTCATCGTCACCTGGTCGAAGGTGGACTTCCGATGTCAACAAAAGGCGGATATCCAATCCACCGGTAGAGTGACCTATCAAATGAATTTCATCTGCATCAAGTCCACCCGAATTGATGACCGTATCCAGCAATCGATTGGCGCGGCGGGTGATTGAACCTGTCGGCTGTGTACAGCACTCGATGATTTCGGCTTTTTTACCCCGGCGCTCCAGAGCGTCTTCCAGGGTTTCCTTGACCCTGTGAAAATAGTTCAACGATCCCAGGGATTTAAACCCGAAAAACCCTGGAACCAAATAAATCTGTTTCTTCTTTTTCATGACTTCCACTCCAACTGAAAAGTCGTTCAGGATCAAAAAATCAATCCCGGACCATTGACGAGGCTGCTCTCAGGCGAGCGACGACCTTGTCCCTTCCAAGGGTCTTTAGTATCTGGAAAAGCCCTGGGCCCTTAACCTGCCCGGTAACAGCAGCCCTTACTCCGTTAATGAGCAATCCGGGCTTCATAACCATTTCATCACACAATTCCCTGAGCGCTTTTTCGGCTGTCTCCATATCAAATACATCGATTTTTTCATAAGCTTCCGCCAGGCGGGTAAAACCTTCCTCCAAGACCGGATCTTTCCGGATTCTGCCAAGTGCTTGTTCCGTATACGGAAACTCATCGCTGAAATACGCCGCTCCCTGTTCCGTGAAGTCCTCCAGAACATGATATCTTTCCCTGATAAGATCCACGGTTTCCAAAAACCATTCCTTTTTCTCACCATCCCATGCGTCATTCCACATGTTCTTATCGAGCAGCCATTGTTTTACATGCGGAAAAAGACCTTCCGGATCCATGCTTCTCAAGTGGTTACCGTTCATCACCAAAGCCTTGGGGTCAGTGATGAACTTCGGATCGCCTTTCCTGTAGTTGAATATGGAATTGGATTTACTGATTCTTTCGATACTGAAAGCGTCTATCAGTTCCTCGGGTGTTTCGTAAATCTCACGGTCGTCTCCCGCCGACCAACCCAGCAGAGCCAAAAAGTTGCAAAACGCCCACGGTAAAAAGCCGTGTTTTTTGTAAAATTCAACGGCTACTACTTCCCCGTGACGTCTCTTGGAAATTTTGGCCTTTGCAGGATCCAGGGTCAGGGCCATATGCGCGAACCGCGGGGTATCCCATCCGAGAGCTCTGTATATCAGGACTTGCTTGGGAGTATTAGTAAGACCGTCCGCGCCGCGGATCACATGCGAAATTCCGTCCCTGTGATCGTCGATGACATTGGCTAAATTGTAGAGAGGCACCCCGTTTGATCGGACAATGACAAAGTCGTCTATGTCGGCGAGCTTCACTTCAATGTGTCCAAAAACCATATCGTCGAAAAAAACAGACTCTTTCCCTTCCCTGGCCACTCTTAATCTGACCGTGAAAGGTTCCGAAGAATCAGCTCTTCGTTGAGATTCTTCCATCGACAGTGAAGCACAAGCACGATCGTACATGTACGTCTCTTTTTCAGCCTGAGCTTTATCGCGCTTCTCAGCCAGTTCCTCCTTGGAGCAAAAACAACGATACGCTGAACCTCTTTGAATCATTTCGGCTACCGTTTTTTTGTGTTCTTCCAAAAATGCGGATTGATTGTACGGTCCTATGTCGGGCCGAATGCCCATCCACTCCAATCCATCCACTATAGCTTTCGAAGACTCATCGGTGGATCTTTCTGTATCAGTGTCTTCTATCCTGAGCACGAATTTCCCACCGTGTTTGCGAGCAAAAAGCCAATTGTACAGCGCTGTTCTTGCTCCTCCAATGTGGAGAAACCCGGTAGGGGAAGGCGCAAACCTAACACAAATTTCCGACATCACAGACATCTCCTTGCAATTTTTCGCCCCGCTTCCGGCCGGGAATGGAAACAATGCTTCATGGTGTGGTAATTGTGAGCAACCCGGCGAAAAACGTCTGATGAACAAACACAACCGAGGCTACCAATCGGCGCCGTTCGGCCGCGGGTTGATTCCGTTGCATTGACCTTAAGCCGTATCGGCCTAGTCACCGTCCCTTTCCAAAATCCTGAATTCCACCCTGCGGTTTCTTCTTCTGTTTCGCGCTGAAAAGTTCGGAACCAGCGGCCGAGTCTGTCCGTATCCGACAGCTTCGATACGTTCGGGGTCCACCCCTTTTTCAACAAGGTAGTCCCGAACCGCCTCTGCACGGGCCTGAGAAAGCTTCAAATTAAAGGAAGCCGCTCCTCGATCATCGGTGTGCCCCTCTACCCTGAGTTTCTTGATCTCCGGATTTTCCATGATCACACCCGCCACCTGATCCAGTAGTTGAGTGGAATCAGGACGAATTTCAGCCTTGCCCGTGGCAAAATGTACTCTTCTGCGAATTTGAATGGCCTTTTTTGTGACCACAACCAGAAGTTTCCGGGGTTTGTGAGTCATAGTGACTTCCAGCAGTTCCTTCTGTCCTGCCGCCACCCTCACATTGCCCTGCGCGTTGAAATGTTCATCTCCGACCGCCTCAAACCTGTAGTCGCCCGGTTTGACATCCATTTGAAAGGTCCCATCAGAGGCCGCTTCCACGGTCTTCTTCTCAGGACCTTCGACCTTGATTGTAGCGGCCACCGGCCTGTTCTTCAACGATGACACAACACTGCCGATTATCGTACCCACCTTTGGCTCTTCCTGAACCAATTCTATGTCCATAACGGCAACTTCACCCGCCTTCACCTCGACTTCTCCTGTCCAGGGTTCATATCCTTCCTTGCGTACTTCCAACCTGACTGTTCCCTCCTTGAAATCAAAGGACATATAGGAACCATCTTCCGCTGTGGCGATATCGGATACGGCCTGCCCGACAAAGGTCAGTATGGCAGCCGCAACCGGCGCCTTTGTTTTCGAATCGGTAACCGTTCCCCTTATTCGACCCTCGGTGGGCTCAGGCTCTTTTGTCATGTATTCGATTACTCTTTTTTCCACCTCTTTCACCCTGACGACCTCCCTGGCCCCGCGGGTATCCACGGTGTATCCGGCTTGAAAAAACAGGTTCCAGGGCGGCTGGGCGGGGCCCATGGCAAAACCGAAATGAGTCATCGCCACATCAACCCCAACATCGACGTGCAGCCCGGCGACCGGTTTGAAACGAAGGCCCATGCTTAATTTCGACGCCAATCTCCCTTCGATATTATAATCCTGACCACCTCCGAACTCGGCCCATTGCTGAATGTCTTCGTCAGGAGATCCGACCGCCACGTCCATACCCAATTCAAAGATGACTTCGGGAAACCATCTCAAATACTTGGCGTCCTCCAACACGGATGCCAAGTAGGGAATCGGAACATCAAGTCCCAAAGCAATGCGGGCCCTGCTCGTGTTCATCCCGAGAGCAAACTGCTGCACAAGGTAGTAGTGATGGTACTCCGAACTTGCAGCGGGATCCTTGTAAATGTCATTGTCCACCAGTTCCATTGATCGATCGTGTATGTAGCCAACGTTCAGATGCGCTCGAAGCGGCAAGAATCTGTGAACCTTCCGAAAATCAGCGGACATCAAACCAGCGAACATCAGGTTGGTTGCCCCGAAATCCGGCTTGAGCTGACCCTGGGAAGAAAGGAATTTTACCCCGGCCAATGCGCCTAAAGACAACATGCCGTTCGACGTAACCGGAAAAGCACCTTTCAGCCCCAGGAGAAAATCGCCAAGGGCCATCTGCAAAGGGGTCTCGTTAGGGTTCCTCTCTCCCGGCCCCAAGGGCTGATGATTTCTGTCGTTCCTGTTTGCAGAAGAATACAGGGCTGCAAAAACCTCGAGGTATTTGTACGGAGTAAAACCCACCGTAACCGCGCCCTGTGTCCTGGTGTTGGTCTCGTTGGGACACATGGTTCCACACCCCGCCCAATTGTCCACAATGAAATGATTATGCCGGAAATAACCGAAATGAATCCCAAAACGCAGATCCAGAAAACGTCCGACATCAGCCGTGTGTACATTGAACAACCCTGCTCCACCCCCCAAAGTGGAAACAGTAAATCCAGTGGGATCCGGTCTTGACTCCGGCAGCGACACTCTGGATTCAACCCCTCTGTCTTCCGCCTGATGTTCCGATGGGTCTTCCGATGGATCCTCCGGCAATTCAACCATATCATCCAGCCCGATCTTGTCCTCTTCAGAATCGGCTACAGAATAGTTGATACCTGCAAAGAAAAAAACCGCCGTCAATGTCAGCATGCTCATCTTTTTCAGCATGATGCCTCCCTCGCTGCTTTGAACGGAACCGCGCCAGTCAGCTTATGGGTTATTATTTATTGGACGAATATTAACCGCGGAAAAACCCCAGGTCAACATTGTAGAAATCCATGTTCCGTGCACTTTTCCATCCGAACAGCCGATTAACTCCAAAACTTCAAACACATCCTGTGAGTCCCGCAAGCAGCTTCAAACACGGCAGGCTCACTGACATTTCAAACAAAGTAATTTTATTATATTGACAAGAATGGCATTCTACTTTAAGAAAGGCCTCGTCGCGACGCAGAATGCTTCGTTGAGCAACGCGGCGGTATATGAAAAGCGAAACACCTGTTCGACATAAAAGCCTTTTCAGCGCTCACCTTGGACAGGCATGGGTTTTCGGAAAAACAATTGACTAATCGACCAAATGAGGCATCACTATGGACGACATGAGCTTCAACACTAACAGAAACAGACCATCCAGAATTCCCGGATTTTACCGGATGAAGACCGAAAAACGGCTGGAAACACTGTCCACGGTTCTGGGATGCAGCCCCAAGGAAAAAGCCGTACTGGATGGAACCAACGGCGGTAGTCTTTCAATATCCACCGCTGAGCGGATGATCGAAAATGTTGTCGGTGTGTTTTCCCTGCCAATGGGGATTGGTCTAAACCTACGAATCGACGGGGAAGATCGCCTGGTTCCCATGGTTGTGGAAGAACCGTCGGTCGTAGCCGGTATCAGCCATGGAGCGAAGCTTCTCAGATCGGGCGAGGGAATCCGCACTGAAGCTTCACTCCCGATAATGATCGGTCAAATCCAGGTGCTGGACGTACCCAATCTGGATTCCGCCCGGGAAATCATAGAAAAGAACACTCCCTACCTAATACAAATCGCGGACAGCCTTGATCCAACGTTGGTGGCCGCGGGAGGCGGAGCGCGATCCATAGAAACGAGGATACTGCCTCCCATGGATGAAGACGACCCCCTAGGCACCATGCTCATCTTGCATCTACTGGTGGACGTAAGAGACGCAATGGGCGCCAACGTCGTAAACACGATGGCGGAGAAACTGGCCCCAAAGGTTGAAGAACTCACGGGCGGAAGGGTCCGGCTTCGCATCCTGAGCAACCTGGCGGATCGCCGCCTGGTGAAGGCCGAGGGCTTCGTGCCGTTCAAGCTGTTGGGTTGCGGCAATGAAGAAGCAGGAAGGGAAATAGCCGAGGGAATACAGGAAGCATCGGTTTTCGCTGAGCGGGATCCCTATCGTGCCGCTACTCACAACAAGGGTATAATGAACGGGATCGACGCCATGCTCGTAGCCACCGGACAAGATTGGCGCGCCGTTGAAGCAGGAGCCCATTCCTTCGCTGCGCGCTCGGGAAGATACACATCCCTCAGTCGATGGCGTGTAAGAGAAGACGGCCTTCAAGCAGAGTTGCAGATTCCGATGGCTGTGGGCACCGTGGGCGGCATACTCAAGACCCATCCTGCTGTTGAGGTGGGCGTCAAAAAGATTCTCGGAATAAAAACCGCCGAGGATCTCGCCAGAGTGGCGGCTGCATGCGGAATGGCACAAAATCTCGCCGCAATCCGGGCACTTGCCACCGAGGGAATTCAAAAAGGCCACATGAGCCTGCATGCAAGGAACGTGGCCGTCGCTGCCGGCGCCATGGAATATGAGATCGATCGTCTCTCAGCCCTGCTTGCAGCCCGAGGCTGTTTCGACACGGCGAGTGCGCAACACGCCCTGGAGGAAATTCGCAGAGCACCTAAAAAACTCATGTAGACGACGGATATCCTCCCTTATCAAGATTTCTTCACTGCCGACCCTTTGAACCCTTTCCCTTGTCGGGCGGTTCGCTATTAAAACACCCGACATTTGCAAAAGTTCTCGATTACTGATGCCGATTCTAAAGCATGCTTGTTGACTTCCCGAAAAGTCTCGTATATGAACTTTCCTGCGCAAGTAGATCTGGAGACCGAACCTATGAGAAACCCGGTTACAAAGTTAAGAACTGAACAAATTCAGGGACTTGAAACAATAGACGTACTTCATGAATGGGAAGAAGGAAAAGCCGGTTTGTATGTGGACATTGTGAAGTATAAAGAAAAAAAGGGGGTTTTGTTCTATTGTTTCAACCCGCCGGTTCACCAGATGGGAAATCCCGCGCTCGATGCGTATCTTGCAGCGTTCGACAAGCTGCGAAACCGGTTGGAAGGTCTTAGTTTCCTCGTACTCGACGGTCCTGCGGATCCTGTCCACGCGGGCGGAGATCTGAAAGAAAGTTTGAAAAGACTGGAAGCAACACGTGAAAAAGCGGCGGAATTGAAGGCAAAGGGAGCGCGGCCGGAAGAAATCGATGCACTTTACAATTGGGCCGACGCACGGTTGAAAAAAGGTTTTGCCCTGTATGAAGCCATGAGGGATGCGGGAAAGTCTTTACGAACGATCGCTGTTTGTTCCGGGGGAACGCGTTTCGGGGGATCCGCGGAAGTCCCCTTGATGGCGGATATCCTGGTGGGCGATTCCAGATCGGCCATGTGTTTCAGTGAAAGCCAAATCGGTCTCATCCCGGGCTGGGGCGGTGTGGGACGAGCGATCACGAAAGCCGGTGCGGCAAACGCCAAAAACATGGCCATGACATGCCCGGTTGTTTCAGCGAACGATCTGGCTCGTGTCGGTATTTATGACCTCGTTGTGCCAATCAATGAACCCTTGCCTCGCATGTCAAGAGAGGGAACAAAAGAAGAGATCAAGGCGCTCTACATCAAGGACTTGCAGGAAAACAACTTAAACACGGCGAAGAAGATGCTTCCCGTTGCGCTGGATGCAGCAGTATCGGACGATGTTCCGAAAAAACCGGAAAGAGTTATTCTGAAAAGCGAAAAAGATTTAAGAGACGAAGTCGCACGTCGGCAAAATCCTGAGACCTACAAGCATTTGTGGGGAAAGCACCTAAAGGAAGTAAAAAAAGAACTGGCAGAGCTTGGCAAACCGCTCGCCCCCCAGTCGATAGTCGCGCTGGAGGAATTGTTTGAAAACACCGACATGAAATCATTCGATGAAAGAGATTTTATTTTGAGAGAGGTAGAAGCGGACGCAAGGATATACAGAGATCCGCGTCTCAGTGAAGGTATTTTGGCTACTTTGGAGCAGAGAATTGCAAACTATACGGAGGCTAATTCGTAATGAGACCGTATTTTGAAAAAATGGATCCCCTTGGAAAAGAGCTTTCTGATAAAAACAAAAAACAAAACACTGATAATGCAAATTATCTGAAAGAAGAAGAAAAGAAGTTAGCCCACGCCGTACAGAGCGTGGTGGACGCGGGAATGCCCGCTGAAAAAGTTCACAAGCGCGGCCAACTCACCGCGATGGAACGTATAGAAATTCTAGCAGACAAAGACACGTTCCTGCCTTTAAACAGTCTTTACGATCCGGAAAACAACGTTGAAAACAGCACCGGAATCATTTCCGGCATGGCGGAAATAGAAGGCAGGTATTGCATGGTCGTGGCTTCCGACAACAAGGTTTTGGCGGGAGCATGGATACCGGGGCAGGCCGAACAAATTCACAGGGCCACCGACATGGCCCAGAGTCTCAACATTCCCATCGTTTGGGTGCTCAACTGCTCGGGCGTAAAACTCACACACCAGGAACTCGTCTACGCGGGACGCCGGAGTGGAGGACAGACGTTTTTCCGCCACTCCGAAATGAATATCGACGGGGTCCCGGTGTTGGCCGGAGCTTTCGGCACCAACCCGGCCGGAGGCGGGTATCATGGAATCAGCCCGACCGCGGTGTACGCACAACAAGACGCCAACATAGCGGTCGGCGGCGGCGGTATTGTTTCAGGCATGTCGCCGAAAGGGTTTTTCGACCTGGAAGTTGCTGAAAAATTGATTGAAACCACAAAACAATTCAAAGAAGCGCCTCCGGGATCCGCGAAGATTCATTACGATTCTACAGGTTTTTTCAGAAGCATTCATGAAACCGAAGAGGGAGTTTTGAGGGAGATTCGCAAGGTCGTATCCGGCCTTCCCAAGTACGACGAGTCTTTTTACCGGGTGGCCGAACCAAAAAAACCGGCCTTCGACGCAGAGGATATCTACTATGTCCTGCCCCACCGCCAAAAAATGCCCTACGAAGTGCAACAGGTGCTGGCCAGGCTGGTGGATAACAGCGAACACATGGAATTCCGTCCCGGCTATGGACCGGAAGTCTACACCGGGCTTGTAAAGATCGATGGTTTCCTGATGGGGCTCATCACCAACAACCAAGGCTTTCTCGGAAAGGACTATCCCGGCTACGCTGAAGGCAAATACATGGGCATCGGGGGAAAGCTCTACCGGGAAGGTCTCATCAAGATGAACGAGTTCGTGTCGCTTTGCGGCCGGGACAAGGTGCCCATCATCTGGATCCAGGACACCTCCGGTATCGATGTAGGCGACATAGCGGAAAAGGCCGAACTCCTCGGCCTCGGCCAGGCGCTCATCTATTCCATTGAGGATTCCCGCGTTCCCATGATGTGCCTCGTATTGCGCAAGGGAACCGCGGCCGCACACTACATAATGGGCGGCCCGCAAGCGCGGCGGAACAACATTTTCACCATAGGAACCGTTGCTTCGGAAATATATGTAATGCACGGAGAAACCGCGGCCGCAGCGGCTTTTTCAAGGCGACTGGTCAAGGAAAAAGAAGCTGGCCGCGACCTTGAACCCGTGATCGAAAAAATGAACGCTTTGGCAAAACATTACCACGATGAATCGAGACCCATGGCATGCGCCAGAAGAGGCTTCCTGGATGAAATCGTGGCCATGAACCGTATCCGCGATTACATGGTGGCGTTCGCCAGGAGCGCGTACCAGAATCCGAGGAGTATTTGCCCTCATCACCAAATGATGATCCCCAGGATCATCAAAACATAAACACGGGTCCGGAATAGTCTGTTCCAAAACCCGACAGCTAGCACAGGGAGTTAACATGTCAGAGAGTCAGAGTTGGAAGCTGCCGAAAGAAATCTATCTTGGAGACATCACTGTTCGAGACGGTCTTCAGGCCCTTGAACACTTTTTCTCGACGGATGAAAAAGTGCGCCTGGCCGAGGACCTGATCCTGGCGGGAATGAAACACGTGGAAGTGACTAATTTCGGTCACCCCAAGTTCCTGCCGCAATTCAAGGACGCAGACGAACTGCTCATCCGCCTTTTCAACAGCGAGCGCGTCGGCTCGATGTTGAAACAAAACGGGGGACACGTCACGGTTTGCACCATCACGATCAACGAAAGGGCGCTGGATCGGGCAATCGACTTCAAGGCGAAACACGGATTCGGCCCGGACTACGTTCTTCAAATGGTGTCCACTGATGAAGCTCATCACAAGGTCAACTCGGGCGCGGATCTCGAAACCTACTGGAAGATGACCGAGCGATGCACGAAGAAAGCCAATGAAGCAGGGATCAAGATGTGCGGAACGGTCTCGACCATCTGGGGTTCACCCATACATGGAAGCCGGGCCACTGACCTGAAACGGGCAGTCGAGTTTTCCAAGCGGTACCTCGAACTCGGCGCCGACTACATCGAGCAGGCAGATCACGACGGTTCGGCCGACCCCGCAAGAGTTTATGAGTACTTCTCAATGATCCTGGATCCGGAAATCATGGGCAAATGGGCCGACCCCAAATATCACCTCGCCCATTTCCACACTTCCCGCGGACTCGGCCTTGCCAATTACCTGGCCGCGCTCCAAGCCGGAATAGTTCGTTTCGAAACAACCATGAACGGAACCGGCGGCCAGCCTTCTAATACCATGGACGGATCGATTTCCGGAGGCACGGGCGCGTATTACCACGAAGACCATCTTTACGCGGGACTCGTATCCACCGAAGATTTCGTCATGATGTGCGAGGCCATGGGCGTAAAAACCGGCATCGACATAAAGAAACTCCTGGAAATCGGACTGCGGTTCAAAAACGATTATCTCAAGATCACCCCGGACGAAATGACGACCTTGCTCAACAACGCGAGCGAAACCACCGGATTGTCCGTGGAGGAGTTGAAAAAGCTTGAAACAGATGAAGGCGATCTGGAATCCATCCTGGAAAAAGTGGTGGAAAACAGGCGAACTCCGGAAGACGACGACAAGACAGTCAGGAGAATAAAGCAGCAGATGCACGGGTTCCTTCACAACATGAGAATGTACCTGCAGATGAAATACTGGGCGCCGCCGAGGTCCGAATCCATCATTTCCGGCATCCTGCCCTCTCCCCATCTGGCTCACCTGCTGGATGACTGAGAGCCGAGAGCACGGATAAGAAACAATTGATGACTGAGGTTCTAAAATGAACCGGCCTCCCTCCCCGGAACCCCCGCCGGGTTCTGTTTCCAAAACTGATTCTACTGATACCGACCCGGCGGGTTTCCATACCTCATTGATTCTTTCAGACGTGACCCTCCGGGAGCACGGGCAGAACGTTCAAAAACAGGATCTGTCCGAGTTCTCCTCGGAAATCCGCGCAAAAACAGCACTCGCCCTGGTCCACGCCGGGTTCAAGCGGTTGGAAATCATATCCTGCGTCTCACCAGGGGTTGCGCCTGCAATGTCTGTGCAACTTATCAAGGAAATCGCACACGCAGTAGGCCGACAACCCACGGTGGAAATCATCACCCTGGCTCCAAACCCTCGGGGTTTGAAAACCTTTTATGAAATCGGCCTCGGCCCCAAAGAACTAAACCACACGGTTGGACTCTTCAGCTCCGCTGTGGAAGCCCACAACCTGGAAAACCTGGGAAAAACCATCCATGAAACCAGGAAAGACCAGGAAAAAATGATCCGTGAAATCCATCGCCAAGGTTCATCTTTTGTAGCATATATAACCGCGGCGTTCGGCTACCGCACCCCCGATCCGAATTCCGGAATCCAGACAATCGACTATGCAAGTCTCCGGGAAACCGTAAGGTGGTGGCTGGATCGAGGCGCGCTCACAGTAACGCTTTCCGACCTCCAAGGTGTGGCATCCCCCTCTCAAACATCAGAAACTTTCCGGCGATTGCTGGACGACTTTTCAGCAGATGCTCTTTGCGGAAAACCGGAAATCCGCATCGGCTACCATCCACACCATGCAGACACGAGCAAGGCCGTCGCCCTTGTTGAACACGCCTACAACGCAGGCATCCGGCTTTTCGACTCATCCATGCACGCTCTCGGAGGCTGCGTGACCGGAGGACCGGGAAATGTCTCGACCCGAGAAGTCATCTCGCTTTTTTCCCGAAAATCCGTTCCAACCGGAATCGACCCCGAAAAATTAGGGACCGCGGAAAGGCTTCTCACCCGAAAGACAAACGAGAGTACGTTCTGAAGGTTGAGGCAGTGTTTTTTTCTACCTGAACCAGGCCGCGGGCAGAGCGGCCAACACCTGGGATCCTACAATCATCAACACCAGGGCCATCGGATAAACGGTTGCATACGCCACCGCGGCTGCATCGGTCGAGGTCCGTGCATCGGCCGCGGCCAGGCCCGGAGTAGATGTCATGGAACCGGCTATCACTCCAAGCAAAGTGGCAAAATTCATCCGCAGAACCTTGTGCCCAATCAACGCGGCAACAAGCATCGGCAGACACGCTACCAATACTGCGACAACCAGCAATTTCCATCCATGAGCGCCCAGAGTCTCCACGAGCTGAGCGCCCGCGTTCGTTCCCACCGCTGCCAGGAACATGAGCAAACCCAATTTCCTGAGCAACTGGTTACCCGGACCGGATATAGACCAGATGAACGGCCCTGTTTTCCCGATTCGAGACAACAAAAGAGCCGTGACAAGCACACCGCCGGTCAACCCCAAAGAAAACTCAAACAGCCCGAAAACGGGAATTGCAACCTGCCCAAGCAAAATGCCGATCAAAATACCCAGGCTGATGGGCAAAAAATCAGTTTCGCTCAACTTTTTTTCATCATTTCCCAACCTTTTCATAACAGTGGGCATTTGTTCACGGCTGCAGGCCAACAAAACCTTGTCTCCGAATCGCAAAGTGGTTCCCGGCCCCGGACTCAGTACGATTCCACTTCGGCGAATCCGTGTGATTACCGCGCCGTACCAAGCAGTTAGATTCAGAGACTGCAAGGTGCGGCCGATTACCTTCTTGTTGGTCACCAACACCCAGTTTACATCATAGGGATCGGCCAGAGGAAGTTCGTCATCCGCTAGCGGACCTATCATCAAGCACGCCCTGTCAATCGCTTCGGACGTGCCGACCACTTTCACCACGTCTCCCACATGCAGCCTGGTATCTGCATCCGGGGTGAACACATTGCCTTCATGCCTGACCCGGGAAATCACCGCGCCGGTCATGTTTCGAACCCGCAGCTCCTTTATTGTCTTGCCGTCTATGTTGTTATTTTCCACACGCAGATTCCGGTTGCTCACCACTGGGTACTCTTCGGCCAGCCCATCCAGGTAGGTCTTGTCATGATGCTTCATATCGGTACGGAAAAGCTGGGGAAGAAGATGAATGGTCAATATAGCCAGGATTGCTCCCACGGGATAGGCGAGACCGTAGCCTATCGAAGTCAAGGGGGAACCCGTAATATCGATGGCCGCTGCCAGGCCGGGAGTGCTCGTCAAAGCCCCGTTGAAAATGCCGACCCCCAGTTTCGGATTAATGCCCAACCACAAACTGCAAGCTGTAGTCACACCGACAGCGGCAACGATCAGCAACAGGCAAACGCCGACAAGTTGCCGGCCGTGACGTCGAAATCCATCGAAAAAACCGGGGCCCGCCTGCATGCCGATGGTATAGATAAAAAACAGCAACCCCACGGTCTGAAACGCGGGGGGGACGTGGAAGCCGAAATGTCCCAGCAGAAGCGCCACAAGGATCACCCCTGAAACATCCAGCGAAAAATTCTTCAACTTAATGTTTCCAAGGATCAATCCAAGGCTGATTATCAAGAACAAGACGACATATTCTTCACTGATAAGTACGGTCATATCGACAAACCACCTTAAAATCTCTCAATCCATTTAGAGCGACCGCGAAACAGATGTTTAATATTTCCTTTTCAATGACGTCGCTACATATTTTGCGCCCATGTCTCCATCCGGCAAGTGCTTCATGTGATACCCAAAACTAATCGACTCCCATACATATATTTTCAACGACATCCGCGGGTTTGTCCGCTGCCGTAAACAAACAGGCTCGCTCGTTCCAGCCTCTGTCAATAAGGCCAGGCGAATATAGCTTGGTCTGCCGAGGTCTGAAAGATGAAGCAGGTCTCCGGAACAAGCCGG
>SLPX01000329.1 GCA_007131745.1 Myxococcales bacterium
ATTTCTTTTCATCCGCTTTTTCAGCGGGTTCGGGTTTCTTTTCATCCGCTTTTTCAGCGGGTTCGGGTTTCTTTTCATCTGCTTTTTCTGCAGGTTCGGATTTCTTTTCTTCTATCTTTTTCGCGGGTTCGGGTTTCTCAATTATTTCCTTTTTCACTTTATCTTTTGATGATTCCGCGGGTTCAGATTCCTTCTTTGCCTTGATGGGATCGCCGGACTTCTGAGCGGCCTTTTCATCGGTGGACTCAAAACTGCCGGTGGCCACAGCGCTTTTTGCTTTGGGGCTTTTTTCCTGTGCACTTTCCTTTTTCTGGAGAATTTTTTGAAGGACCTTTTCACTTTCAGAGGAGAGCTGATCAAACCTTACTCCCATGCCCGGGGCAACCTTTTTTCGAGCGGGGTCATATTCCCGGATCCATACAACTGTTCCTTCCCCGACTATTAGCGGACTGGCGTCTTGCAAGAGAAACTCAAATCTAATTCTCGTACCTACTTCCAGGGGGTTCTTTGTCCGAACAAAAATGCCTCCCCGGCTTACATCTACCGAGTAACGCTTGATGAATTGTTCAAGGTTGGCGCTTTTGAACTTTATCTTGAGTTTAACAGGTTGGGGCATATCGACTCCGGGTTAAAAGGCTTTTTGGACTAAAAACAAGCCGGGAAGTCCCTTTGTTCCAAGTAAAACAAGCCTTTAAGAGAATATACGTATGTGTGTGTTTTGCAACATAATTTTTAGGCGATGTCTAGTAGGAGGGGTGGTTCAAAAAAAAGTGATGTTCGTCTTTTTTTTCGCAAAAGTTTTTTATCCGGTCCGATAACCGGGTCAAACAGGAAAGAAACAATTTCCAAAAACACAAACGATAAGAAGAAAGGAACAAGAAAATGACACAAGTAAATTCAGTTCAATGCGGGTGCAGGCCCATGTCTTCGCGTCAGGAAATCCCGAGCTACAAGGTGGACAAACAGGGCAACTACCATTTCTATGCAACATCAAAGGACGACAAGATTCACGTTTACAGGCAAAACGGCCAGGTGAACGTAAGAATCAACAATCGCCAGATGACCCTCTCTCCTGAACAGGCGAAAAACATGAGCATATATGCCGGCGCCGGCGACGACAAGGTTGTTCTGGGAAGGGGATTGCCCCCTGGCATCAAAGTCTATACAGGTCCGGGAAACGACAAAATCATCAATCGTTCCAACGGAGTAACCATTAACGGCGGATCCGGTCGAAACACTGTTTCCACTGCTTCAGGCAATCGTGTCGGCAGAAGAGGAGGAAGAAGGCGTGCGATGGGACGGCCGCGAAGAGCTTCAACTCACGGTGGACCGCGAAACGTCGCCGCGGGTGGACGGACCCGGACAAGTGGAGTCCACAGCTCGAAAAGTGGAGGTGCTGCTCATGGCGCTAACAAACAACAGAAGACGAAAAAAGGGTCAAAGGTCAACGGTTGGGACATAGCTGAAAGGTTTTCTCCGCCGGATCCAGTGAGCCGTACGGTTTCCAAAGGCATCCTCAAGATCACTAAAAAGGTGGTCAGCTTGTTCCGTAAATGAGAATTCATGAGGAGTTTCTCACAAAGATACTGCTTCAAAAGACCCGCTTTTGTCTATCAGCCTCACCGCTTCAACATCAGGATCGTGTTCTAGTATCAAGAGCCTCTTTTCACAAAACAAATCACTTAAAAGCGCTTGTTTTTCTCCCACTGTTACGAGTGGTTCATTGTCAAATGCCATGTTCCACTGTGGTTTCAGGTGAAAACGAGTCGGGAAAAGATCGGTGCCGATTGCAAGCCGGGTCTCGCCGTCGTTGATTCGGATAAACCACATTCCCGGAGTGTGTCCTCTAAGTTCTTCCACGAAAACACTCTCAAGAATTTCGGTTCTCCCATGACTCGTATCCACCGTTTTGAGTAGGCCTGCATCCATCAGGGGTTGGAAATCATTTCGTCTGTATGAACCCCGGTCTTTCATGTTGGGTGAGCACGCCCATTTCCACTGTCGTTCCGAAACAAAACATACAGCGTTTGGAAAAGATGGTTCCAATGCTTGTTCGCCGGGCGGATTCGAATCCGTTTTCAATTCGAGGGGGCAAAGTTTTGACAGCCCTCCGGCATGATCGAAATGGAGATGCGTTTGCAGAATATGGGTCACCTCTGATGCGGATATCCCCCTTTTTTCGAGTTGGGCCGCCAGGTCCTGATCTTGGATCGCAAAAATCTTTTCTTCTTTTTTGTTTCTGGGTTCGCCGATGCCGGAATTGATGAGTATCGCAGTATTATCAGGTCTTCTAAGAAGCACAATTCTCGAAACCATTGAAATCCGGTTGTGCTCGTCGGCTTTCATCCCTTTTTCCCACAATGATTTGGGCACCACTCCGAACATGGAGCCTCCGTCGAGCCGGAAGCGGGATGCAACAATTGTTTCGATTTCGTATGAACTCATTATTATCGACCATTTTTCAACAGGCGTGTTTCGATGGACTTCCAGATTTGTTTGGCTGTTTCCTCTATATCGCAATTTCCGTCCACCAGAGCGGCTTTTGCAGGATCTTCTGCTTCGTACAATTCGATGTACACGCGCCGTATCTTGTTCTGCATTTCAAGATCGTCGAAAATCTCTTTTTTTCTGCCGTCCATGGATATGCGATTCAGTGCCTTCACCGGATCCGTATCTACGAGGATTGTCAAGTCCGGCGGTCGGGCGTAGCGGTTCAGTGTGCGCACCCACTCGATCGGGAGGGTTTGACTCTGGTAACTCAGGGAAGACCACAAGTAACGGTCGGAAATAACCCATTCGCCTCGCTCTAACGCAGGGCTTATCTCTTCACGCCAATGGTCTAACCGGTCTGCTGCAAAAAGCAAGGCCATGTACGCCGGATCGGGAGGGTCATCCACAAGTCCCAGGCTGGTTCTGATAAGTTTTCCAACGACCCCCGAACTGGGTTCTGCCGTCACCAAGCATGCGATTCCCCGCTCTGCCAGACGCTGCCGTAGTTCTCTTGCCTGCGTGGTGGTTCCCGCCCCATCTATCCCCTCTAACACCACAAAACTCGCCGGTACTTTTGTTTCTTTGCTCATCTGGATCAGTGTGTCGCGTGGCCGGTGTAACCTTAGGGAGCCTGTTACTGCTTTTTCTTGTCCGAGAAGCGCACCGTGCCGAATTCTGCGGCCAGTTCGTCATCAAATTTGTCCGCGTATGCCGCCACCCTTTCGATCATTTCCACTACTTCCGATTGATCCAGGTCCACTGTGGTTCGGTCTGCTGTGAGTATTATCGTGTCGTTTCTTATGGCGAATCCGCAAGCCCATAATTGGTCGGCGTTCAATTCCAGCAGCTTTCTGTATAGGTCTTCTCTGTTCTTATCGGGTAGAAGAATAACCGGTGAGACCACTTGAAAATAGTTTAGGCCCCTATCCGGCGGACCGGGAAGCACGTGAATCCGGACGGCTGCCGAACCCTGTGCAAAAGCCCAGTATGGGTGGCCGTCCGCGCTCTGCTTTCGAACCGTGTCCAGATCCAGGCCCTCTGCTACGAGGTGGTCTTCCACAAGTTTGACTACTCTTTTCTGGTCCTCTTTTTGCTTTTCGTTCATGGGTTTTGTCTCCTGGAAAAATGTGTTACCGGTTGACCCCGATATCTAGAAAAAGTTCTTTTTGACTTTGTCAAAAACAAATAGAATCGTTAATACATAAACGATTGGGTTTCAACACAAATCCGGCTCTAAAGCCAAGCATGTTCCCTTGCTTTTTTGCGTTGCGGTTTGTTGTTTTGGAAAGGCCGGACGGTATTTGAATGAGATCTCTAAAACAAAGTATTTATGCGCAAAATTTGGTTTTTCTCACGGCAGCGGCCGTGTTTTGCTTGTCCGGATGTGGAACCATGGGGCTCTGGGATATGAAAGTAGCCGGTTCGACCGAGAATTCCGGTTTCGAGTGGGTTGCAGCCGGCCGCACGGCCAGGATGAGAGCTTGGAGAAAATCCGCCGATGGTGAGCGAGATTCGGTAGAGTTCAGATACCGGATGAGCGAGGAGGAACAACGAGGCGTTTACCTGGCGTTGCAATCCGAGGGGGTGAGGGTTCTGGCGAAGAGATATGAAGACAGGTGTGCAGAGAATCCCGAAGAGTTGGAGCTGGTCGTGAAGATTCACGATCGTACTCAACGTTCAGCACTGATCGGTTACCTTCCTCCCGGAGTTGTGAATTTGTTTCTGACGATCGCCGAAACCTTGCCGTCGGAACAAAGAACCATTGTTGGGGATCAATGCCCTCCGGCATGCATGGACGTACTCGAAAAGCCGATGGAAATGGAAGAAAAAACCCCGATGGAAAAGACTGTTGTGGTTCCCCGAAAAGACGCCCCCCCCCGAACAGCAGATCCAACCGGGGAAGGGGAACTCGCAGAACACGAGGATCCAGATGAGCAGCCTCCTGAGGAGGATCCCGCGGATGATGTTGAACGCGTGGAACCCGAGAATGACCTTGAAAAAACGGAAATCGAAGATCCCTATTGTCTGGATCCTGAGTTGGGCATTGTTCACGATCCCGTGGAGGAGTTTTGGCAGGGAAAACCAGCGAGGATTACTGTAATTACCCCAAGGGGGTGGCAGCCGGTCGTGATGTACAGGTCGCCGATGGATAATGCATACATCGAACTCCCCATGGCCGTGGTGGATCCCCGCGACCCATGCCACTTCAGTGCCGTCGTGCCGCAGTCCGCGCTATCCTACAATACTCTCTACTATTATATTGCCGTGAAGGATGAAGACGGAAAAGAGGTCGATGGTTCGGCGGACAGGCATTCCCCTCACTTGGCCGCTGTGGAAAAATGTCTTGTTATTACCCATTGAGTGGAGCCGGCAAGCAATGATCAGTCGGCCAGGCTTTGGATGATGTTTTCCGCCCTCTCTTCGACCGTACCCGTAAGGGGTTCCACCATTTTGGAATACAGGCGGCACACCGCCTTGATGTGCGACCGAACAGCGCGGGTGTTTTGATCGGAAACTCCGTTTATTGAAGAATTCAGCTTTGCTCCCACGTCTTCATCTTTTTGAATGCATATCCTTCTGCTCAGGTCCACTTCAATGTACGGAGCTCCCCTGGAATGAGCATCGTCCAGAATTCGTCCGGGCTTTGTGTAAACGAAGGCCACGCGGTTGCCTACCCATTTTTTGTAGCAATCGTCAAAAGCTCTTTCATCTCTGAGAGCCCCGGAACATCCCATGGTCCAGCCGATTTTTACCATGCTCTCGTGTTGTCTCCGGATAAACTCTATGTCAGCGGCCTCTCTGGTGAAATATGGATGGTCGAAAAACGAACTCCTTGATTTCACGGTTTCAAATATGCTTCGGTAAATCCGTGTTAAATGGATTTCAGATGCTTTCACTATATTCATGGATTCGAATCCGCCCAAGGTCCGAAGTTTCGAAAGAACGAGACATGCGTGTTCGGCGAGGTTTTCCACGGTTTCTCTGTCCACGCCGCAGGAAATCGCATGAGCGTCCGCTATCAATATTTCCAAACTTCGCGCTCCCAGGCTTTTGCGCACTGCTTCGGCAATCAGCAGATAACCCACAGTGTCAAGGGGAAGGGCTTTTGATGGTTCAAGTCCTGAACAGAGTCCGATACCCAGGAACACACCACGTGGTCGCTGCATAAGAGGTGTGTTCTCCATGGCTTTCATGCTTGCAGCAGTGTCGATCAGTCCATTTTGATAGATAACGTGGATGAGTTTTGTTTTCCAGTTCTCCCTGAAGGATCGTGCAGGTTCAGATACACTCAGTGGATGAACAGGTTCATTCACTCCACTTTTTTTCAGCCCAATGGCGATTTCTCGCGCTGCTTCCGGTCGGCTGTACATTTTCGACCTCTTTTTGTCCGCTGATCATGGTCGGATTCTTAAAAAACCTTTTGAACTTATCATTCAAGGTTAAGTGCGGTCTCCGAACCTGTCAAAAATCGTTGTTTGTTTTCAAAATACTGTTGATTCGGGCGAGTAATATTTTTGGTGGTCACATTGGTGAGAGTGATTTTCAGCTAGATGCATCAGAATGCGAACCCGATACCGGCTTCGAAGTGCGGAAGGACATAGTTTGTGGGGTCGCTGTCCGAGGATTTCTTTGTTTTTCTGATGTATTGCATTCCCAGTCCGATGCGCGCCGTGAAGCCTGAAGAAGTGAGCCAGTTGTAGCTCAAAACGGCTCTGCCCATCGCAAGGTTCGTTCTGTTTTGGTGCTTTGATCCCCACGTGATGTAACCTCCTCGAACTCCAAGACTGATGGACCTGAAAATCCGCCTGCCGGGATACAGATCCAGGCCGGTTAGGAAGCCTCCGTAGTAGTCTCTTTCTCCACCTCCGATGAATCCGAAAGCCGCTGCGTGGAGCGACAATCCAAGGCCGATCCTCAAATCCAACTGGACTGGGAGCATGTCGGCTGCGAAAAGAATTCGGGCATTCACTTGTCTTTTCTGTCTTGGGGCCGCGCTCACAGCGGGCTGCTGAGGTTGCTCAGCGATCCTTGTCGGGGGAGGCGGGGGTGGAGGAGGAGGTGGTGGTGGAGGATCCGGTTCAGCCCTTTCTTCGCCGTAATAGACCTCCGCGTGCGGTGGCACTGTGATGACCACTTCAATGGAACGTTCTTCATTTTCTTGACCTTGAAATCCGGATTCTCTTCTGTCGCCCCATGCAACGCCGGAGTATAGTACGGATGAAGCTGCCAGAATCGCCATGATTGTCATTTGGAAACTTTTCATATTGTTTTCTCCTATCGAGTTTGGTGTCAAGCGCTGGTTTTGTTTAATAGCAAAAGTGGTGCCAGCTAAATAGTGGAGTAAATACAAGGTGTTGGAGTGTTATATTCTGGCTGCGGGTTTTTGTTCTCGGCTGGATGTGTGACATGGATGTCAGGTTTTCTTGTGAAATAGGCGAGGCGCATAGATCGACCGGATATTTGTGTTGACAGTAGCATGTGTTCGCCCTAAAAAATTGAGAATTTACAAACACTTCTTTTAAGGGGAGTAACATCGTGAACCCGCAGCAGATACCTGATTCGTTGTTGGCTGAAATTGTCTCGGGGGAGAGGTCTTATGAGTTCGAATCTCTCGCAGTAAAGATGCTTCTTTCCAGGTTCCGTATCGAATTGATTTTGAACCCCGGACCTGAGACCTTGAAAGCCGGTGTAGCCAAGCTCA
Organism: Myxococcales bacterium; assembly: GCA_007131745.1. The sequence goes on from SLPX01000329.1 coordinate 7,193, forward strand.
GGGAGTTGCTGAGCAAGAGCAAAAACATGCCTTCCGTGCACAATGATCTGAAAAAACTGGTTTCATGAGGAGTTTGCCATGGCGAAAGTTCTGTTTAGCGTTGAAGAAGTCAGAGAAAAAATCCGACGGGGCGAAAGGTTGATTCTGGCGGGAGATGAGAGAGTTCTGTCCCAACTTCCCGAAGGCGACTGGATTGCAGGAACGATTCCTTACTTTATGGCCGAAGACGGCGGAGAGTTTTCCAGGGAAAAAATCCATGTCACCCGATTACCGGATTTTGTGGATGATGCAGTGGTCCGAACATACGACGAGGAAAACATAAAGGAAATCTATACACACATTCCACCCAATGGTTTTGTGCTTTTGATAATTCCGGCTTCTAGCCGTGTGCATCTTTCTTTTGCAATGAATGCTCCCAATTACAAGGAGTTCGCGGGAAGACCGTTGATCGGGTGGATTTCCGGTGTTTTCCTTGAAGAACTCGGTAAGACGACGCCCAAGGTGGTTTCCGGAAGAGAGGGCAAGGTTTTTGAAGACATCGCGGTGGCAATGCACGTGTCACTTCCGCCTGAGAAATCGGTGGACATAGGGATCGTGAATATATTCCGCCCTGGAGATGGTGATGTTCTGACTTTTCCGGAAACCGGCTTTTGTTCAGAAACGGTAATGGTAAACGGCGAGAAAACAAATTTTGCCGAATATCTGAAAGCGAAAAACGCGGATACCAGGCTGCCGCTGGTAGCGGACTACTGCGGCGCCACGATAAACATCAGTTTCCAGAGAATCGATGAGGATGCCAAGGTCGTGCATTTCTACGCGCCGGTTTTTGAGGGCGTGGTATATCGACACGCCGCTCCGGTTAGCGACTACGTAAAAGAATTCACCTCCCACTTGCCGGAAGAAGATCTGGCGAGCGTATTCTTTTCCTGCAATTGCATATTGAATTATCTCTATTCTGAACTCGAAGGAAAGCGCACCGGAGGTATTACGGGGCCGATTACTTTCGGTGAAATAGCATACCAGCTACTCAACCAGACAATGGCGTATTTGCAGATCGTGGACGCCTAAACACGCTCACATTGACCGCACGGACGGCTTGCAGTCAGTCTGGAAATTTCTCATCTTCCAAATCCGCAGAAATTGCGTCCGATTCCACATCTCTGGAGTCTTTTACCGATTTGAGAAGTTCCTTGAAGTATTCGTGTTGAATCAAGAGGTTCATTATCTCGTTTGTTCCGGTCCAGATCATCGTCAGGCGGGTGTCGCGGAAGAATTTTTCCACCGGGTAAACATCGGTGTATCCGATGCCGCCCATGATTTGCATTGCGTGGTTGATGACTTCCCATGCAGATGAGGTGGCTTCTTTTTTCGCCTCGGATACAAGACGCCGGGGATCTCTTGCAGTATCGGCCATCAATGCAGCGTGAGCGTTCAGAGCGCGGGCCGCATCCAATCGCGTGACCGCATCCGCAACTTTGAAAGAGACTCCCTGGAATTCCCTGATTTTCTTTCCGAAAGCTACGCGGCGGGACGAGTAGCGGGCCGCTATTTCAAGTGCCGCCCTGGCTGAGCCCAGCGCTCCCGATGCGGACGTGAGACGCTCGGGAACCATCATCTTGTTAAAGACAACAGCACCCCCGTTCAGGGGACCTACAAGGTTTTTTTCAGGGACTTCAACGTCGTGGAACACGATGCGTCCGGTTCCGCCTCCTCTTGTTCCCATGAGTCCGTATCGTGTTCTCACCTCCACGTTATCCGTCCTGTCCACCAAAAATGCGCTGATAGCGTTGTGCCCTTTAGCATTGGGATCGGTGCGCGCGTAAACTAGAAAATAGTCTGCTCCGATCGACCCGACGACAAAGCGCTTTTGCCCCTTGAGGATGAACCGGTCCCCCTTTTTTTCCGCGGTTGTAGTGGCGCCGAAGAAATCCGATCCGCCGCGTGGCTCCGTAAGAGCTTCCGCGCAAGTCAACTTTCCTTCGAGAGTAGGTTTGAGATAACGTTCCTTTTGCTCATCCGTCCCGAAGAAATGCATGCTTTGGCCGATTATGGATGGAAGACTGTAGAGACAACCCAAAGCCGAACCCAGCACACCCACCTCTTCGATCGCTGCCATCTCGCAGACCCATCTGTGACCCCTGCCGCCCCATTGCTTGGGGAACCTTAGTCCCAGAAGGTTTCGCTTCGCGGCTTCCTCGACAAATTCTCGCGGATAATCCACTTCTCCTGCGTCCATTTTCTTGACCAGTTCTACCGGCACATCTTTTACAAAGGCTACGACTTCGCCAACGGTTTTCTTTTCTTCGGTGTTCAATAAATGCTCGTACATCTGTATTTCTCCCTGCAAAGTTTCCCTCAAAAACCTGACTCGGATTAAACAAAATCACAAATCCGGCCGGCGCACAACTCCTGCCGCTCACTTTGGTTGCACTCCTTTGGTTTGTTTTGCAACCATTTCTTTTTTTCAATGATCCATCTATACAGCATCTGAAAAAAACGTGCTTGCTCTTTCGTATGCTGAGATTGTTCTTATCACACGGTGAAACATTGCTCGAAATGCTTGCCTTCTCATTGATTTGCTCCATGAAGCGCATCGAAAACAGGAAACCTGCGACACCCGGAGCTTTGGCAGGGGATTTGGATTTTCAGGATATTATCGTTCTCAACCTGAAACGAGCTGTTCAATAATCAATCATGGGGACTATCGATAGTTCCGTCTTCCGCCCTCGTTATCTTCGCTTTCTTGACCTTGGCTTTTTGGGATTCAGTATCTACGGGCTTTGTCGTCCCTGCCTTGGCCTCCACGGGTCTGCGGATTTTCGCTGTACGAGGATGTTTGCGGGCAATCTTTTTCATGGAGACTTCTATGTGGTCAACCCCCTCTTGAGCTACAAACGAATGTCTGAATGCTTCAAACCCTTCCGCTTGCACCTCCAGAATACGTGTTCTTCCGTTGGTAACTATCTTCAAGGGAGAATCTTCTCTTTCATTATCCACGTAAACCTCTGCGCCTTCGGGCAACCCCTCCAGTTGAATCTCCACGATTCGAGGTTCCACCGGAAACGATGTCACCCGAAATTTTTCAGAACCGTTGGATTTCGCATCTTCTGCAATCACCTCATCTTGGCTCTTCGTTTCTCCGGCCGACTCGTCTCCATCATCATCCAACTCGGCTTTTCCAGAGACTTCATCAGCAACTCTCTCAGGTCCGTCACTCTTTACACTTTGTTTGCCGGCGAACACAAAAAACATAACAACAGCAAGGGCCAGGACTGCAAAAGCTCCGCCTCCCACCCACACACCGATACTGAAGCTCTTTTTGGGGTCACGTACGGGAACATCGGCTTTTTTAGGGGGTAGATCTCCCGGGGCGGTGACCATTATCGGTTTCGCTCCATCTTCGACGCCTTCATGAACGTTTTGCGCGTAACCCGGAAATCCTTTGTTGCCGGGACCTGTTGCTCCGTCAGGTAAGAGAGCTGGAGGGGGATCAACATTGGGTGCAACCGCAGGAGCAACAGTAGGTGCAAAAGCAGTCGCATCGGTAGGTTCAATAGCAGGAACGACTGCGGGCTGTGGACTTATTGCCACACCCATCTTATTCGCAAGTTTATCTTTTACCGACCAATCAGCAGGTGCCACGTCGTTATCTTGCTGAAAAGGAGCAAGAGCTTCGACCATGTCCGCTGCGGTTTGAAACCTCTCTTCAAGATTTCTCTTCATCGATTTAAGAAGAATTCTTTCAAGCTCTTCGGAAAGATCCGGCCGCAAAGATCGTAACGGTGGAGGCGGTTCGATAACTATTTTCATTATGACCTGATTATAGTTGGTCCCTTCAAAAGGCAACCTTCCCGTCAGCATCTTAAACAGCATTACTCCCGCGGCCCAAAGGTCGGTTTGCGCGGTCACACGTTCCGCTCCTTCGGCTTGCTCGGGGCTCATGTAATGCGGCGTCCCCATAACAGTGCCTGTTTTCGTGAGATTGCTACCCAAATCATCCTCTGCCAGCATTTTAGAAATGCCGAAATCCAGAATCTTGATTTCCCGCTCTCCCCTTCGGCCCTTGGCGATATAAATGTTTTCCGGTTTCAAATCTCTGTGAACGATTCCCGCACTATGTGCTGCTTGCAAAGCCTGCAAAACCTGAATCAAAATTTCCACTGCCTCGCCAACCTCCATTATCCCCTTGCTCTTCAAAACATCTCCCAGGCTCTCCCCTTCCAGATACTCCATCACCAGATAACAAATGTTTTCCGAGGTTGCCCCGAAATCCAATGTTTCCACGATGTTGTGATGCCCAATGGCCGCTGCTGCCTGAGCTTCTCTCAGCATTCGTTGTACCATTTCATCGTTTTCGGACAAGTTTGCGTGTAAAAGCTTCACCGCGCATTTCTTTTTCACCAAGGTATGTTGCGCTTCATAAACAGCCCCCATGCCCCCCTTACCAATAAGGCGAACCAATTTGTACTTGTCTATGATTTTTCCAGTCAAGTCCAACACGAACGATCAACTCCTTGAACTGAACACTAAACCTCCTTGAATATATCACATTCCTTCGGCAAAAAGCTTGCCATTTTTCTCTTGATGTTGTGTTCTCAAGGAATGTGGTTTGGCTGGTACTGATTGGATTTAGGCCATTACTAATGAAGAGTTTTGCGAGTGAGAACCGGAGAACCTGACCATGAAATTATGGGTTTTTGCAATAATGGCGACCACCTTGATTGCTTTGCAATCAGCATCGGCCGGCCCGAAATGCCCCGAACGTCCCAAGGATGAAAAAGAAGCCAAAAAATTGGCGGGAGAATGGTGGAGAACAGCTCAAAAATCATTTGCTGCTGAACGTTACGAAGACGCTTTGAGAGAGTGGAGGTGCTCTGATAGCCTGGCCCCTCACCCACTTGTCATGTACAATCTGGGTCGCGCTGCCGAGGGAGCAAAAAAATACGCTCTGGCGTTGAAATACTACGAAGGTTTTCTCAAAGCATTGCCCGATGCTCCCAATAGGCGGGAAGTCGAGCTTTCCATTAAAGTCTTGAAAAACGAATTGGAGCGTTTGTCGAAGCCGGAATACAAGCCCGAACAAGAACCGGAGTTCGAACATGTGTTCGACCCCGAAGTTGAACCCGAATCCTCTCCATGGGACGAACCTGACCCGGCGCCCATCGTATACACCGAACCGGACGCGCCGATTGACCACGATTACCCTGAACCCGACCTGAAGAAAACACATAGGCCCGGCCGAACCGGCTATATTGTGGGTTGGACATCCTTGTCCATCACAGGGGGCATGGCCGTCCTGGCCGGAATTTTCGGCGGAATGGCCATGAAAGCGAAAAGAACCGTGGAGAACGCGGATCAAGATGCGGTATGGCAGGGCAACCTGGATCGACACGCCAAGAACTATGACAGGTATCGAATCGCCACCGGCGTTTGCACCGGAATCGCCGTGGCCGCTCTTACGTCGTCTATCATTTCCTTCATTATTGCCAGACGGGCTGAATCCAGAGAAGGAAGGTCCGGCCGGCCGGTGAGCGTAACTCCTGCCATGTCCTCATCTCAGGTCGGACTCGACTTCAAGGTGTCTTTCTGACCGAGCGAGCCCCCTCCGTCCCCACATTTAATTTTTGAATCAGCCCTCAGACTACATGTTTGCAGAATAAATGGTCAACAAAAGCTCTGCATCATCGATTGTGCGGTATACGGGTGCTTTGCCGGAGAGACGTTCGCTGTTTTCCATGATGATTCGGACCCCCTCGCCGCGCTTGTCCATCAAAGTTGTGCGATCTGTATCGACCCACTCGATATCCGACGGAACAGGGCACTTGGCCAGAAGACTTGTCAATGTTTCATTTCGGGCGTGCTGACGATATATAAGACTTTCCACCGTCATGGTATTCGGGATGGTCCCCGGAGAGTAGATTTCAAGACGATCCGAAAACAATCTCAGCCTTATTTTCGAACCATAGATTGCATAGTCTCGATGCGCCACACCATTGACCAAAGCCTCAAAAACCGCGGTCAAGTCATACTGGGGAATATCTCTACGTCCCAGATTTTTTACGCCCGCCACCTTCATGTTTCTTGCCACGAATCGGCAGGCTTCACGCACCTGATCATCCAATGGGCCGGAAATATCCCGTGCATCCAATTGGTAAGGTAAGCCGCAATCGTTGTCTGCAGGAGATGTTCCCCTGTAAGCAACCGCCTGAATGAACGCGTTCGGCATCCAATCTCTGGGCTCTCGGCATGCTATCAAAATACCGGTTACAGAAGGATGAAACTCGGCGTCGGCATCCTGGGCGACCAGACCCAGCTTTTGAAGAAAATCCAGATCTTCATCCTTTGTGCGAGATGTTCGAAATCGATTGTAAAGTGCAGGATCCAGCGCATCCAATGATGCTGGCACAACAGGTTGCTCGTCGAAGCGAATCAAACGTGTCTGGCTGCGCTGCTGCCCCAACCGGATAATGTAATCCGTGGACATTTTACGCTTACTGCTGCCGATGCGATGAAAATATCCATTCGGGCTTTCATGAACATATAAACTTTGCGGGATATCCACCTTTAATACAGGCGCGAATTTATCCCCTCCATCCGGCAATTCCCATTTTTCGATCCGGCACAACGGTGGAGGCTTGATGCGATCATTGCAGACTCCCAAAAGCCAATGCTCCAACGAGGTTAACTCGTCTATGCTAATCCCTTGAGGATTTCTTGTTTGTTCGTCGATCCCGAGAACAATCACACCGCCGGAACTGTTCGCAAAAGCGGCAATCTCATCCGCCAGAGCATCTGGATGAGGACCTAAAACCCGCTTTCCGCGAAACGTCACTTTTTTCAGTTCCAGACGAGAGTCCTCGCCCAGGCGTATTTGATTAAGTAATTCTTCCTTGTTCATCCGGGCTTAACTCCTCCGAAAACACGACGGATTCGACAAAGACACACTTCCTGAGGATCAACCTTTTCCATGATACACAAAACATTTACCATTTGCTCTCACTTGTAAATGCTAAAGATATCCTTACCTCACTTTCTCCCCGTCGCGTTCTTATATCATTTTTTCATTTTCGCCGGACGGGCTGAATCCAGAGAAGGAAGTTCCGGCCGGCCGGTGAGCGTAACTCCTGCCATGTCCTCATCTCAGGTCGGACTCGACTTCAAGGTGTCTTTCCGACCGAGCGAGCCCTAACCCGGTTAACGGTCAATAATCGATAGGGGACCTGACACACCGGAGTCCGATGAGGTGGGATTCACGATTTTGCCAGTGGGAAAAGGCGCGGAACACGACCCTGACACGATCTTCATAAATGCTCCCGAAACTCCCGCCGCGGTGGACTTGGTGCATAAAGCATCCTTCAATCGGGTTTACCGGGTCCACGCAATTGTCCCCGCAGGTTCCATAGAAATTCTCGTCATAACAATCCAGGGTCCAATCCGACACATTGCCGCACATATCTTTGAGGCCGTATGGCGAATCTCCTGCCGGGTTTTCTATCATGTGGTCCACCGGCCATGTTCCGGGATGTTCTTGAGCAAAACAGTTGTTCCAATTACATCGATCACAGTCCGGTTCCGGTGCTGTATTTCCCCATGGATAAGTCCGCTGATCCGTTCCCCTCGCTGCTTTTTCCCACTGAGCTTCGGTAGGCAAATCTCCGCCCAACCATTGGCAGTAGTTACGAGCTGCATCCCAGGCGATACAGTTAATGGGATGGTTCTCCCGTTCTCCGATGTCCCAGGTCCAGTTACACAGCGGATTTGCACCTGTTACTCTTGGTGTTCCGGTGCAGCCCCAGGAATCTTTGCACTTGCGATATTGAGCAACGCTCACCTGTGTTTTCTGTATGCAGTAGGCAGAAAGATACACAGTATGCATGGGAGATTCATCTAATTCATTCCTCCAACATGGATCATTTTCGTTGCAACCCATCTCG
>SLPX01000186.1 GCA_007131745.1 Myxococcales bacterium
AACCCAAGCCCCACTCCAACCGGATCACTTTCCGGGCGGTGCGTCCGGCCGCTCTGGATGTTTAGCAAGGCTCTCGCAATTATTAATCTTTCCTGATGCTGAGTTTGTGCCTGCTGATTCTTTTTCCCTCTCTTCTGTCAGATGTTGGTTCTGACTTTCGTCTCTTTATTGAGTTTTAAGAGTAAAGAAGTCAACGGATGGGAGTGGGTGAAGAAACTGGGAGGTGGAGGACATACATTGGCCGCTGGCGCTACCGTTGATTGGGAATTAGCGGAGAATAGCTCCGCAGTAGTGAACCTAATTCGACGCATAATGAGGTGAACGCATGAACAGGATATGGGAAGCAATTGAAAAGGAAATACATCCCAATGATGATGAACCAGTGAGCACAAGGGAGTGGATGTGGATCCAGATGCTTGTTTGGATTCCATTTGTAAATGTAATCGCTGGGATCTATTTCGTTACTTCTAAAAAATCTAAACCATCACTGAAATACTTTTTTAAAGCACTTTGGTGGTGGGTTTTGATTATAGCGATATTTTACATAGCGGTAGGAGTGGCTACAGACGCTCCACTATGGTAATTATAATCGGGGGCGTATAGCCCCACTGCCCGAGTGGCGAAATTGGTATACGCAAGGGATTTAAAATCCCTGGATCTCATGAAGTTATGGAGTGCGGGGTTTCAACAAAGCCGGCACATCGGTGTTGAGTGCCTATTAATCGTTTGGTTCGTAGAGAACGTTTTCAATCTTTACTTTGAGGTTCTTATGTGTACTCTTTAATACAAAATAGTATTCCGCATAAGGGTTTTCCAATTTCTAGCATGTTTGAGGTCGGCATGATCTCCGAGCGGAAAATTTTGCTGTCGCTTCATCGAGATGTTCTTCTCCATTTCGTCAATGAATTTGGGTGCGAAGTTCAGGATCTCAGGAGAAAGGATTCAATCGTTGATTCGCTTCTCGCAGATCCGGCGATAAGGTTTGAAGATATGCTCAGCATGCTTTACCAGGACACGCTTAAACAAATTTGTCGTGAATTCGGCATAGATGATTCGGGCAGAAAGAACGAAGCACTCATCAATAGAATTCTTGATGAGCTTCCACAAAAAAGGAAAAGGAAAAGGAAACCAGTCAAGCATAAGGTCGATACAAAGCTGGATAATGATAATATTCTGAAACTATTTCATGTTTCCGACATCCATATCGGGCAAATGTACTGGTCTCGGCCTGCCCCAAGAGACCGACTTAAAAGAGCGGTTGAAATAGCCGAAAAAGAAGACAGGGTAATGGTGATTTCAGGGGATATTACCGATAATGCCCACCCGGAAGAGTTCAGAATAGCAAAAAACATTCTTTCTCCATTGTTAAGAAAAGGAAAATGTTTGGTGGTTCCCGGAAATCATGACGTGGCCCTCAAGAAGGGTTTGTTTTTTGATGCAGAGCCCATGGTGGGGCCTATGGGTCTGACCCTCGGCCCGACCATGATTTTAGACAACCTGAAAGCGTTATGGAAACTATTCAGTCATTGGAACGAAAAACGGCATGAGGATTATTTGAAATGTTTGTCAGATGGGCACGGAAACCAATGGGACACCGACTACTTGTTTCCGTACTATCGTACTTTTGGCAAGCATTTTGTGCTCATTGGACTGGACAGCACTGAAGGTGGAGCCTTGTTTGCGGGCGGTGAACTCGGAGATAGACAACGACACGCTCTTGCACGGCTATTAAAAAGCGAGAAATGCAAGAATCGAGTAATCATTTTGTTGCTGCACCATCATGTCTATACGTACGAACAAACTATTTTCGAAGAAGCAATGTTTCTAAAAGACCGCAATGAACTACTGGATTGCGTTTGTGGAAAAAGGGTTTTTATTTTGCATGGGCATAAACATGCGCTTTTCCGACGAGTTGAAGCCGGGGATATAAAGGTAGTTGGAGCAACCGCCTTGGTGGAACCTGCCCATAAGGCTTATGAAGGTAGGGTTTACGGCTACAGATTGGATTTGAACTCTGCCGGAGAGCTGAAAATATCTGCTTGCCCAATAGCCGACAAAAACGGCTTTGTGGAAGAATATAGACGAGCCGGAAGAGAATACCTGAACTCAACAAAGGTTTTAGTTAAGTTGCTGATGAAGAAGAAAATATAAAGAAAATGGTCCAACAAAAGTGAGCAAATAATAGATGGAACGAGTTTTGTTTTAGAAAAAGAAACAACTTTTTGTGTGGAGGAATCATTATGGCGAAAAACGATCAACTCGACTTATTGCTTCAAGACAAACGGTTGACAGAAGAAGACTGGGAAGGTTTGGCCGAAGTGCTCAGGGTAAAGGAAGAACTGCCTGCCGATCCGGAAGAGCGTCGAGTTTTCATAAATATGGAACTTCGCCATTCTTATGGACATACGGTTGTTAATTTTTTCAGAGAATGGTGGGAACCGGATTATGAAGACATTGTTCGTGATGTCGCAAGAAAACTAAAAATACCCGTAAGGGATCATTATAAGATAGAAGAATTGGAAGGAAAGATAGTAGTGGAAGTAATCGATAGTGCGCGCGAACGGATTGTGAAAAAAGAAGGGCCGGAAGCCTGGAAAAAAATAGAGGAAGAGGCTGATAGAGAAATTGGTCGACTAATAGAAGAGGGAAATATCCCTAAAGAAATGTTGGAAAACCTTAAGAAAGCTAGGTCTATGGGTGTAATGACCGCTTTGGTAGCCGGTAAGCTTGCCGGTTTTAAGCTTTATATTGTAGCAAATCAGTTGTTTTTTTCGATAGCTCGCTATTTGGGATTGAAAGTCGGTGTTGCTGTTGCGGGGCCGATCATCGGCAAAGTGTTGGCCTTTCTTTTAGGCCCAGCAGGTTGGATTCTTGCCGGATTGTTGCTGGTTTTTGACTTAGGAAACACCAGTTGGAAAAAAGTTATTCCAGCCGTTGTGTTGACAGCAAGTATGCGTGGCAGATTGCTTTACGAAGAATAAAACCGGCGCGCATAGAATTGAACGTTTCAATTCGCTGTTGCCATTCGAAGTGGTTACACAAATACTCCTGATTAATAAGACCGTCCGAATTCGACAACCCGCCGTTTGTCAGTATTGATTTATGCCCAAGGATTTTTGCAGGGATGTGGTGGTGGTAAAGTGGAACACTTTTCGAGCGGTGTTTCCATCCAGGTAAGTGGTTCTAATCATTGTGTTATTAGTAGCTGAGTTTGTGGCTGCTGATTCTTCCCCCTCCGCTCTTGTCAGATATTCGTTTTGACGTTCGTCTTATCCATGAAGCCGGTGTTGAGGGATTTTTCAACAAAGGGTATCGAAAAATGGTTCTACCTCTAAGCTGAAAGAAGGAGGTCGAGATGTGGTTTTTAATCAAACTTGCTTTGCCGGTGATTTTGGTGATGTCTTTGCGGGGAGGCCGACCTTTCAGCGGTAACCATAAATCCAGATTTTTTGGAGATGTCGCGTGGGTGGTAGTCGGCTGGATTGTATTGTTTGGGATTTTTTGAAAAGGAAGACGTTCCTTTGTCAGGCGCGGGGGTGACAGCCTGGTGCAGAGGATTCTACAAAAGCGAACTATCCACCGGCAAAACATCTGCCAATCAGCTCATCTTTTTTCAGCCAATCCAGAATCTGAACAACAATTGATCTAAAGGCGGGTGCATTCCGCCGGACGATAATTCCAGCCTGTAAAACGTACTTCCTCTCTTCTTTGTTGTGCAATAAAGATCAGTTTAAATCTCCAAGAATTGTTGGCATAATGACAAATATTTACGGAGGCGAAGGATATGGATAAGAGGATAGAAGTTTCAGCTCCCCAAACACTGCGCGCTGAAATTGAGGCGATTGGCCGAATCAAAAACCATGGCAAACAGATTTATCGCCTTGATCGTGTAGTGGAAATAGTTCTGCCCGTAGTTTTTAGTAATGCCGACAATACGGCTCCAAAAGAAAAGTCAGCAGATTGGAAGTCCGTGTTGAAAGCTGTTTTGCCGGGAGTGGGTTTTTTAGTTGGCGGACCGGTTGGTGCGCTTGTAGGTGCAACCTTGGGTGGGGCGACATGGTCGGTTGTGTCAGCAGCCGCTCGAGCCGGAGTCATACCCGATGAACATGCGAAATCTATTAAAAGACTGCGTGAAACCC
>SLPX01000031.1 GCA_007131745.1 Myxococcales bacterium
CTTTGTCTAAATAACTCCTCGCTTTCGGATATTGCTTTTCATCATTCACACTTTTGATACGGACTTAGTCCTACTCAGTGTGACACATTTCAGAATAGCTTCGATTCTATTATGGTTGGGAGTGTTTTTTCCTAATTATGGTGACATGGTCTTAAAACTAGATTGCCAAGTCATCGCACATTGCTCTCTCGTTCATGCCTCTGTTATACCCAAATTCTTTCGAATTCTTGCGATAACATCATCTATTGCAGACCCAACCTCTTGTGAGAGCTTCTCACCGATAGTCGTATTATCAATAATTTCAACTGTCAGTATCTCAATTTGGGAAGGAAGCTTTATTTTCATTTTTCTTCCAAGCTCAAGTGCCTGGAAGAAGCTCACACCATGAACAAAGGCACTGCGGGTAGTACAAGCAAAATCTTCGGGCTGGAAGCTGAGAATGGTTCCTGGTTTATGGCAACCGGTTTTTATCGCATCAATTACAAACAGGTCACAACGACCATGAGCGGCCCCTGCGACAAATACGGGTGGTATGATGTAGCCGAGGTTCCATGGGCCATGTATTACCGCAATTTATACGCCATTCACGGCGCTTACTGGCACGAAGACTTCGGCATTCCAAAAAGCAAGGGATGCACCAACATGGCACCAGCGGACGCAAAGTGGCTTTTTCACTGGACCAAGCCGAACCGCCCGATAGGCTGGCACTCGGTGCGCGACGCGGGCACTCACGTCTGGTTTTCAAGTTGATCTGCCATGCGAGTTTTTATTTGCGCCCCCATATGCCCATGACCGATCCTTCCGGATCCTTGATCACGCCGTAGAATCCTTGGCCGCCGAATTCGGTTCGGTTTTCCACAATAATCCCGCCGTTTCTTTGGGCAGCGGTCAGAGCCGCCCCAACATCATCAACGTTTACAAACGGAATCCAACCGCTTCCAGAGCCTTTCACCATTTCCCCGCCCGGACCGTTTCCCGTTCTGATAAAAAGATACTCGGTTCCATTGACGACCTCTCTGCGAAAAGTCCAGGAAGTAAAAACAGCTCCGTAGAACTCCTCCATCTTCTTTGGATCCTTGGCATCCAGTCGTCCGCGCAAAAATTCATTCGCCATGTTCAATCCTCCTTGTTTAATTGTTTTTCGGTTTCAATCCAGTCCTGATATTGAAACGTTCACAAAATCCGGAACAAATCATCCACAGCGGTTGAATTTTGTCAATTTTCAGAAATATTGTTCCTCCTCCGCCGATCGCCCAAGAACTGTTTGTTGAACTTGTCCCATATGATGTAAGATACATTGAATGTCGGCAGGTAAAACGACCGATCACGTAGAAACACCTCCGATCGGAGACAGGATCATGATGCATCTTGGAAATAGATCGACAACATCGGCTGAATTCGCCAAAAAAGCCGGATGGATTGTTTTCGTCTTGATTCAAGCAACTCTCGCAAACCACGTTCGGGCCCAGGATTGGAAGCTTAAACGAGACCCATGCAGCGAAGACATGCTGGCTCGTTATTATTCCATGCTGGAACGAAACCCCAATGATCGGTTCCCAATGAAAAAACTGCGTGAATGCAGGTCGGCCGAAGCTTTGATCAAGCGCTACGAGTCAAGGGTCGAAGCCCGCCCCCGTTGGTACGAAGGCCGAGTCATCTTGGGACACCTCTATTTATCGGTGAAACAACTTGAAAAGGCTGTGGTTTCTTACAAAAAATCCATTGAGATAAATAAGAAGGCCGCTGACCCTCATTTTGCCCTTGGCAACCTTTACAGGCGAATGAAGAAACCTGCGGAAGCTCTTGAATCTTATGATCGGGCGCTCAAGCTTGCGCAATCCGACAGCCTGAAAAAACGCATATTGAGGAGCCAGATCGACCTGTCCATGAATCGCAAAGACATGGATAAAGCCCGATCATATTTCAATAAACTTCTGGAACTGGATCCCAAAGACGTTAACCTGAGAAGCGAATTTGCAAGAATGCTGGTGCGCAACCTCAATTACAAAGCCGCGCTCAAGGAATACGCTGTGCTCATCGACCATGCCAGGGGAAACACACAACGCCGTGCATCGCTCATAATGGAAGTCGGTGAAGTATACGAAAGAATGGGTCAAGATACCAATGCGATAGAAACATATCGAAGGGCGAAGAAACTGATTCCACGGGGTCACTGGCTCCGCAGGGAACTCATAGACAAGGTGATTTCCATATTCCGGAGAAGGGGTGACATAAGATCCCTTGCAGTGCACTACGAAAAAACATGGAAGGCAAGAGGGGTTTTTGAATGGCAGATCCTGGCTCAACTGTACGAAGAACTCGGAGAACAAGACAAAGCGGTGGATTCCTACAAACGTGCGCTGGCCTCGAGTGCATCAGCGGTGGATATCCGGGACAAATTAATAAGCCTACTGGAAAGAGCGGGAAGACACGATGACGCCCAAGCGGAATTGGAAAAGCAGGTTCGTCTCGCTCCCGGCGAACCCCGCTACATGTTGAGGCTCGCCGAAAGATATTGGAGGGCAGGAAAAAGAAAGGCGGCACTATCTCTTCTCAGACAATGCGGAAACAGGTTTCCCAACGATGGTTCCGTCCAAATCGCTCTAGCAGACCTGTATTCGAGATGGAGCCGCCCGGATCTTGCTTTGCGACAATACCAAATCCTGGTGCGCATTGAACCCGATGATCCCGGTCACATCATAAGCCTTGGAGAACAATACTGGCAAAGAGGTGACAAAAGCAGGGCATTGAGCACGTGGAAAGCACTTTTACGCCCGAACGTATTCCCATCCAGGGACGAGGCATACGCCGCGCTGGGCGAGGTTTATGCCAACCACGACATGATTCCCCAGGGCCTGCAGATGTACCAAACCGCGCTGAAGATCTCACCGGGGAATCCCGCTATATACAGGGCTCTCGGTCCTCTATACCTGCGCGCTCGGAACTACGACAAAGCGGTGGAATCATGGGAAAAAGTAATCGAATTGGCCGTGGATCCGGAAAAGAGAGCATGGAGAAGAGAAGCTAGAACATCTATTATCAAGCTCTGGCATTCACAAAGAAGACTTGAAAAAAAACTCGCTTCCTATGAAAAGCGGTTCAGATCTCCTACGCCCGACGTGGAAGCCGGATATTTCCTCGGCGAGGCTTATATCAAGCTCGAAAGGCTTGATGAAGCAGAGGGCATCTTTAAAGCCATCCTCGAAGCGGACTCCTTGCAACATGAAGCAATGCTCGCGCTGCAAGATATCTACAGGCAGCAACACAGATTCGATAAGGCGATTGAAATCTTGAAAAAACTCGCCGAAGCTCTTCCTGGCCGTTCCGGAGAGTTTTACATGCGCATCGCTGAACTTGCCCTGCTTGCCTACAAAGACGAGATGGCCCTGGATTTCGCAAAAAAAGCTCTGAAAACCAGCGAGGGCGATGCCCACGGCTGGGCGCGTATCGCAGCCATTTATGAAAAGAAAGAAGATTACGAATCAGCCATCAACGCTTACAAAAAGGCTCTCGAAATCAGGCCCAGATTCTTCAACGTCCATTTCGAACTGGCCAAGATTTACCTGCGCCGAGGACAACACCTGGAAGCTTCGGATCTCTATCACGAAGTGGTCCGAATGAGTCCCGATGAACACATCGTCGGCAAAGCAGGCAGGCAGGCCGTTGAACTGGATGAATACATTGGAAGACTCCACGTGTTGGAACGCGAGTTGATACCGCTTGCGTTTACATACACACATAAACCGGTCTACCGAGAACTCCTGGTCAGGATATATTCCAGAATGATTCCCGCACTTGTCCGAAGGGCGGAACACGCGGAAAGCCAAACTGAAAGAGATCGAGCCAGAGACCAATTAGTCGACATCGGATCCCGGGCGATGAAACCTCTCCTGGAATCACTGTCCACCGGAAGTTGGAACGACAAACTCGAAACGGTCGGACTGCTGGGTCACTTGGGAAATCCAGGAGCTGCGCCCACTCTTGTAAGACTCGCCTTGAATCCACCTCTTGACGAAGACGACTCTATAGGTTTGAAGCCCTCCGACACCGGAACGGCAGGTGCTGCTCCGCCCACGACTCATGAAAAG
>SLPX01000195.1 GCA_007131745.1 Myxococcales bacterium
CATGGCCGCGGTTTTCGGACCCGCGGAAACAAGTATTTTGTCCACCGCGGGCACTGAAGTGTATTCAAGGGCGAGGGCTGCCATGGCCTCTTCCGGTGGAAGTCTGTAAAACCTCGTGACTTCGGTCATGTATGCCGCGGCAAGGGTCAAGGCCGGGATTTCGCCATGGGTGTCCGGAGAAACGCACACGATTCGCTCTTTTATTCCTGCCAACGCAGAAAAAACCGCCCATTCAACCAAGTGAGGCACTTGAAGTCCCGGTGTAGGAACCAGCACGAGCGCGGATGATCGCAGGGGCGTTAGAGTTTGGGTTATTGTCCAGCCGGGGGTGGGACGATGCACGAAATTCTTGAGAGAGGAGAATTGTTTTCTGGCTCGTCCACCGGTTTGGCGGCAGGCGAGTTCAAGCGCTCTGAATTGCGGGGTGGAAAGATCCCTCATGGATTCCTTCATTTCTTTCCGCGTGACAATCCACCCCGATGCTCCCAGTTTTTCAGTGCTTTTTGCGAGCGCGCCGTCTTTCAATCGCTTGATTCTTCCGGCGATTTTTACCGCGGCTGCCGCGGCCGCGGCCGATGTGTGAAACAGGGTTTTTGGGGGTGGGTTTTCCAGAATTTTCAAGTGCAATTCTCCCTTGCAGGTTTCCTGACTCACCTTGAGAATGCTTCGATGGCAAGGGTTTCGTCAACTTTTTGATTTGTCACTTGTGGGAAAAATTGGATTCAAACCTAATGGCGGTTTCGTCAATGTTGTATCGCCGGGGAAATGCAACAACGCGTTCCGTAATACGTTGGTTCGCCGCCGCCGCCTTCCGCGATGCAGGAAGTGGACTCGCCGGAAAGCGCTCCACTGCCTCCCATGAGCGTTCCTTCTTCCACCCATTCGGCCATGTTTCCGCTCATGTCGTAAATCCCGGTATCCGTGCGACATTCGGTCCAGGAACCGCTGCGCTGCACAGGAGGCGCTTCGCTGGAACCCGGTTTGGTCACGCACTTCGTGGGGTTGTACATTTCACCGTAGGGATACAAAAAATTCTTCTGACCCCTGCAAGCTTTTATCCACTCTTTTTTCGTGCAGAGACGTTTGCCCACTTTCGAGCATAGTTTTTCTGCATCTTCGGAAACGGTAACGTTTACAGGTATGGCGGATTTCTTGTTGGGAAACTCGTAAACATCAATGCAAAAACCCTTTTGTGAGTCTCCGGTGGAAATCCATACCATTTCCGGGGGGCATTCGCCCGGCGGAAGTGGGATGTTTCGTCTTTGGATTTCGTGTCTGAGCCTTATCGATCTGGTTCTGCGCAGTATCTCTTTTTCACGCCTCTTTTCTTCTTTCTGCTTGTGAACCACCAGGACCGTGGATACGACTACCCCGCACAACAGGGTGCATGCTATTACGATCCAAAGGAGTATCTTGCCTGTACGGTTCGATGATAACGAGGATTTCCCGGACACTGTTCGCGCTGCCGCGGTATTTACCCTTATTGTTCTATCCAAAACAGCGCTTTTTTTTCTATGTGGAGCTAGAGGGGGTGGTGGCGGCTGAGGATATACGCCGCCGATGCTGTCTTCCGGAAGAGATTCCAACTCGTTGATCGGTTTCGCCTTAAGTTCCCCGGCTGCAGCGATCGGCCTGTCTTTCATGGCTTCAGGATCGGGAGCGTCATGTCTTCTAGGTCGCCTGCGTCTTTTCGGAGGCAATGGAAAAGGCCCTGGGGCCGGCTGCTCCGCCTTCCGAGTTCCGGGTGGTGGCAGCGATATCCGGGCTTTTCGGCCGGGCTTGACGTTTCGTCCATCGGGGGCGTTTAACGGACGGGGTGTAAAAGGGTCATTGTGACTCATACAAATCCTAAGATTAGACTCCGACAAGAAACCGGAAGCTGAATCCGGTTACAGGGCCGCGGCTTCTAATTTAAGGGCCGGACCGGAACGTAACATCCAAAATAACATTCCATTCCTACGATGACAACATAAGAAGGATGCATAGAGTGAGACATCCATTGATTTGTTTTTGAATCGGCCCTAACGGGTTTTACACAGGTAAACGGTGAGCGGAGGCCATGACCTTTCTTTTTTGCATTTTTTTTCCACGATACGGGTGAGTTCGGGGTTCGGAAACCTGTCTGTCCGGACATACCTGAAGGATTTTGTTTTTCGGAAGATCGAATGGAATCTTTGGATCGCTGTTTTTTCCCAGCCGTGCTCCATGCTTCCCATTGCGGTCAACGCATAGAGTTCCCTATCTCGGTGGCTGCAATGAACCGGCATGGAGGGGGTGAATCGACATGTACGATACCCTTTCACCGGGTCATCGAATGTGTAATAGAGAAGAATCGTGTGCAGGCAATCCGGATCGGTTACGATCGTCTTTGGTCCGGATCTCATGAATTCTCCCGCTCGCGAAAATGCATCATTGCGCCTGTAAAGGGTTTGTTCGGACACTTCTGAATGGAGCCGCATTCCGTGTGCCAGTGCGGCGTAGAGTCCGAGTGCCCCGGACAAACCGACGAAAAACGCTTTGTGCAGCGGGAGACCGATCGTTTTGTGGGATAGGCGTCGGGGTTTGGAAACCGGGGATACGGCCTGATCGGGCAATCCCATGGAGCCTGCGGTCAGGAGAGCCGCAAAGATCGGGAGCAGGAAGACGAGATAATAAGCGTTTAAGCGCAGCCAAAGGACTCCTATTCCCAGGAAGAGTATCCCCCCGGAGGTCAACACCGAGGTGAAAAAGGCTTTTGGTCTGTGTTCGGTTTTCGACATCCATCGTATTGCGCCGGCGGCTGCGAGAAAGAAAACCACTAAAGCGGTCGAGGTTGAAGATGCCAGCAGTTCGACCCATACTTCCCACAGTTGAAGAGGGGTTTTATCGCCCCAGATGTGAAGCGGGAATTCCCGGGCGGTTGTCCTGGTGACGAAATCCGCGGCGATTGCTTTGAATCCGCTCCAAAGAACCGGCGCAGCGAGAAGAGCGATCACTGGAAAGGTCCTGAGGACGGCCTTCCCTTGCGGTTTCCGCTTGTAGATGAGAGCGGTCAGCAGGTGGGCGGCAACTACGCCGGGTGCTAGATAGTAGCTCCAGAGCATGGCGGTTTCCAAGAATATCCATAGTATCAACAATTTGAATGAGGATTCATTGTATCGCGGGAAAATTTTGCCTGCTGTTGTTCGGACAATCTCAACAAAACCTTTTTGCTGTTCGGGTAGAGCCGGTTTTTGTATTCCGTCTTCAGATTCGCTTTCCATGAGAAGGAAGAATACATGTGAGGACGCAAGGCAAAGAAAAGTGAACAATGTGATGTCGGAAACATCTCCCGCGTGGCGGAGAAACGGAACTGAAAACGCGGCAAATGCTGTTGCAGTGAGACTTCTGAATCCGCCGAAAGATCGACGCAGAAAGAAAAAAAGCATTGCAATTGATGCAATGCCGAACAGAGCGGCCGGAAGACGCATGATCCATTCATTCGGTCCCAGCAGGTGAAATGGCGATAGTATAAGGTAAAAAAGAGGGGGGTGTCTGGAATCCGGGTAATCATGTGTGATGATCCTCCCGAGTTCCAGGCTGCCGAAAAAGACCCGCTGGGTCATGTAATCGGCGTCAAAGGGAGCGTAGAGCGAAGATGCAAGGATTAAGGCCGAACCTACCATGATCGCAAACAGGAAGGGCAGTGGGCGGCGATCAAAGAATGATTCGATGTTTTTAAGCAAAGCGTATGCCTTGGATCGGGTCGTCGTGACAAAAAGAAGCATGAACAGGCAGGCCGGAATCAGGATTGAAACAAGCCCCGCTTTTGGTTGGAGCGTTGACTTTCCGCGCTGTGATTCGGATACGGGCGGCGTGAACCTGCCGAGTCGCAGACCGTGATCGTCGTTTTTCTCAAGCCGCGAGCAAAGGGCCTTCATGGCGACGGAAATATTTTCGGGTGTTGTTGTTTTGCCTCTCGTCCCCCGCAGATAGACGACGTTGAAACTTTCGGTGCGGCAAAACGCGCCGGCTGATTCATCGCGCGCGGTCAGGCGGACCTCGAGCAGGTCTTGGTCAAACGTTGATTCGAGTTTCAGAAGGATGGCTCCCGGAGTCGAAAGGTCGATTTCTTGCAGAGTGTACTCGCCGAAAAGATGTTTATCATCCCCTTGTCCTTGGCCGGCGAGCAGTCGCCGCACTCTTCCAACCGTGAGCCTTGTGTCTCCCCGCGCAGCGGATGGTGTTCCAAAACCGGCGAAGAATATCAATGCCGCCCAAAGCGCAAACACCGCCGGACCGGCGCGGTGAAAGATGTATGAAAAGCGCTCACGCGAATGAGCGGTTGATCCGAGGCCGGTCGGGTAATATGAGCGAATCGGTTTCACGGCATTATGATAATTGGATATACCGGGCGTGAAAAGCACGTATTGAAAACTAAAACAAGAGGAGTAGCTTTGATGATATGCGCAATCGGCGTGGAAAAAAACCGATGAGTTTTGCCGGGTTTTATGAGCGTGCGTGTGTTATACATTTTCGGTGTTAATCAGTAGTCTGGAAGGTATATGCAGTTGTATACATTTATTTACAGGTACATGATTCATGGCTGATGATCGTCCGTTCGCTTCACGAGTGGCCCGGGCTTTTGCCTTTTCAGGAGTGGGAAACATATTTGCTAAGGGGATGTTTTTTGTCAGTTTGCTGATTGTATTGAGGCTGATGGACACAGCTGATTTCGGTGTTGCAAGTATTGTACTTGCTGTTTTCGCAATCACGGAGGCATTCAACGAACTCGGTTTGGGTGTAGCGCTGATACAGCGAAAGGAGACGAGCCGCGAGGAAATCGATGCTCTTTTTTGGATTTCCATGGGGCTGAGCACGTTCATTTATGTCGTTATACTGCTAGGTGCTCCCCTGTTAGCCTCTTTTTATGATCAACAACAGCTTACCCCCCTGCTGCGGGTCTACGGATTGATCCTGATCATGTTTCCCTTTTATTTCATCTCCCGCAACCTCTTGATGAAAGAACTCGCGTTCGGGAAGCTGGCCGTGGCGGACAATCTCTCCTTGGCAAGTGCGAGCGTGACGATGATAGTTTTGGGTTATCATGGGTATGGTCCATGGGCGATCATTGCAGGCGATCTTGTACACCGGTTCGGGAGACTGGTTTTTTACAATGCTTTTCATCCGTATTTTCCGAGATTCAGAACCTCTTTCAGCCGTATAGGGGGGATGGTTCGTTTTGGGATCTACGTCACCGGCTCGCGGTTACTGTATAATTTTTATATCCACGCGGATTACTTGATAGTGGGAAAAGTTTTCGGCGCGGAAGTGCTGGGCATATACACTCTAGCCTATCGGATCGTTTCAGATCCGGTGAAAACACTTGCAATGATCACGAACCAGGTGGCTTATCCCGCTTTTTCAACTCTTCAAAATGACACCGAACGGTTGAGACGCTATTTCTACACCATTACCCGGTTTACGATGATGATAATCGGCACCATTCTCCTGGTCATAGCCGTTTTCGTGGATTGGCTGCTCGAGATAGGTGGGTATGACCAATACATGGGGGCCGTTTCCTTGGTAAGGATCCTTGCGTTTGTCGGGTTGGTGCGTTGTGTTGCGCCTCTGGTTCCCCAACTTCTGAATGCCGTGGACAAGGCGAAGCTGAATTTCATGTACAGTCTTGCTACCGCAGTAGTCATGCCGGTTGCTTTTCTTGTCGGCGCACAGTTCAGCTTTACCGGTGTGGCGGTGAGTTGGGTTGTTGCATATCCATTCGTGGTGCTTGTGCTTTTTGCCTTCGGCGCCCGAATTCTGGATGTGAAGCTGCCCTTTTTCGTGATCAAATCATTCAGCGGTATCCTCAGGCTGCTTCCCATTGCATTTGTGGTTGTATTTCTGCGCCTGGTTCTGGATGGATTGTATCAAAGCATGCCGTATGCAGCGGTGGGAGGGGCGGTTTTGTCATCTCTGGTTTTCGGCGCAGGGGTTGTTTTGTTGACCGAGCGCAAGACGTTCAAGACGGTTTTTAGACGGGGCAATGCCGATGAAAACCGGGAGAGCTGAGTTACATGAATACTGAATTATGCAACAAGATACCGGGGCTCAAACTCTTAGCCGGCATGAATGGGCCGAGTGGCTGGACAACTTGTGGTCCGTTCAGTTTGAAGGGTGACGGCCTATTTATAACGAAGAGCGCTGATGAGAAGTACACGCTTTGGGTGGACGGTGTGCTTTTCGACAGGGAAGCAGCGGGAAGAGAGGCCGAAGCGCTTCTCGCTCGCTTCGTGAACAACGGAAAAGCCGCTTTGAAGCAGGCCGACGGGCAGTACAACCTGGTTTTGGTGGATCACGAGAGGGAGTCAGCGTTGTTCCTGCAGGATCCGGCTGCAAGCAGGCCATGGTATTTTTACGGCCACGGCGATGTCGCGGCCGTGGCTCCTTCGCCCATGTGTTTCGCTGCTCTCGGATTGGATATGTCGATTGATCGACAGGGGCTTTATGAAACCTTGCGATTGCTTCATCCTGCAAGCGATCGGAGCATGATCAGCGAGGTAAGGAGGCTGAGACCAGGTGTGGCCATTACTCTGGACGGACGGGGAAGGGTTTTGGAGATGCAGACCAGGCTGTGGGTGTTGAATCCTGAACCCGAGCGGCGGGTCGAGGTGCTGGCCGGGGAAATAAAGGATTCCGTCGCCCAAGTCGTAAGCGGCGTGATGCACCATCCGGTGTGTTGTGAGCGTGGTCTGGAGTTGAGCCTCACCGGGGGCATGGATTCACGTCACATTCTCGGGGAACTGCTGGCCCAAGGTCATCGCCCGGACTGTATCCGTCACATCATAATCAGGAGTGATGAGTTTAACGCTGTCAAAACGATTTGCAGGGGCTTGGATCTTCCATTGAGTGCTTCGCACATCGGGGATCTGGACTACTTCCGCTTAACCGAAAGGTGGATAGAAAGGTCCGGAGGGCTCGTTAATTTGCACCAAGTCTACCTGTTGGCCATGATGGAAAATATCCCCCAAGGGGGGACGGTCGGGTTCGACGGTTATCTCATGGATCTCCTGCTGGGTATGTTTCACAAAAAGGTGGGTCCCGGTTTGAACGATTCGGCCGGAGCCATTTGGAACCGCCGCTATTGTTCCAACCCCATGCTAAGAGCTTTGATGGATGACACCGAATCCCTGGAGAAGACAGGCTATGAGAGCGTGATTGGTGATGCAGACCGTTTCATAGGCCCGCCGTGGTTTAAACTGATCATGCTGTCCTTTTATCGGCGCAGCTTGCATTACACCGGCGCTGCTTTTCCGATGATGTCGGACGATGCTGTCTATTTTGCTCCCGGAGCGACACGACGGACACTCGATTTCTTTCTCAATGCGGATAGAAATGCAGCGGGCGATAAAAAGGCGAGGCTGGTCGCCATGAAGAAATATTTTCCTCGGCTTGCGTCATATCCGGATCCCACCGGTGTCCCATACTCTTCGTATACGTCATTGCGAAAGCACTCCAAGAGAATAAAGAATTATGCAGCGCCTTGGTGGTCGTCGGTAAAGAGCTTGGGCAAGCGGGATCCGGCACCCCAAAGTGAGCATGAATGGTTTCGCCGGATTCAGGTTTTTCGCAACATGGCTGAAAGGCTGGTTGAGTCATCCCGGATTGCACGGGACGGCTACGTCCGCAAAAAGGCGATTGAATGGTGTTGGCGCATTCACAGGATGGGTGGTTACGAAGCATGGACCCTTTTCAGCCTCCTGTCCGCGGAGGTGGCTTATCGATGCCTGGTTTTGCGCGAGGATCCGAAAAGCGTGTGTGAGTACTTCTTACCCCAGGGGCGGCCAGAAAATCATGATAAGTGGAATCGCCGCGCTGGCGGTAATCAGCGATAATGGAAGGCCCATCCGCCAGTAATCACCGAATTTGTAGCCCCCGGGGCCCATGACGAGCGCGCATGATTGGTGCCCTATTGGTGTGAGAAAAGCACAGGATGCGCCTATAACCACGCACATAAGGAAGGGATCCGCGCGGGCTTCCATGGATTCAGCCACGCTCAACGCAATAGGGGCCATAAGCAAGGCAGCGGCTGCGTTGTTGACTATGTTGGTAAGTAGCATCGTGATTGTGAGCAACACGGTCAGAGTGATCCAGACGGGATAATCACCCGCTGTGACAAAAACGGTTTCCGCTATCAGAGCCGCTCCGCCGGTTGTTTCCAATGCTTTACTGATTGGAAACATCGCCCCGAGTAGAATGATTATCGGCCAGTTTATACTCGAATAGACTTCCCTGATGTTTATGAAACCAGTCATGACCATAACCGCCACGGCCGCTGTGAAGGATACCTGGATGGGCAACAGACCCGCCGTGGTTACGGCCAGGGCCACGCCGAAAACCGCAAGACAGAAAAGCGCCCTGGGAGTGTAATGCAGGCTCAAATCCCTTTCCAGAAGAGGCAAACAACCCAGGTCGGAAACGGCTTCCCTGAGAATTTCGGACCTTCCCTGCAAGAGAAGCACATCACCCATCCGAAATGCTATTTGATCCATCCGCTCTTCAAGGTGTTCGCCTTCCCTTGATATGGCCAGAAGATTGATGCCGTGTATGGATCGAAGATTCATTGATCTGGCTGTCTTGCCTTCCATTGGAGAGTTGGCGGAAACCACCGCTTCGATGATGCCCGTTTCATCGGATTCTAATTTATCCGAACTGAGCTCGACCGAACCGACCAGCTTGAAACCCGTTACATGGAGAAGTTCTTTGAGATCTTTGGTGTCGGCTTTTATAATAATATGATCATCCTCTTCGAAAACCCTGTAAGGCGAAAATACCGGTATTTTTAACTTGTTTCTGACATGACCCACGACAACGATATCGCCTTCGGTCGCATTACCCAGGTCGATCAGTCTCTTGCCCGCGAATTTCGAACCTTTTGGTACATATATCTCCGTAAGGTAACTGTTGATTTCAAATAATTGCTCTTGTGAAGCCTGTCCTTTTCGAAACGGGATCAATCGTCGGCCGATCAGGAGAATAAACACGACTCCGGAAAGGGCCACCCCCGCGCCAACCGGCGTGAAATCGAACATGGAGAATGGTTTGCCGGGAAAAGCTTCTTCTCTTATGAGAGAAATGATTATGTTAGGAGGAGTTCCTATCTGTGTCATCAGGCCGCCGAGCAGGGAACCGAAAGCAAGCGGCATCAGGTAGACCGAAGGTGATATCGAGGATTTGCGGGCCATTTTGACGGCCACGGGCATGAGCAACGCGAGCGCGCCGATGTTGTTCATGAACGCGGAAAAAAAAGTCACAGCTATGACAAGAACAGCGAACTGCATTGATGGACGGTGTTTCAATTTCGACAACAGCCTTACAATTGAATCTACCAAGCCTGAGTTCATCAACGCCCGGCTCAGGATCAATACAGCTGCAACCGTTATGACAGCGGGGTGACTGAAACCGTAGAAAGCATCTTCACCCGGTACGATCCCGACGATCGCCAGGAAAACCAGCGCAAGAATCGACACCAGATCATAGCGCCATTTTCCGTGGACGAACAATGCCATGGTAACGATCAGCGTGGCGAATACTATGTATTTTTCATACATTGAGCAGGGTATCTTTGTTTTCAGACCGGGCTTGGATACCGGGACGCGTTTAAGTTTTTCGGACACTCATTGCCGACGAAGAATTCATCAAAGTGCATCTTCGATCGCCGTTTTTATTGTTGAATCGGTGGGGCTGACACTGGTTTCCCAACGGGCCAGTAGTTCACCGTCTCGGCTGACAAGAAACTTCACGAAATTCCATCCTATGGAACCATCGCCTCCGGGTTGCGCTTTAAGCCAGGTGTAGATCGGGTGTTCGTCGGGAGGGTTTACATTGATGATTTCAGAAACCGGGAAGTTGACTCCGTATTGTGTTTCAACAGTTTCCTGTTGCTCTGGAGATCCGGCCTGGTTCATGAACTGGTTGCAGTAAAAGCCCAGCACCGTGAAGCCCTGATTCTCATATGTGTTTTGCAGCTCAACCAGGCCGCCGAATTGGTTCGTATATCCGCAGGCAGCGGCCACGTTGACTATCAGGATCACTTCGCCCCTGTATCGGCACATTGAAACCGGGTTGTCTTCATACTTGAAGTCGGCCTGGAGTTCGAACAACGAACCCTCTTCGGCCGGAGGATCACAGACAAAACTCCCTCCATCCAACTCGGCGCCGTCAGCAGCGAATGCATCCGGGTCCGTAGCATCGTTCGGACTGCCGTCAGGGATGAATGCGTCGGCTACTGCACTGTCAACGTCCTCTTGATCGGTGCCGCTGCACGCTGCTCCAAGACCGAGAAGACATATTATAATGAAAAAGCGTTTCAGTTTTACACATTTCATGATCAACTCCTGTTACATATGATTCGCCGGGGGTCACCTTAAGAAAAAAATAATACCCCCGATTCGCCCACATTCAAAGCAAGTTCGATGAGTAAGTTGTCCGTTCTTGTCACAACCCTCCATTCGGTGGTATGGGATCTTTCAATAAAGAGGGGGATTCAGAAGGAATGAAAAGATGTCGGAAAACCTGAAGAGCACTGTGGCTATCAATATTGCAGCGGAATTTCTTAAGGAGCGGCTCGGGAGAGTTTGGGTTCATCCACGAGGCACCAGGGCGTTCGGCAAATTGGATCTACCTGTTCATCGTGTTGCTGTGGGTGGATGGTACCCGGATCTTCTTTGCCGATTGCAGGACGACAGGGTGGTTGCGGTGGTGTTGGAACTGGATTCCGACGAAGATGGTTTGATGGGAGGTCTGGGTAGGGCCGTGATTCTCAAGGGGGGAACACACGCTGTTTTCCTGGCTGCTGAATCGGAAAGGTTGAACAAGTATCGCGATATCATTTTGGGAGCTGGAGTAGGGGTGCTTGCTGTGAGCCGAAAACAAGCTGATATAGAGATTGTTTTTCCTGTTTCATCTCCGGCCGGTCCCAATGTTTATCCACAACACCAGGATATATTGAGGGAACTCGAGGTGCTGGAAAAAAGAAAAGTGCGACGGCGTTTTCCAGCGCTCGCGTTTGACCATCCTTTGCACTTCATAGCTATTGTACTGGCAATTCGTCCCGGCACGCCGCAGCCCAAGCAGGAAGTGGCCTCTTTGCTGTTGGAGCGATGGGGCGGGTACGAGGGTTCCAGGACTGAATTCTGGTGGAACAGTTTGTACGGAGGTCTTTTCCTGGGCTTGGTGGAAGAACAGGAAGACAATGAGACATTGCGCTTGACCGAACTCGGCTACCAGGCGAGAACAGCCTTGCTTTCACGATACAGCGCCTCGGATTTGCGGGGAATGACCGTGGGAAACAAAGCCCTGGTTGAATTGTCGGCCAACGTGGCATTCCTGGCCAGGGCGCTTTATTTGACCGAGCCGGATTCTTCGCTTGTATTGAGCCTGCTTGAAGGAAACCCTGAAAAAGAAGTTCCTATCATGGACATCGTTTCAAAAGGTTTGCAGCGGTTTCCGAATTCCGTGATGAACCTGTTCATCAAGCCGGAGGCCCAGGCGGATTTTGCATTGGCCTGGAGACACGGCAAGTTGGGAGAACTTCTTCATCCCAAGTCGCTGGGTGAGATCATACACCCGGCCATGGTCGGGCCCTTCAAAAAACAACTCGTTCACATTGGGATCCTTAGCGAGGACAACAGGATCTGGAAAGAAGAAGAAACCTACATTCCCGAAAGTGATGTCTGGAAACGCAGATAGAGTTTGCAACACATTCACCGAGATTCGATCAATGTGCTTTTTTTTCTGGACCGGTCGTCGCTTGGGATGAAAAGCGGTTTTTTGCGGTCGTCACATCGAGCGAAATACATTGCCGACGCGGTTGTCCCAGGTGTGGGAGTGAAGCACTGGACTTCGTAATGATTGACTTGCCTTGTTTGAAGCATGCGGGCCAGAAGGTCTCGTTCCCAGGTGCCGCTTCCCGGAAAAGATGTCATCAAGTACGCGGCCAGTTCAACTTTCCTAGGACATTTGCGGCTGGTTTTCATGAAAAGATCCACGAATTCTCCAAAGCGATCCCCATCCGGTTTTCTCATCAACCTGAGCACTTTGCCTGCAACATGTTCGGGGGCCACTCGCATGCGTCCTCCGGTGTAATGCAACAGGATGGGCAATAATGCCTCCGGGTTTTCCAGTATCAGGTCATGACGTATCCCGGAGGCGACTCGGACATGTTTCACGCCGGGAACCAGGCGGATCGCCTTGAGCATTTTCAGCCATTCAGAGTGGGATGTGTTGAGGTCTGCGCATATCGACGGGTGCAGGCAAGAAACGCGGTTGCACTTCCCGCCTTTCGCGCCTGAACGGCAACCCATCTTGTACATGTTTGCCGTGGGACCGCCTACATCGGTTATGGCGCCACGGAAGTTTTGCATGCGAACCATTGTTCGAGCTTCTCTGACGAGAGAGGCAGTTGTACGGCTTCCGATTCTGTAACCAGCGTGCAAGGCCACCGAGCAAAACGAACAGCCGCCGAAGCATCCCCTGTGGGAGGTAAGAGACCATCGAACGGTATCGAGGGCCGGTACGGATTCGTTGTACAGCGGGTGTGCATTTCGCGTGTACGGAAGCTCGTAATATGCGTCCAGCGCCCTTCCGTTTTCGTGCGGCGGGGGTGGTTCGGCGATGATTCCACGGTCCTCGAATTCCTGGTACAAATGCGGAAAGGGTCTCTTCCGGATGCATGTTTCGATTATTTTCGATGCATCTATGAGCAGGCGCGGATCCTTTTTTATATCTTCAAGAGAAGGAAGGACGATGCTTTTTTTGTCTTCATCAGTGCAATGATCCGGAGGGTTGGAAACTATACGGCAGGTACCGGGTATGTTTGTGAGGTCATTCATGCCATTGCTCAAGCGACGCGCTATTTCCAGGCAGGCTCTTTCTCCCATGCCGTATACGAGAAGATCGGCCTTGGCGTCGGCCAGACAGGATCTACGAATATCATGCTGCCAAA
Organism: Myxococcales bacterium; assembly: GCA_007131745.1. The sequence continues at coordinate 12,965 of SLPX01000195.1, forward strand.
AATCGTAGTGAACGAAACGCCTGGTCGAGGGTTCTATTCCGCCCAGTATGATGGGTATGTCTCCGAAAGCCCTGCGTGCTAGTTGTGCATAAACGATTGCCGCTCTGGGGGGGCGCTTTCCAGCCCGCCCGCCGGGGGTGCATCGATCGAATCGCCTGTTCTTCCTGTGCGCGGTGCGTAGAGCGGACATTGAATCGTTTGCGCCTGCAGTTATGCCCACGAAAAGCTCTGGTGACCCCATGCGTAACAAATCTTCGATAGTGTCCCAGCGGGGCTGTGGAGCGATTCCCACGCGGTAGCCGTGTTTTTCCAGAATCCTTGCTATGACGGAAACACCGAAAGCCGGATGATCCACGTAGGCGTCTCCGGTTACGAGAAGCACATCAAGAGCGGACCATCCTCGTTCATCCATTTCCTTGCGGGTCATGGGAAGTGGCGGGTTGTGATTTTTCGAAATGGACATAACGTCCAATAATGAAGCTGAATTAGTTCAGGCGCAAGTCTCTTGCAGGGCGGAACGCTGGAGAGTATAGTGCAGCTTTGTTCCCCAATTTGAAAGATTGGCAATGTCCAGACCTGTTCTGATATTTGACCCGCGAACAGAGCGAAGAAATAAACTGGCCGAGCTGGTGAAAACAGCGGGTGAACCGGCCGTTGTTTTGGAGAGTGTTGAAGATGTTTTGGAAGGCGCGGAGGGAGCGCATGTAGCGCTCGTTGCCGTAGACGAATTGGGGCGTGAAGGAGCGGGGTTGATCTGTGAGCTGAAAGAACGATTCCCACATATAGACGTGTTGGCGATTTCTTGTTTTGGTTGCACCACAGACACACTGGAAGCGGTGCATGCCGGAGTTTCCAATATCATGGATCCCGACGTTGAAACGAGAGAAGCTTTGTTGGGTGCTCTGGATCGGGCTCTTGGTAGAAACCTTGGAATTTTGTCCGAGAAAATTTTTTTGGAGAAACTTTGGGAATACAACGAGTCTTTCCTCAAGAAGATGGTTTTGCTGGAGAAACGCAATTTTCAACTTGAAGAGCGGTTGTCTGAGGAGATGCGTGGCTGTGATGATGATGACGATAGGATGCCGGGGCGTGTGCTCATAGTTGAAGATGAAGAGGATGTGACCGTGTTCATGCGGGATTTTCTTCGTTCAAAAGGATATGAGGTGGATACAGCCGCAGATGGACCCTCGGGATTGAAGAAGTTTCTGGCATCGCCGCCTGATATTTTGGTAACCGATAAGAATTTGCCGGGGATGACAGGCATCGAGCTTGTTCAGACCATTAAGAAAGAGCATCCAGGTGTTCCGGTTATTATGGTGACGGGTTATGCTTCGATGGAATCAGCCATAAAAGCTGTGGAACTGGGCATTTGCTCATATATGCAAAAACCTTTTCGCACAAAGGACCTGATTGCAAATATCGAAGAAGCGCTCAATCGTAAACGGGAAGATTTCCGAGCGAAACGTTACTTGATGCGGTTCAAGGAGCGTAACGAAGAGTTTCTGTCGGCTTTCAAGTCCATCCGGGATGCTCTTCAGAACCGTTTGCTGGAACGTGGATCATGGGCGGGGGACCAATGTTCGAAAGATCGACCCTCCTGAGTTTTTTTGTATGCTGTTGGTTTGTGCTTTCTGCGTGCGGCGCGCGTCGTGTGCCTACGGCCGAATCGACGTTCGGCAACCATGTTTCCGATAAAGGGGCTATGGAGTTCTGTATAACTTTCCATGGGGCGCAACAGCCTGATATTGCAGCGGATCTGCTCGTGCGTGGAGTTTTTGGTGTTTTAGTCGAAAAGGCCGGTGGGGATTTGGTATTCGACTGCGACCAGAATCATCGGCTACGGGCGGATGTGTTTATGGGGGCGGGAAGACGACCCGTTTTGGTGATAGGTCCTGTACTGGGTGGTTTCCGGGTAAGGCATGGTTCTTCAGTGCAATGGGTGCAGGAGCTTTTTGCCGGGGCGCAAAGGGTTTTGAAA
>SLPX01000006.1 GCA_007131745.1 Myxococcales bacterium
TGACAAGGGCGCGGCCGTCGCCCCGGGGATGGCGGTCAAGAACACTGTTCAGCCTTTCAAGGTCGATTTCGGGCGCAGCATTCATTTTTTCCCTCCTCCGGCCTTCCTGCCTTTTTCGTATCCGGCCTTGAAGGCGGCCAGGTTGGCGGGAATAAATTTGGCCTTTCGGGCGAATTCATTCTTTATGGCTTCTTCAGCAGACTTAAAGTCGATGATCCTCGACCAACCGACATATACTCCGAACATCACCAGATTGGCGGCGCGATACATCCCTGCTTCTTTGGCGATTTCCGCTGCGGGTATATACAAAACAGTGCAATCGGTTCGGTCCACCTTGTCTGAAACCAGGGATGTGTTTACGACGATCAGCCCGCCCGACTTAACCTTCGGGCCGAACTTGTCCAAGCTCGGCTTGTTCATTACAAGCAGGGCCTTGGGACTGCTTATGTAAGGTGACCCGATGGGCCTGTCGGAGATGCAGACAGTTACATTGGCGGTACCTCCCCTCATCTCCGGACCGTAGGAAGGCAACCAACTCACCTCTTTTCCTTCTTCCATGGCCGCATGAGCCAGAAGCTTGCCTGAAAGCAGCATCCCCTGACCTCCGAAACCAGCCATGAGGACTTCGGTTCCTGCCATGTCAACTTCCCTCCGTTTCATTAGAGTCATCCCGTTCAGGGGATTTTTTAACACCCAGCGGGTAATAAGGGAGCATATTTTTCACCAGCCATTTGCTTGATTCACTCGGTGAAAGACCCCAGTTGGTGGGGCAGGTGGAAAGCACCTCTATGAAAGTGAAACAAACTCCGTCCCTCTGGTATTCAAAGGCCTTCTTTATGGCCGCTTTGGCAGCGATACTGGATTTTACATCATGGGATGAAACCCTGGTGACGAAAGCAGGGGTTTTGAGCGTGGCCAACAATTCCGCCACCCTGATGGGGTAACCCTCCTCAGCGGGATTCCTTCCGGCCGGGCATGTGGTTGCACGCTGCCCGACCATGGTCGTAGGCGCCATTTGTCCGCCGGTCATTCCGTAAATCGCGTTGTTAACGAATATTACGGTGATTTTTTCCCCGCGGTTGGCTGCATGCACTATCTCGGCCATACCTATGGACGCCAAATCCCCGTCACCCTGGTAGGTGAAGAGTATCAGATCAGGGCGGGTTCTCTTTGCTCCGGTAGCCACGGCCGGAGCGCGACCATGGGACGCCTCGAACATATCGCAATTGAAATATTTGTAGGCAAGCACCGAACAACCCACCGGCGCAACTCCGACGGTTCGTTCCCTCAAACCCAGTTCAACGATAGCCTCGCCCGTCATCCGGTGAATCACGCCGTGGGTGCAACCGGGACAGTAATGGGTAGGCAGATCGGTCAAACCCGGGGTATAGGCGAATATCTTGTTCATCCCTTCCTCCCGGCCTTTTGGGCGGATCCTTTGCGGCCGCCTGTCTTGTTGCTCTTACCTCCGGCGCGTCCTTTTTTTCGAGCCGGACTTTTCATGGAGTCGAGCATTCGCTTTATCTCGTTTTTAACCTGCTCGGGAGAAGGCACCACCCCGCCGGCTTTGCCGAAAAACTCCAAGGGTTTAGTTCCTTCACCCGCAAGTTGTACATCATAAAGCATCTGCCCCATGCTCATCTCCACCACGAGCACCCTCTTGGCTTTGTCCATGGATTTCCGGCATGCCTCGTAGGGATACGGAAACACTGTTATGGGTCGGAAAAGCCCCACGTTGATTGATTCTTCGGCCAGTTCATCGATCGCGGTCTTGCAGATACGGGAAACCGTCCCGTACGCGGCAATCAAGATATCATAGGGCTTGTCGCAATTATAAAGCTCCCACCGTTGTTCCTCGCGGGCCATCCGGTCGTACTTTTCCTTCAGTTTCACATTGTGTTGGTGCAGCGTTTCCGCTTCCAGGAAGAGCGAATTCACGACCCGGGGTTTTCTGTCCTTGCATCCGGTCAAGGCCCAATCCCCCGGATCAAGCGGTGGGCCGACCCCTTCTATCGGGAACTCGACCGGTTCCATCATCTGCCCTATCATGCCGTCGCCGATAACCATAACGGGGTTTCTATACTTTTCGGCCAGTTCGAAAGCCAGCAACACCAAGTCAACCGCCTCTTGAACCGATGCCGGAGCAAGAACAAGAAGCTTGAAATCACCGTGTCCCGGCCCCTTGGTCGCCTGAAGGTAGTCGCCCTGGGCCGGCAGAATTCCGCCAAGGCCCGGCCCACCGCGCATGATGTTTACGAGCACGACCGGCAATTCAGCCCCGGCCAGGTAAGAAAGGCCTTCCGACATGAGACTTATTCCGGGCGATGACGAAGTGGTGAGCACCCGGATTCCGACACCGGCCGCGCCGTAGATCATGTTGCTGGCGGCGACTTCGCTTTCCGCCTGTACAAACTTGCCCCCAACCTCGGGCAAACGCTTTGCCAGGTACTCCGGCACTTCGCTTTGCGGAGTGATGGGATATCCGAAAAAATGAATGCAACCGGCTCTGACGGCGGCTTCGCCGATGGCCTCGTTGCCTTTCATCAGGACCTTGGGCATGGCCTTGCCTCCCTAGTAAGTAAAAAATTCGTACTGTGAACCCTCGACGCAGACCTCTATGGCTACATCAGGGCAGGAAATCGCACACATGCGACAGCCGATACAACGCGGCGGATCCGTCACAACCGCATAACTGTAACCCTTTGCGTTGAACTTTTTGGACATCGCCAGGATCTCTTGCGGACAGGCCTCGTTGCAACGTTCGCAACCTTTGCACCGTTCCTTGTCAACACTTATTGACGGCATCACCTAACTCCAGACGGTCGACCGATAGGTACGGACCGGGGCGCGGGCAAGGTGTCCCGGAATCGTGAATCGGTCATGTTATCGGTTTCTTCAGCAAGCCACGGGGGCAGCATATACCGCTTCAGGTAAAACAGCGGAGCATCAATATCTTCGAGTTCTTCTATTTCTTCCAACCCCTTCATGGCGGTTACAAACACAATCGGAAGACCCGATGCATCCGCCACTTTTCTTGTCAACTCCCACCCTTCGTAAACAGTTCCAGCATCTGTCTCATGCATCAGGTGGGTGTTTCCGATCAGCCCGGTAACATTCAATCGGGAAGCATTTTCTATCGCCCTGCGCATTTTTAGGCACCCTTCCACGGTATCCGTAAAGGGCCTGCGCGCATTGATCACCTGCCAGAGTTCATAATGCGGTGCGCTATATTCCGCCGCGGCTTTTTTCAAAGCAACCGCGAATGAAGACAACAGTCGCGCTCCCACATCATCTCCGCCGACATCAAATATCCCGACGTGCCCGTCTTGCGGAGCCAGCATCCCCGCTATCTCCGGCACCACGATGGGTAAATCCGCTGATACCTGCTCTCCGGGAGGCACCACAACTCCGATATCCCGGACACGCATCAGCTCCATGGCTTCACGGCAACGGAAATAGGGGTTAACGATATCAAGGTCCGCGACCCTGACCCTTACGCCTCCCGATCTCAACGCTATCGCCAGGTTGACCGCTACTTCAGTTTTGCCGGAACCATAGTTTCCCACAATTATGATCAGCTTCTTTGAGTTGAGGATTGTTCCGGGGTCAAACAGTTTTTTTTCTTTCATGGAGGTTCTCACGGGAGCAATTCTACTATCACTTCCCATGGTTCTTGGCAACCCTGTTTTCAGGTCGGTTGAAAACCGCCTGCAGCCGTCACTCTAACAAGATTCATTACTTCTTGATCCATTCATAGGGACGCAATAGACTCAATTTATCCCTTAATTCGGGAATTCGGGGATCATCAAAGCGGGAAATGATTGTTCAGGAAACAAAGAGGACGAAAATGATTAAATCATGGACGACGAACAATGGGGCCGGATGGTTGATAGCGATCTGTGCGGTTTTCACAGCTGCCGTATTCTTTTCAGGTTGCCGGGACTCCACCCCGTCTGACGACGTGGACGGTTGCGTGCCCGAATGCGGAGAACGGGAGTGCGGCCGGGATCCGGTGTGCGGGGTGTCCTGCGGCGAGTGTGATGACGGCTACATTTGCAACACCGCGGGCGAA
>SLPX01000065.1 GCA_007131745.1 Myxococcales bacterium
ACCTGGACGATCAGGCACGGGGATTTCCTCACATCCACCTGTTGCAGGATCTTTCAGAGCAATCACTAAAGGAGTTCGCAGTGGAGTTCAGGTGGGACGCAGTCATGAGCGAATCCACCCGCGCTGCATGTTGCGGGTTTGCTCGCAATCTTTTCGATCTAGAAGAGGTGGGCGTGGAACTCTACCATGCGTTTTACAAAAAGTTATTGGGGAGTGTTTCCGATCCATAAAACAAAAGGTTCGTCCATCCATCCAAGCAGCGCTTCAGCGGAATGTTCAAATCCTTGACATCTAACCATTTTTATCGATATGGTTATATGTATGAAGACAACCGTACATATATCTGACTCTTTGTTGGAAGAGGCAAGGAGGGTAGCCCGGAGCGAGAAATCAACCGTCAGAGCGTTGATTGAAGAGGGGCTTCAAAAAATCCTCAAGGAAAGAAAGCGGAAAACTCCTTTCAAGCTTCGTAAAGTCGGTTTTAAAGGCAGGGGACTTCAGCCGGGGATTGCCGGCTCTTCCTGGGAGCGGATCCGGGAAATGAACTACGAAGGAAGAGGCGGATGATAGGTGTTGACACCAACCTTTTGGTCTATGGACACAGGGAGGATTCGCCCTGGCATGAGTCGGCCTTCGGATGTCTCCGGGAACTTGCAGAGGGCAACGCTCCATGGGCTTTACCATGGCCTTGTATTCATGAGTTCCTGGCTATAGTCACCCACCCGCGAATCTACGACCCGCCCAGCCCGCTGAAGGTTGCACTGGAGCAGGTTGCAGCGTGGTTCGAGTCGCCGAGTCTTGTCCTGCTTTCCGAGGGCGAAGGCTACATGATTGAGCTTAGCGATTTGCTGCAAGCAGGAAAGGTTGGCGGCCCTCAAGTACACGATGCAAGGATTGCCGCTTTGTGCCGCTTCCATGGAGTCAGGGAGTTGTGGACTGCCGACCGGGATTTCAGCCGTTTTACCGGCATCGTTGTGAAGAACCCGCTTATTGCAGCGTAGTCGTAATCCCACACTTTTCTTCCACAATCATGTCCCCCACTTTTCTTTCTCGTGGATCCGAGAGTATGATCGTTCTGTTCATCCGGACGCGAGCTTCATCGAGGAGGCGTAGGCAGAGAGATCCCGTGGAGAAGCGAGTCTTCCTCGTGCGGTTCACATCCATCGAAGACCACTCGAGCGAACCACCCCTTCCCCGCAAGCGTGGTAACGCTCACCTCGCGCTCAATGCCCTCGAACATCGAGGTCACCAACACCGAGCGCGGCTCACCTCCAAAGTCGACTTGGCGACGTGAAGCCACCATCATCGCCCCGCCCGTCTCCTCGGGAAACGGACGCCACCAATGGACGTCCACGCTGCACTTCGAGCCGGGGAGAGCGTACCGGAGCATACCCGGACCCTCGCCGACGACAGCGAATTCCCCCGTTTCGATCTTGAAAGGGAGAGGACCGTGGTCGGAGGGGCGAGCCGCCTTTTGTGATTGGTCAGGGGTGCGCACGGGTGAGGATGCTTCGTGAGCGGTGCAGCAAGCGCACAACAACACTGTGAAACAAACGTGCAGTGTAAACGCCGGTCCAAAAAGCCCTCTTCGGCTGGAACTCTGTTCGGTCTTTCGGATTTGGGGGATGTTCATTCCTGAAGAATAGGAGATTCAAAAGCGCTGTTCAAGAAGAATGGGCCTCGTATGGGAGTCGTCGCCGACCGCAGAGGCCGAGTGTCTGCGAAAAGCAGCATACTCCATGCTTGTTTTCCATGATACTCTGAGATATCAAACATAAAAGGAAGAGGCGCTTTTTCCAAATGTACGAAATAGACAACAAAGATGAAGTGGTTGAGCTGGGTCGTTGGGCTTAATACAAGAGAACAAAAGGGCAAATTGATTTGGAGATAGAATTCTCGCGCCATGCAAAGAGAAGGGGGAGATTGTACAAAATTCCAGAGGAAACGGTTAGAAGGATTCTGGCAGGAAAAACATTGATTCAAGGTAATCAAGAAATTATGGAAAAGGTTGAAGGCTTCAAGTATCCATTAAAGATCGTTGTTTCTGTGGAAGATGATATAATCACAGTAATAACAAATTATCCTTTGAAGAAAGGAACATAATAATGAAAGTATATTATGACGATGAGGCAGACGCTTTATACCTGAAGTTGGGCGATGAGACTCCTGAAGGGGTTGTGGAAATATCTGAAGGGGTTAACTTGGACATGACTTCTGATGACAAGCTAGTTGGGATTGAAATCCTGCATGCCTCCAAAAAGATTGATCTAAAAACAATCCTTTCGTACACGCTTGAAGTTGAAAAGAATTTGATAACACGAAAGACAGCATGACAAAATTATACGATTGTTTGTCGTGACTTTTCTCCTAAATAATCTTAAAGGAAAGGAACTAAGGGCTGAAAAACCAGATGAATTTGTTCCCGAGAAGCGGATTGTAAGGGGGGTATAGTATTAGTTCGTGGAGAAAAGGTCATATTGGATTCCGATCTTGCCGAGCTCCATGGATTCAAAACAAGGCTTTTTACTCTTGGTTCGTAGTCGATCGGTGAATGTTTTGAAGGTAGATTGAACGATGGGCGATCAGCCGGGATGTGGAGAACGGCCGCGAAGGCACCATGGTTGGATAGGGCAGGGGCGGCAGTTTGGGGGAGGTTTTGCTGATGGGCAGATTTCCAGTATCCCGAGACGGCAGAGAGCGAAGTCGTATTTCACCGGATCTTTTTCATCGAACTTTTTCAGGGCGTCTGTGATTTCCCGGGCCGCGGCCCAACTCGGCGATTTGCGACGGGTAAAGCCTAAATAACGGCTGAGGCGCGTTGTGTGCGTGTCGAGCGGCAACACGAGATCCGCTGGGCGGGGGACTGGGCAGGGGACTGGGCGGGGGACTGGGCGGGGGACTGGGCAGGGGACGGGAAGCTCGGCCCCCGGGTCTGGATTCCACGTTCCCGGATCCACCCGGTCTTTTCGCACCATCCAGCGAAGCCAGAGGTTCAAGCGTTTTGCAGCGCTGCCTTTCGATGCATCGGCCAAAAGGTGGTGTGTTTCTCCGAACCGGATGGACGGAATATCCGCCATGCGGGAGGGGTAGCCGGCCCTGTGAAATTTTTGAGCGAAAACGCTCAGGGATTTCTGTAGATCGTGATCGGTGTTTTCCCAGATGATGGAAAACGCGCGTTTCAGGCTGCCGTATTCCAGGACCAGCTCACCTGCAAAAAGGCAGAGCGCGCCCCAGTCGCCGCTTCGGTGGAGACGATGTCCAAGGTCGGAAAAGACGGACAGTTCTCCATAATGTCTGGGTGTGGACGCTGCATGTTCCACAAACTTCCGGGGTTCATTTCCCATCCTTTCAAGACCTTCGCCAACATGGTCCAGGATTGTTTCGACGCGGCCGTAGGCCCATGAAGACGCGAGCAAGCCGGCCACCTCCTGGTCCGCCGGGTCGGAGTACCCTACCACCAGTTCCAGTGGGTCGGGAGATATCAGGTCGGGGCCGGTCGAACGGTAGAGTCGTTCGAGCGCATCACGCAGAGAGAGGGGTTTCTTGGAATAAGAAGCGGCTTTGTTCTTGAAGTCTTTTGCTTGCCTGTCGCGGGGTTTGTTTGCTGTAGATTTTTTTGGTGTTTTGCCGGCCATGGTTTTCAGACGTGGTTACAGGTTCAGTGTGCCGGGGTTCATTATGCCGTTTGGATCCAGTTTGTCTTTGATCCCTTTCAAAACGAGAAGGCCCGTCTTTCCAAGATGTTCTTCGTACCAGGGAGTGAAGAGTTTGCCGATTCCGTGGTGATGACTCAAGGAACCTCCGTGCTTGACGACTGCGTCGATGATGTCTTTGTGGAAAGATTTGTAATCTTCAATTTCATTGCCGCGTTTCATCGGGGACAAGAAGATGAAATAGAGATTCGCCCCGTTTTCATAGGCGTGAGAGATGTGGGTCATTGCCACGGTGTCGGGCCGTGTTTTGATCGCTGCCCGCACGTTTTTCCACAAGTTCTGTATGGAGGACCATGTGACCGCGGTTTCCAGGGTGTCGGTAATCACACCCATGTCCATTAGGTCGTCGCGCAGGTACGGATCGTGAAACCTTCTCTTTTCCCAGGATTTGAGAGGCAGAAGTCCAAGGGGTAAGCCGCCGTGGCGAATCGCGGTTGCATGCGCCCGTGCCATTGTGTGTACCGCGGTTCGGGGTTCTCCCTCGGTGGCGGAAATAAAAAGACTCCGGCCGCCGGGTTTGTACCCGAACCCTTTCAAAACCTTGTCTATCGGCCCGCCGCTCAGGCCGTCCAGTTCGAGAGCGACTTCAGTTTCTTCCGGATCGGAAAGCCGGAACACGCCGGGTTTAACGTATCCGGCCTGCATGATTTTGCGCAGCGCGGTGAGTCCGTCCTCGAAACTTTTGAACATGAAACATATCGGCAGCCTGCCCATCGGGCTGAGCTTGAATATTTTCAACGTGGTTTCCGTGATAATGCCGTAACTTCCCTCGGAACCCACGATTATGGAATTGAGGTCCGGTCCCAGCGCGGCCCTGGGAAAAGGCCTGGTGGCCACGGTTCCCACCGGTGTCACGCAGCGGAGCGCCAGGACGAGATCCTCGACTTTTCCGTAATAGGTGGATTGTTGCCCCGCGCCCCTGGTGGCGACCCATCCTCCTACCGTGGAATACTCGAATGATTGTGGAAAATGGCCGCAAGTATATCCGAGAGCGTTCAGGTGGTTTTCATAAGCCGGGCCGTAGATTCCGGGCTGAACCCTGGCGGAAAGATCTTCCGGGTTGACTTCCAGGACCCTGTTCATGTGTTTCGTCATGTCCACGCAAATCCCGCCGCGAATCGCATTGAGTCCCAAGGTCACTGAGGACCTCGCTCCGGCCGGAACAACGGGGATTTTCTTTTCATTGCAAAAGTCAATCAGGGTGCGGCAGTCATTTTCGTCCCGGGGAGCGGCCACCGCGTCGGGCAAACCGGTCGGGTTTTTTAGCCTCATGTTCATGAGATCCAGGAAAGTGGAACCGCAGGAGTGCTTGACCCTTGAAAAATCATCGACATAAACGTTTTGCGAGCCGACTATTTCACCGAGTTTTTCAATGTGTTGGGGTTTTAGATTCGACCCGGGAACGTTTTGGATTTCGTCCAATCCGGGCAGGTATGGGGTTTCCATGTCCATTCGGGAAAGACGCAGTTTTTCGCCGATGAAATCCTTCAACCTTTCTTCTATGGTGTAGAAAACATCCGGAGCTCCCCACTTGAAAACAGCCCTGTAGGATTTCGGAGAAAATCGGCGTATCAGCATTTTCAAGACCTCCTGTGTCATCGCTGCCGGAAAAGTTCGGTCAGACGACATCTGAGGGTATCATTCATCTCACATTTCGAGATTCATTTCACGTCATTTTGCCCCAAGGCCGAACCCACGATCGCTGAATACTCTATGAGAGTTTTCGATTTTAACACATAACGTAAAACAAGGCAGCGGCGCCGGCCACAATGGTCAGCAACATTGATATTACAAACAGATGGGATCCTTCGCTTTTTGCAACAATCTCTTTGCGGGAGGGGCCTTCGAACTGAACAAACCATTTTTCGCTTCTTTTGACCGGATGCAAACGTCTCCAGAGAGCGTCGGGAATAAAGACATCCACACCGCAGTACCGGCACGTTGTTCGACGCGTCGTTGTACAGGGAAAAGAAAGTCCCGCGCTGCAACTCGGGCAACTCATTGATATCGGTTCGTTGGATTCCGGGGAAAGAGAGAGGTCGAGTGCATCCTGCTGCGCGGAATCCGGTTCTCCGCCGAAGATTTGTCGGCATGAAGGGAACATGTGTTGCCACAATTCCGGAGGAGGATAGGTGAGGGTGGGTTTGTTGCAGGATGTGCACTGGATTTTTCCTTTGAAACCCGGTTTTATATCGGAGACAGGGAGTAGGGTGTGGCAACTATTGCACGTTGGTTCTTCAGGGCCGTAAGTTATCTTGCCTCCACAAGAGACATCAATAAAGACTTCTTTGTCTCCGGGAGAAAGTTCTTTGTGACAGGTTTCAAGCTGATCCAGGATCGGCTCCCAAAAAGTCGGATAAACCGTCATCTTGTAGTCACAGTTGTCGCACACCGGGTGTTGCCTGGGACCGTTTATGACCGTCTTGTTGGAGCACTTGGGGCATTCAACAACTATCATCACGCTTGCGTGGCGCGGAAAGTAGACTATGGTCATGCATCCTCCTTGATCCACTTGAGACATCTGCACAAGAACCCTGTTTGAGAAAGCATTATGCTCTCTTATGGCGGGATCATCAACCTATCGGTTCCGCCCCCCCCGGGCTTACAGATCCGAAACCGGGTTGACCTCCGGGCCTAGTGGAGTTGCAGCTGGGATTGTTGGGGCCGCGCCCGCGCGGATGGTGGGATCCTCTCGCCAGACAAGTTTTTTCACCCATAGGAAAGAAAGAACATTTGATATGACACCGCCGAGCAGTATGGACCACCACACGGATTCGAGCGGCGCTCCGAATGCCAGCACCGCGGTATACGCAATGGGAACCCCCACTACGAGGATGCGCACCGAGGTTATGATGAGCGACGGCATGCCGTAACCCAGCCCTTGCAGGATTCTTCCGGTGGTCATTCCGAAAGCCATCATGGGATAGACGAAGACCATGAAGCCCAGGTAGATTCTTCCTGTTTGGATGACAACGGGGTCATTTGTAAAGAGGTTCAAAACCCAGTGAGATGCCAGGAACGCGGATACTCCGACCGACACCGAGATGAAAAGAGCCCAACGATAGACGTAAAGTGTTGTGTGCCTTACAAGGTCCGAACGACCAGCGCCTGCAAACATGCCGATGAGACTCACCGAGGCTCCTGCCAGGCCGAACAAGGGCATAGCGACGATCATGTCCACCTTGGAAGCGGCGCCGTACGCGGCCACCGCGAATTCTCCGAAATGTGCGAGCAATCGATTGTTCAGTGCCAGACCAGCGGACATTACGAGTTGCCCGATGGTCGTAGGCAACCCTATTGTAACAATGCCGCGAAAAAGGGGTTTGTACGCCCGGAGGTGTTTTAGTTTCACTTTCACTACCGAACGCCGGCGCACGAGGATTATGTAACCCAGGGCGAGAGTGGAAAAAACCTGGGCCGTCAATGTCGCCATGGCCGCGCCCGCGATGCCCATGTCCAGAACGAACATGAACACAGGATCAAGACCGCCGTTTATGAACGACGCTATGATCATAACGATAACAGGAGTTCGGGTGTCTCCTTCCCCGGTGAGTACAGCGCGAAAAGCACTGCTAAGAAAAAAAAGGATCATTCCGAATGATATCAGCCTGAAATAGCTCCATGCCAGACGTTCGGATTCGCCGTGAGCTCCGAAGACCCTCAAAATGTGAGGGCCGGCGATGAATAGAATCACCGTGAACCCCATGCCGCCCAGAATGGACACGAACATTACTCCGCCCGCGGTTCGATCCGCGGCTTCATGATCTTTTCTGCCCAATGCTTGCGCAACCAGCGCGGTGGCAGCCATGGCAAGGCCGCTCAGAAGCGCGATTATGAAAAAGAAAAGAGGGCCCACGAAAGTGGCGGCCGCCAATGCCTCCATGCCCAGGAGGCCGATGAACGCAGTATCCACGATCATGTATGCCATATGGACGACCATTCCCAGCATCATGGGAGTCGCCAGCCGCCACATGGCGCGGTTGGGCGCGGCTATGAATTCTTCAAGAGGGCTTTTTCTTTCCCCCTTTTCGTTCGGGGCTTTGTTTTCCGGGTTATCCATCGATGCTCTTTATTCACCGGAATGCACTCGGGTGCAACCCAAAGTTGAACATCCCTCCGGTGGTAGCTTTTGCCCCGAAAGGGCTTGTTTTTTACCGAAAAAGCACAAATTATTTTTGATATGGCATTCAAGGTAGCTCACATATCAGACATACATGTTGCACGGCAGCCTGAAAAAAGCGCGGAAGCCGACGTCAATTATCTTCGTTCTTACCTTAAACGCGTCATGCCGATAGCCGGGGATCTCGGAGGCGTATTAACTCGATACGCGGGGCAAAAAATCGAGGAAAAGGATTTTCAAAAGAATTACATCAAGGTTCTGGAACAGATACGCGATGTGGGCGGTAGAATCGACGCCAAAACTGTGATTGGCTTATCGGTGGGGCTTTTCGGCGCTTCGATGGGGCTTGCATTCATTTATCGCCGAGAATTGATGAAGCTCTTGTCTGCGCTGCAATACAGGGAGCGTAAAGAGATGCGGGAGGTTCTGCTGGCCGGCCTCGAACAGGAGCGGCCGAATGTGGTCCTGGTTACGGGGGATTTGACCACTGTGGCTTCGGAGACCGAGTTTCATGAGGCAAAGGTCTTTTTAGACGGCATCAAAAACCTAAAATGCAAACCTGTTGTTCTTGTTATTCCCGGAAACCACGATGTAGAGGATGCGAGAAAGGGTGAAAAACACGCGCGTCTGGATACCTATGCAAAAGTCTTTTCCGACTACCTTCCGAAATCCGTGGTGCCTCTCAAGGCGGACTTCGGAGAAGTTGTTATTTTCGGAGTAAACAGCAATACCGTGGGGCGGGGACTGGGCACGGATGGAAGGGTGGTTTCCAGGAGCATGGAGTTTCTGAAAAGAGAGTTTGCAACAGTCAAGGGACGAGCCAAGTTATTGGCGATTCATCACCATCTTGCAAAGTATGGGAGGGAGCCTCGGGTGCCCCCGCTGGAAAACGCGCGGGAGTTGTTGGAAATAGCCGAAGAGGGGGGCGTGAGATTGATTTGTCACGGTCACAAGCACGAGTTTTATGAATGGCGTTACAGTGGAAATGGAAAACCCGCGGAGGATTCTGAAGATGCGATTACCGTGGTGTGTGCCGGGACGAGTACAGAGGCGACTACTTGGAAACCCAAGAAGCTTCAGTTTCGAGTTTTTGAGTTCGACAATGGAGCGCTGCCGGATCCTTCAGGAAAAACCGTGACCTTGAACCTGCCCAAAAAATAGATTCCCACCTCGCTCTATTGAGCGCGAGTGATCGAGCGAGCCTGTTTGTATAAGGCAGTGGTCGGATCTTATATCCCGGCTCTTGCATTTTCTGCGAACACTGCGGCGGACGGTTCGGCGTCAGGCGAGATCAGGACCTCGTTTGTGCCCCTGTTTCCCGACTCAAAAACCGCGTAGGCTGGGCTTTCGGATCCCTTTGCATTCGGCGACAGGAGTCTAGTTCCATTGCTGCTGTGGGCAAAAACTCCCGCCAGACCAGCCATGTGGCGGGTGTCGGGTCTTCCCGCCACTGCCACCACTTGTTTTCCCCATTTGAGGTCTTTTCTTTTTGAAAATATTTTCATGGCAGCAGCGAGAGCTGAAGGTCCGGCCACTATAAGGCCTGTGTCAGGTTCAATCTTAAGGTTGCCGGTTTCCAGGCTGATTATTTTCAAGTTCCAGGCATCTGCAGAAGCGTTGAATGCTGATTCACAATCATTGTAATGGGAAAGACACGCCTCTTCCAAAAGGTTTTCCGCTAAAGAAACAGGCAATACCGGCCAGTCGGGGCCGAATATTTCTTCTGCCGCCAACCCTGAAAATTGAAAAACCCGTGCCGGAGAAAACGCGGAACCCCAAAAGACAGTCATGGATGACAAGAGATCTTCCAAACATTCCGCAGCGTTTTTGTGTTCCGGCTTTTCCAGAGATGGCACCAGCACATCATGGTTGTTGAATCCATTTGTTTCGGGTGGGCAGTCGATGAGGAAACGAATCCCCGCGAGGCACGCCCGGTAAAAAGCCTCAACCGCTTCCAGTGATACATGTTCTCCCGTCATTTTTTTTCTCCCCAAGCAGTACAAATAGAAATATATCACGTCCGGGAAAAACAAAAGACTATTTTTATCAAGCAGCGCGGCTCCTTTGCTTGAATGACCGTTTCCTCTTATGATTCGCAGAGTCTGTCGTCTGGCCGGTGTCCGAGCGAGTCAATCGGCAGGGTCGGTGCACTTTTCGACTTCCATCAATGTTCTGATATTTTCGGCTGCAAGCCTGATCATCAAGGTATGGTAGCGGTTATTTTTTTCGTGTTGTTCGTCGGGTTGTGAACCGGTGAGTTTCAATGCGGCTTGCAACAGATTGCAGATTGTCGGGTGCCCCTCTTTTTTGGCGACGCGATTCAGGACGTCCAGGAGTTTTTCGCGGCTGATTTCGAGGTATTCGGCCGCCAGGAAATAGGATAAGACAGCGTTTTCGTATTCATTGTTTTGCTCAAGGATATCAGCTTGTTTGAACCAATAATGCTCGCAATTCCTCACAGTGTATCTTTGCTGCAGTTTCTTTACAGCTTCGCCGGCCTGGTCCGCGGATTCGAGTTTTCCCTCGTTCAGGTAATTGGCCTGAACGCGTTCGGCCGATGAGAACGCAAGAGCGAGTTCGCGACAAAAACCCGGACGGCCTATGTTGGATTCGATATCATCGAACGAAGAATCCAGGGATTCTTCGTCTATCCGGCCGTGCAGACGCTTGAACTTGTATATCAAAATGGCGTCTGAAATTCTGCCTCTATCAAGGGCTTCCTGTGCCGTAGGTTTTTGCGGATGCATTATTTCAACTCTGAAGGCGATTTTTTCCGGCTTTTCCTTTTTTGCTGTTTGCGGGGGTGTACTGCATGCGATTCCCAAATAGATGAATACACTCGTCAATAAGGTTGTGAGTTTGCACGCAAGAAACAAACCAGCGAATTTTGAGCTTACAACAGGGTTTGAATAAACTTTGCTGTTTTGCATGGTTGCCTGTTAATACATCCTTTGGATTGCTTATATGCCCGAAGATGATCCTGAAGTGAAGGGCTCATTCTGTCAATGCCGATTTCTGGGTTGACATGAGCGACCATGTCTAGTAGAGCGATTCGCGTTTGTGCGCCAGTAGCTCAGATGGATAGAGCGCCGGACTTCGAATCCGTAGGTCGGGTGTTCGAGTCACCCCTGGCGTGTTCGTGTAGAGCGAATGATTTCGGGCCCATAGCTCAATCGGTAGAGCAGCGGACTCTTAATCCGGAGGTTCCAGGTTCGATTCCTGGTGGGCTCACTATGCTCAAAAAATGCGGCGGATGTCGCGGATGACCCGAGGTTCCCGCCTTCCCTTTCTTTTCCGCCCCTTTCTTTTCTCTTTTGCTTTGCGCTTTTCTTCCGCTTCTTTTTCAGCCTTTTTTTCAGCTGCCTGTTTTTCGGCGGCCTCTTTTTCCGCTTGTTTCCTCGATGCTTCGCAGTCGCACGAGGTGAAGCCCTCGGTGGCGATGAGCAAGATCAAAAACAGAACCGCGGCGATTGAGGATACCCAGATGAGGATCCGTTTTTTTCGTCGCTGCCTGGTGTGATTTCGGGGAGCGGGAGGATGAGGTAGTGGGGCCTCCGGCGGAGGAGGTGGGATAGGTGTTTCCGGAGTCGGGAAAAAGCGAGCGGTCTCGGGTTTCTTTTTCTTTGCAGAAGCCGAAGGTGCAGCCATGGTGGGAGCTGTTTCACTCTTGAGAGACTCCGATAATTCTTCGCCCGCGGGTGTTTCGCCCTGCAAGGCGGGTGACCGCGGCGGTTGAGGCGGCAGCGAAGGCGCTGGTGAAAAACCTCCCGAGCCCAGGATGCCGCGCGATGATCCATGATTTTTGCCGTGAGCCTTTGCGATGGATTCAAAAGCATCCTGGATGGATGGATGCATGGGATCCCAGAAAGGCCTGAGAGCGTCTTTCATTTCCGAAGCGCTTGAAAAACGATGATCCCGGTTCCGGCTCATGGCCTTATTGATGATCGAGACAAGATTCTGATCCAGGTGAGGGCAGAGTTCCTGGAGTGGTTTATATGTGCCCGAGAGGATCGCAACCATGACCTGGTTCGGATTTTGTCCGGTGAAAGGGAGACTGCCGGAAAGCGCCTGGTAGAGGATCACTCCTGTGGAATAAATATCAGTACGGTGGTCTATGTCCGTGGCACCCTCGGCTTGTTCAAGGCTCATGTAGTAGGGGGTTCCCATTACCGCTCCGGTGGCCGTCATTCTCATGTCGGAAGGGAACTTGGATATACCGAAATCCAGCAATTTCACCCTGTACAACCCTGTCCGGTCCACGTGGAGGAAGATGTTGTCAGGCTTGAGATCTCGATGAATGATGGACTTTTCATGCGCCGCGGACAGGGCGGATAAAAGGTGATCCCCGACAGCGAGGGTCAAGTCTGTTTGGAGATTCCCCTTTTCTTTGATCAGATCGCTGAATTCCTTGCCGTGAAGTAGCTCCATGACCAAGTAGTGATATCCGTCCTCGGTTTCTCCGTAATCCAGAACATCGGCAATGTCCGGGTGGCCGATCATGGCGGCTGCACGGGCTTCGTTCAACATTCGTTTGGCTATGGCAGGATGCGCTTCCGCCAGGTAGGGGTGAAGCACTTTTACCGCGACTTTCTTTTTGACGGTTACGTGCTCGGCCAGGTACACCGATCCCATGCCGCCTTCGCCGATCAGGCTGACAAGAGTGTACTTGTCCAGTTGTCTTCCCAGTAGGGATTTTGTCATGAAGTAGCTTCCTGTTGACGGCTTATTTATCAGGTAAGGCGCGACATTACAACGATGGCGACAGGTGTGTCCAGGGTGCAAACTTCCGTTGTCAGCAGGGCTTCGCCTTTTTATTACGGCAGCGGACAAACCGCCGAACACGGTGCTGTCGAGGCCATGTTTTCGCAGGCTCCGGAAACGCCGGACGTGGCCGTTTGCATTCTGGTGGGAGGCGACATGATGAAGGGGGCCGGTCGACTATGCGCCCGGCCCGCTGGATTCTGACGCACGGCTTGTTCCGGAGGCTTGCTTCAACTTTTTGCCTCTGCGAATAAGCTTTTTTCGGCTCGTTCTATTGAACGCGGATGATCGAACGAGCCTGTTTTTTATGGCAGCGGACAAACCGCCGAGTGCCTTGTTCCAACTTCCCTGTCGGGAGTTTCATCAGCGGTTCGCCCTGTTGACAGAGGATGATCGGGCTTTGTTCGTCCATAGCAAAACCGGGGAGGGTTCGGGGGGGCGGGCCGAGAAAGGTCAGTCGTCTCTGCGACGTTTCTTCCAAGCGCCCTTCGGAAGGCGGCAACCCATGAAGCGAATGCTTTTACAGGAACGGCAGATTTTCCGGTTGGAACGCATAGGGCCCGGACTCGAAGGATTTCGACCACCCGAAACTCTTTCCACTGCCCACACGTCGTTGGAGCACCAACCCGTCACGTAGATAAACCTGTCGGTTGGATGTACCACCAACCCAGAGCCTTTCCACATATCCAGGTGCAGTTCCACTGTTTTGAGGGTTTTGGTGTCCACGATGTTCATCGAATGCCCAGTGTAGTTTGCAGTGTAAAGAAACCTGTCATCGTAAGAAACTTCAATGGTTTTGGGGCTTCCTCCGACCGTTACCCTGTCCACGATGCTGTTGTCAGCGGTGTTGATAACCACCACCTGGTTGGGTCCCATGATCGAGACGTAGACGCGTTTGCCGTCGTTGGATGCGGCCACGTGGCGGGGCCCGCGGCCGATTTTTATATGCTCCACAACTTTGAAAGGGTCCGTCGATACCACTGATACGTATGGGCTTCCGTTGTTCGCGACATACAAGGTTTTGCCGTCCGGTGTTATCGCCATTCCGCGGGGGTGGCGTTTTCCGATCACAATGGTTTCTTGTTCCCATGTATGGGTGTTTACGCGGGTCACTCTTGAGTCGGACCACCGGCTCAGATACACCC
Source organism: Myxococcales bacterium (assembly GCA_007131745.1). The sequence continues at coordinate 13,740 of SLPX01000065.1, forward strand.
AGCGGCTGTCGGGGGATACGGTTATGACCTTTGGGTATCCGCCTATCTTGATAGTTTTCTTCTCTTCCAATGAGGAAGCGTCGAAAACGTTGAGTAGGTGGCCTCTCTTGTTTGTTGAAAAAAGCCACTTGCCGTCGGGCGAGATGGCGGATTCTATAGAGTTTCCCTTGAAGTGAAGGTATCCGGTTTGTTTCATGGAAGGCAGGTCGAAAACGGAAACCGTGTTTCGGTGCGGGCGCCCGAAGTTCGAGATGAACATTCTTTTGCCGTCCGGCGTTATGGATGCTCCCTTGGGCATGGCGCCGGTGTCGGCCGAACCCCATATAACGAACCTCTCTCCTCCTATCGTGACCGAATCTCCTTGCCTTCGCCGGTTTTGAGCGCGTGCGTTAGGATAGACGGAAAAAACTAAAAGTGATGCAAAAACTCCGAAAAGACATTGTCTTTGATAAACATTCTTTGAAGATAGGCGAATCATGTTCAGGATACTCCTGTTTCAGGTTCATTAAGAAAAAATTTTGGACACGGTGTTTCATCAGAACCGTGTTGATAACAAAAAATTCTGAAAGACTGTAAAAAACTTTTTCAGCCCTTGAAATTCAGGCTTTCATGCTTCCGGTTCATGCCACGGTTTCAATTCGATGCGGGACAAGGCGGTGTCGGCGGATCTAGGGCGCTGTTCCATCCTGGAGATAACGGCCGTTGATTTCCCCAATCTTTTGTACGCGCTGGGAACGATTTCTTCGATCAGCGAGCATTTGACGAAATCAAAAACCGAGAGCATCCCTCTCATGTTGTTGCCGTAATTCCCTGCAAGCGAGGGGCCGAATCCCCCCTCTGAGAGCACTTCCGCGGTGTGGGGGCCGATATGCAAAACGCCGTATGCCTGTAGTCCGGATTCCCAGATTTCTGGACGGGAAGAGAGAAGCCATATGTGTTCGGGGGCGCGCTTGTTCGCCAAGAGGACCGCGTCCTCGCGGCTCTTTGTTTCGTGAAGATATATGGAATGGGATTTCGCGTTTTCGGATGTAGCGCCACCTTGTTCTTTAAGGTGTTTTCTTACCGCTGCGAGAAGAGTTTTCTCGGGAGACACAACACCGCATTGCCCGTACGGATGTTTTTCGACATGCGCCAAGATTTCCATTGCCATGAGATC
>SLPX01000406.1 GCA_007131745.1 Myxococcales bacterium
ACTAAACACGCTCACTTTGGTTCCCTGGAACCCCGCTCGTTTTCATCTCGACATTTATGAACAAAGGCTTTTCCATATATCGTGGACCCGCTCGAAAACCGCGTCCCAGGTGAAATGAGACAATCGCGCTTCCAGATCGCGGCGGAGATCTCCTTGAAAACGACCTTTTTCAAGGGCCCGCTCACATGCATCCGCAATCCTTTGTGTAAAAGCGGGAATGTCGGCCGAAACGGGTTTGTCCACTGATTCCAGCCGCGGCAAATCCACAAGCTCAATAGCGTCTCCTACATGGGGAACTATCCCCGCGACCACTCCCGGAAGCGCGGTCGAAACCAAACGGCAGCCGCACCCAAGCGCTTCCACTAGCACAAGCGGGACTCCTTCGTAGAAAGAAGGTAACACGCACACTTCGCACCCCTGCATGATTTCGGCAAGCTCTTCTTGGGACACTTGTCCGTGCAACACCACCCGCGGCGCCATGGATTTCATGCGCTCTTCGAGCATCCGGGCTTCCTCCCCCGCCCCGCTTCCTGCCACGTGCAATTCGACATCCTGATGAACTCCGGTCAGGATTTCAAAAGCATCCAACAACTGGGGAAGACCCTTGGCGCCTGAATATTTTCCAACGTAGATCAATCTCGAAACCCCGGGCACCCTAATGGAACTATCCGCCGGACCGCTCTTAAAAATATCATCCCTGTAACCTGCTCCCACCACGTGGATCCGCGAACAGGTTCTTCCCGGCCATACACCCGCGTCGTTCGAACGGGATTCGATCAAACGATTGGACAATTCAGATCCATGACCATCATGAAGAACACAAAAAACATCCGCCCGACGGCAACCTTGCATTACTTCCTCTGCAAGGGCGGGGCAAAGCTCCATCTGTCGAAGACCCGTGGCGTGGCAGTGAATAACTTGTTTCACTTCGGGAGCCGCATCCTTGACCAACGAACTTACAATCCATACGTGGTGAGAATGTATGACATCGGGGCGAAACACATCGCAAGCTTTCCGAAGAACATTCAACCAGGCTTTCCGGTAACGTTCCAGATCCGGTTCATCAAGACAAGAAAACCGGGTGGACGGGTACGGCATCACATCGCTCATACCCGGCACGGGAAAGGGAAGGGCCTCTGTTTCAAAGGGAACTCGAAACACCTTTTCTTTCGGAAGTTCATCCAGCACCGGGTCTTTGCAAACGGCCGGTACTCCTATAACCGCAGCGCTATCAATGTCGCGTTTGTTTCCGCCGCTGATGAGCGCTTTAAGAGTTATGCCGCTTCCTGTATGCGATGGGCGCTGGGACAGAACGTGGAGTACTCGCATTGTATTCGTTTCCAAATAAAACGGCGGGGAAAGAAATCCGCTTACCTTAAGCAGTCAAAGCCGAGCGTTTCAAAATCCCTCCTGGTGCAATACCAGGTCTTGGGATAGTGCGCACCCATGTGAATGGACAACTCTTTCGAATCGTACGGGTCGCCTTCGTAAAAATGGGGAGCGTTCGGATAGGTCTCTTCGTCAGGAACCAGTTGCCTGATCCAGACGAGGGGGGCCGCGCTGGAGTATGGCATCCAGTTGTATACACATTCACCAGGCTTACAGACATACTCCGGCTTGTCTCTTTCCGACGAAAAAACAATGGTCACGTAACCGTCGTCATCCAAGTCCAACTCCTCGTCGTTTTTGCAATCCCAGGTGTAGAGAAAATTCAATGGCTGCATTATGCACACCGAATAATACCTGGCCTGTGCCGGAACTTCCGGAGCCTTGAACCTTGCAATAGTCATCTCGTTGGAAGGATCGAAAAACGCTGCTACATACATCGCATCCATGTTCGCTCCGATGGGTTCGTTTGTCATGTCATCGGGAACACGGGGAAACGCCATTCGTGCAGTACCTTCAATATTGATTCCTATGAACCATTCAACCGGATAGAGCGGCTCGTATCCGGCCACCTCCTGGTTCGTATTTTCCGCCAACCTGGGAGCAGCTGTTTCCGCGTTTTCATTGATTGCAAGATACTGTTCGTACCCCATGAACTCGGAAGAAAGCAGCGCACAGACCTCTTCTCTAGTTTTTGTCTCCCCCTCATAGACGTAATAAACTCTGGGGAAACTGATTGTCCTGTCTTCGGGCAGGTACACCCTGTAGATGATGGCGTTGTACAAAGATTGTTCTTCGCCTTCTCCTTTCAGGTAAAATCCGCCGAAAAGAACATTTTGGCCCCAAGTTCCGTCCCGCATGTCAATGGGAACATCTAAAAGTTTCAGAGAATAATTCAGCCCTGCCCCTTCAGGCCACGGCCCACCCATTGCAAACGGGTTGACCGAATCGTCATCGGGAAGAATTTCATAGTCGGTTTTCTTATCCATGAAAAATTCTCCCTCGCCCGAAGATTGAAACGAAAAAAAACGACTCTCCGGAAACACTCCCCTGAATTCGAAATACGCTCCCTCTGAGTGGTCCAGCACGGGAAGCACCAGCCTTCCATACGCAGCGCCGAAATCACTGCCACCCGACCTGAATGTCTGTCCGAAAAACGGTTCGCTCCATATCTCCCCATTGTATATATCAACGCAATCCGTGACATCCATCTCATTGCGGCTGGGCTGTTCAACCTCAGCGTCTGAAGAAATCTCTTCCTCTTCTTCCTGTCCCGGGTTGGAACCGCATCCGGTTTTGTTGAAAAGCAGACACACCATGGCTGCAGCGCAGATCGCCCCGGATACACCGTACAATCGAAATAACCTTTTCACGGCCTCCTCCTATTCCATCAAGCATGTATAGCATCTCTCAAAGCACAAATACTAACGTATACACACGAAAAAAAAACAAAGAAACCACAGTGGACCGTTCTCCATCCAAATCCTGAAGCACGCATTGACCATGGGCATTGACCATGGTAGCCTATAGTTGAGTTTGGGTTCACGTTCTTGTATTGGGAAAAGACCATGGAACAGGAAGTTATTGCAATTTCAAAATTCAAGGCCACTTGCCTCGACCTCCTCAAAAAAGTCAAGCAAACCGGCCGGTCTTTGCTGGTGACTCGCAAAGGAGAACCCATTGCATTGGTGCTTCCTCCACCTGCGCCGGAAAAGCCCGTGTCCTGGCTCGGCTCATTTGAATCCACTGGGGAAATCCGGGGGGATATCATTTCTCCGGCCGCAGACGAAGAAGACTGGAAGGTTTTTGGACCGTGAAATTGCTCCTGGACACCCACATTCTCCTATGGAGCCTGCTGGACCCCTCCAAGCTGACCGCAAGAGTGTGCCGACAACTCGAGCATCCCGAAAACGAACTCTGGCTGTCGCCCATTACGAGTTGGGAGGTCATGGTCCTGACCGATAGAAAACGTGTTGCTTTGGAAGAAACTCCGGACAAATGGTTGAAACGAGTGTTTAACTCCATTCCGTTTCACGAAGCGCCCATAACCCATGAAGTGGCAATCCGGAGCTGCTGCATTGCTTTGCCTCATCGGGATCCCGCCGACCGGTTGTTGGCGGCGACAGCTATTGTCTACGATTTGACATTATTGACAGCGGACAAGAATTTGCTGAGCGCGGGGGTGTGTCAAACCATGGCAAATACATGAGTTCATTTCATCATGGACCCTTTTCTTCCAGCATATGATCTAAAATCTTTGGGGACGAACCTTTTCGACCACCACGCCACCCCGGCCGCACCTCCCGGCCCCACCGTAGTGTTCAATCCATGAAGTTCACCAACTCGGCGGTTTGTCCACTGCCGTAAATAACAGGCTCTCTCGATTCCGGATCGTGGGGTGGTCGCCGAGGCCATGTTTTCGCAGGCTCCGGAAACGCCGGACGTCGCCGTTTGAAGCTCTCCTTTGGAGAGCATCGTCGGCGACTCGGTCGAATCCCTTCAGCCCTTCGGGCAGCGGTCTTCAAACGCCGGCTTTTTCCGAACCTACTTCAACTTTCGGCCTCGGCACATCAACATATATCGGGTTCGCTCGATCATTCGACATCAATAGAGCGAGCCGCAAAAAAGGCAGATGGACAAT
>SLPX01000276.1 GCA_007131745.1 Myxococcales bacterium
GGAAGAATCGCCTGAACCGTTGTCTGTTTCTTTATCTTTTTCCCTGCTGTTTTCTTGCGGTTGCCTGCTGTTTTCTTCACGCGTGTTTTGAATAATGCTTCGCCGCTCCGGCCGCGCTGCGGGATCCGCGGCAGGCGCCGGCCGACCTGTCCAGCCGGGCCGGTTTGAAGACCGGCGGCGCATCTTCAAAAGTTGAAGCCTATTTTGTTCCCGATTGACGGCTTGTTTTCTCAAATCAGGCGTACGTACGCGGAAGCGAAGGTTTCTCGCTCTTGGTGCGACGATTTTCTTTAAAACAGGTTTTTCAATCGGGCCTTCCAAGCGGCGGGTCAGGTAGTAAAGAATCGCCAGTCGTTCCCTATGGGTTATCCGGCCCGGGGTGCACGGTCTTTTGAGCTTTCTTTGAGGTTGGCGGAGCCAGGTGCAGATTTGACTCGGCTTCCATTCCTCGGCTTTTTTTTCAATGTCCCACTCTTCCCTGGGGCGGGTTGTTTGTTCTCGCGTGGGCGCCCACTTGAAACCCAAGCTGAAGCATGGTCCGCATCGCCGCGCATAGAGCGTCCGCCCGAGTTCGTATCTTCCTTGCGCTTCCGCGGTCGTGGAGGTAAACAATATCGCGGCCGCAAACAAAAAGCCTGCAAACAGTCTTTTTATCCACAACTTGTTCATGTTCTTTCTATCCTCATTCATGCCTGCCTCCTATAAAGACTGAGATTTCGACATGTCCACCGGGGCCGTGTCTCCCCCGGTTCCGGCCGCGCCGGTGACATCCTGGTGCGACTGGGCTTGGTAGTCAGCGGATCCGGATGCGCCGGCTCTCCACTCCACTTCCATTTGCAATGTGACCGAGGCCAGCGCTCGGGTCCCGGTGGAATCGAGCGCCCTCCCCGTGGAAATAATTATCAACCGTCCGTCTGAGTCCGTGACGGGCGAATTGCTGGGATCATCCGGATTGTTCGCGAATCGAAAAGTGTAGTCCGCTTCAATGCGAGGCAGGCCGGCCGTGCCGCCGAAGTGATAGTCGCGGTTGATTCCCGAAACAGCTTGGGAATCCTGAAGCAACGGAGTCCAGAAAGTCGTGTTGTCCCACCTTTGCAGCATGTACGCTTTTCCGTACGCGAGGCCTGCTTCCGCGGAGAAGAAGGCTACCGAATTCAGCCTATCGTGGCCCGACACCCGGACATCGGAGCGCGCGCTCAACAAAACCGCCATCGCGGCGGCCGACATCATCGCCAGCAGCAAAAATACGATGACCAGTGAAAAGCCCCTTTGTTTCATAATTTTTTTCGTCGGATGATTTTGTTTCGCTTCTCCATCCAGTAAGCGGAGTGTTCTGCATTGGGGGTGTCTCACGATTCGACTCCTTGCACCTTGGTTAACCGTCGCCAAGCGGCGACAAATCAAGTATGCAAGAAAAGGACCATGTAATTCAGATTGCAAAATATTCAGGAATTTATGGATTCGAGGGCTGAATCCCCTCGCTTAAGTGTGAAAAAAGTTCAAGGTTGGATAAAAAAGTGAAAGGTTTTCTTCCCGAGGCCCGGGCCAGGTTATCGGCAAAAATCTTCATTATGACGGACATGGATGGAAGCTCGGATTCGTTTCCGCTACATTCTCTTTTAATGCTTGTCACGCCCGCGTCGTGCAGCCCGCAGGGGACGATCCATTTGAAGCCTTCCAGTGGGCCCGAGACATTCAGGGCAGCGCCGTGAATACTGACTCCTTTTCGTACATGCACCCCTACTGCGGCTATCTTGTTTCCGCGCACCCACAATCCCGGCCGGGTTTCATCCCAGACCGGCTTCACTCCGAAGTGACGGCAGGTCAGGCTCAATGCTCGGGCCAGGGTTGTAACATGTAACCGAACAGCCCGTCCGACTCGAAAGATAGGGTAAGCCGTCAACTGCCCCGGGCCGTGATAAGTCATGTCACCTCCCCTTTCGATTTCCACCACGTCCACACCCCGTTTTTTCAGGAAATCTTCACGCACAAGCAGGTTTTTCTTTTTCGCCCTTTTGCCGAGGGTGATTACCGGAGGATGCTCCACCAGAAGGAGCGTTTCAGCCAACCTCTTTTCGAGCACGGCCTCGCGGACGCGAATCTGCAATTCACGGCATTTGCGATATTCCATGTTTTGAAGATCAACCGCGACAGCGGGCTCTTGCATGTCAGGTTGCATGACAGGGATTGTCTACTCTAGCGAGAGCCGGAAAAGAAGCCTGCCGATTCGGAGCACGGTTCCGGGATCCAGGTTTTCCTCTTGAGACAGCTTTACGAATGTTCCCCATCTCTTGGACAGGTCGGATATCTCGATCTTTTCATTCTGCCAGGAGATTTCGGCATGAGGAGATGAAAGATACGGATCCTGTGGAAAACAAAGCGTGCTCTTGGAGCGTCCCATTGTCAGGGATTCATCAGGTGTTTCGATTACGTATGTTTCTCTTCCGGATGCATCCAGCACTCCGATCCTGAAACCCGGTCGATCTCCGGATCGAGTTGAAACCACAAGGGTTTGAGATCCAATCTGCAAAAGCCTGGGGCTTGTGCACAAATAACTGTCTTTCAACCTCAGGTATATGCCGGCCCGGCTTCCGAGGTCGATTGTCTGAAAATGTTTTCCGTCCCATCGGATGGAAGCGTGTTTTTCCTCTGCGTGGGAATCCTGCTCCTTGTGCCCGAAGCAATCGGGATGTGACCCTATGGTGAGTTCGGTTTTTTCACTGGACGCTATTACATGGTCCGTACCGTCGATTGAAAGGAGGTGGACGCGGGGTTTCGGTGTTTCAACTCCGGGATCCGAAGGTTGAACACCCAAATCCACTCCGCCCGGAAAAGTGGATGAAGGTCCGTCACAAACGTTTTCCTGCGAGATGGTTTCATTTTCCCACAAACCGTATACGGCTGTTGTTCTCTTTCTAAAACATGATTCCAGTGAGAATCCACACATCGCGCAGTTGTTTCGATCATGCGGGACTCCCATTCCGCATTCAGGGCAGGTGCGTTGTGTTTCCCTGGGCGGGGTGACCCAGGCCCTTTTTCTTTCGTCATCCAGAGTGGAGCGAGTGTTTTCGTATGTATAACGCGACAGTATGTGCGAGACGAAAACCTTTCGTTTTGTATCGGGATTTGCTTTTTGCAACAATCTTTCAGCAGCTATGTTGTTCTGATTGTCCAGATCCAGGATCTTTTGGTAAATCGCTTCGGGATATTGTCCCGTGTTTTCCAGCAGCGCTGCCGCCAGAATAAAGTAATGTACAGCTTCTTTTTTTCGTCCCAGGTTTTCAAAATTGACGGCGAGTTCCCAGGCGACTGAAAAGTGCTCACCGTCCATTCCCGGAGGAGGTTGAAATTCTCCCGTTCTTTCTTCATTGTTTGAAGTTCTAGTCATTTGCTTCCATGAATTTTTTCGGTGAAAAATACACTCCTTTGTCCGGGATATCAAGTAATTGAGAAAAGCTTTAAGTGCATTTCGGTTTTTTGTCTTGCAAAATCTAAGGTTGAACTTACAAAAACATGGAACTCTTGCGGACCCTTTGTCCGATACTCGAAGAGGTCGGGCGGATACGTGTTTTCCGAGCTGACGGAAATTTATGGAGATTGCCACCGCTGGGAATCCCGCGGTAAAACGGAAGCCGGATGATCAAAGCTTTAAAGAAACTGAATTCCACCAGACACTCTCGGACGATGTGCTCCGCGATTTTGGCTATGCTATTGTATGGGTGCTGGACCTATGTCGCCAATCGGCAGGTGTTGTCCGCGCTTTTGCAGGGAGGCATCAGTTTCATCTCTACGCTTTTCCTCACACAACTCATGGAGTTGTTGCACAGAAAGATGTCGCCTCGGTTCCGTTTTTTCGGCGCAGCGTTTTTGCCGCCGAACCTTGTTATTGTTTTAGCCGCAACTGCACACGCTCTCATCGGAACGCGTTTCATTGTGATCACGTTGCTTCCGAATTTTATCATCGGCAGTCTTTTTTCCATTTTTTACGTTCTCAACCTGAATCGGCTTGATAA
>SLPX01000026.1 GCA_007131745.1 Myxococcales bacterium
AAGAGTGCAATGGTCTGGATGACAATTGTAACGGATTTGTGGATGAAGGGCTGGAACCTTTTCCATGTCAGCGCACGAACGAGTTCGGAACTTGCAGCGGAACGGCTCATTGCCGGGGATCCGGAGGCTGGGTGTGCGATGCAAAAGAACCGGCCGCGGAAGTATGCGACTCCACGGACAACAATTGCAATGGTCTCACAGATGAAGGTTTCGTGGATTACCAGGGGCGTTATGTAACCAAGAAGCACTGTGGAAGCTGCGGCACCGACTGCGACATGATGATACCCCATGCCTTGCAGACGGAATGCCGCCTTGTAGAAGGCGTTCCCAGGTGCAGGGCGCTTTCATGCCAACAGGGCTATTTCAGTTACTTGGATGGAGCTGTTTGCCTTCAGCTTCCGGCGAATCTTTGCCAACCGTGTGGAGACGACGACGACTGCATGGCGCCGGGAAGCGCGTGTGTTGAAATGAACGAGGAAAGATTCTGCGGACGTGACTGCTCTCCACAGTCGCCCTACGGCCCCGGTTGTCCCCAGGGATACCGTTGCGAAGCCGTGGGCTTTTTGCTCCAGTGCGTGCCCGTGACCGGTACGTGCATATGCAATGAATCCACCTCGGGAGCGATACGTTCCTGCATGTATGAAACATGTCAAGGATACCAGACGTGCGCGCTTACAACCCATGGCTACGGCTGGACCGAGTGCAATGTCGAAGACTACAACGAAGAGATTTGTGATGGCACCGACAACAATTGCAACGGCATTATTGATGAAGGTTTTTTAAACCCTGATACCGGCCGATATGAAACAGATGAGCACTGTGGCTTTTGTAATAACGATTGCACCAAATACTGGAGCCCCGAAATTCACAATGTTGTGGGGGTGTGCGATTTGTCACCGCCGATGCCGGAGTGTGTCATGGGACCTTGCCTTACGGAAATGGTGGGCGGCGTCACCTACGAATGGGTGAACGTAAACGACAAGGAAGAAGACGGCTGTGAATGCCGGCGTGTTTTAGGAAACACGTCACATGATCCGCCCGATCTTATAGGTTACCCTGAGGCGGGGCATGAATATATTGATGAAAATTGTGACGGTGTGGATGGAGTCGTAGAGGATGCTCTTTTTGTCAGGGCCGATTATGCCGGGTCGGCCGGGCCGTCCGATGGATCCGTTTCAAGACCGTTTTCCACCATAAACGATGCGATAGCCTTGTTCGCTGTTTCCGGCGCAAAGTACATACTTGTGGCCGAGGGAACCTACGGGGAAAACGTTTCGCTTGCGCCGGGGATTCAGCTTCACGGCGGATACAGCGCTAATTTTCTAAACAGGGACGTGGCGTCATACCCCACCATTATCAAGGGTCAGGCTCCTTCCGCTGGGGTTTTTGCAGCGGTTCAAGGGGAAAACATACAGAATGCACCGATGACCCTTGTGTCGGGTTTTGTTATTGTCGGCCGGGATGTTGAGACGCTGAGTCAGCCGGGACAACCGGGACAGACAACATACGCTGTTTATCTAAAAAACTGTGATGATTCCGTCATCCTCAGATCCAATTGGATAGTCGGCGGTCGAGGAGGCGAGGGAGGAAGCGGTCTCGCCGGCGAAGCGGGATTTGGAAGGCAGGTTTCGACAAGCGTGGACGGGAGTCCGGGTGTAAACGCGGCCCGTTACACAGGAAGTTGCTCCAACGTTTCGAAAGCCGGAGGCGCAGGCGGCGTCAACAGCCAATGCACTGGAACAAGCGCCAATCCGGGCGGTTCAATTGTCTGCCCGGTGTTTACTTGGTCTTCGGATCCGTTCTCCAATCCTCACCAGGGAGCGCAGGCGCAATATCACTCAAACGCGGGAAACAACGGTAAAGGAGGTTTTGACTGGGCTTTTGATCATCTCTCGGGATCCACCTGCAGTCATGCCACCGAGTCAGGCTGGCCTACAAACATGCAGTCTCGAAACGCACAACCCGGGTTTCCGGGTATGGACGGAGGGCACGGCGTAGGAGGCTCGCGCGGGACAGGACGGTTCGGCTCCATCCAAGGCGGCGACTGGGTTTCGTCCCTGCCGCCGGCGGCAGCCGGAGGCCCTGGAAACTCGGGACAACCGGGTGGTGGTGGTGGGGCCGGGGGAGGTGTCGCACGCTATTACTATTCGATCTATGATTGCAACCAGTATGAGACCGGACCCACGGGAGGAGGTGGCGGTGCTGGTGGGTGCGGCGGCCATGGAGGAAGCGGCGGAGGGTCCGGGGGAGCTTCCATCGCGGTCTTTGTTTCCAGCACCTCGGGTAGCGCACCTTCACCGCAATTGTTGTACAACTGGATACAGAGGGGACCGGGCGGCAGGGGCGGTAACGGCGGATACGGAGGGATGGGCGGAATCGGCGGCCGCGGCGGATTCGGCGGAGGAAAAGATCCTGGAAGCTGGATTTCCGTTCAGGCCGGAAAGGGAGGTGACGGAGGCAACGGAGGTTCAGGCGGCGGCGGCGGCGGTGGAAGCGGGGGTCCTTCGTATGGAATCGCCGGTTTCGGCGTGAATGTGATTGATTATAACAATGCAAACGAATTTTTGATTGATCCGGTAATTTCAACTGGTGGAATTCCCGGTTCGGGCGGAGGATCGGTGGGTCCGGATAGTTCAGGCGAATACGGCTTAAGTGGATCTTCACGGAACATGTTCAGCTTTTTTGCTTGCGGCCCCGGAGGCGATTGTCCCCCGCAAAGGTACTGCGATTCTAACAATATTTGTGTCCCGGTTGATTGACGCTTTTTGTTTTAACGATTCTTGACACGGTTCGTCACCGGGCGAAACTCTTCCCAGCCGAATTTTTCGGCATATTCCCGCCATGGTCCCTCGCAAGTCCGGTTGTAAAAGCAACTCATGCAATCCGGCCCCTTGGCTTTTCCTTCATTGATGCGGTAAGAAGCGTAACTATCCAAAACATTTGCCCCATCGTAAATGCGAGAATCCGGAAGAATCCATTCGGCCATGTGTTCTTCGTATCCGGGAAGAATGCACGCGGGTATGGCTTCTGTTGTGCATCGAACGTCGCGTTTTCTTCCAGCCTCCAGACCTTTCATGACGTGGGGTGAGATGAGTTTCATGCGTGGAACAATGCTTTCGAAATTTTCCAGGGCGGATCCCAGTGCGTGAACAAAGGCGAACTGGTATTGAGTAACGCCGTGTCGGATCAGCAGCAAGGCGATTTCTTCCAGGTGCCTGAAATTGGAACGGGTTATAACAGTATTCGTTACAACAGGAAGATTGCGCGCTTTCAGATTCCTCAGTCCCGTGATTGTTTGATCAAAACTTCCAGGACTTCGTGTTAAATAATCATGCAATTTCGCGGTGTGTCCGTGAAGAGCAGGTGAAAATTCTGTGGCCCCGGCGTTTACAAGCTCGTTTATTAACCCTTTATAAGCAAGCATCCGGCCGTTGGTTTGTATTTGTATGAGCCGGAAACCGATGTTCTTTGCATGTTCAACGAGGCTCGGCAGATCCTTTCGGATGGTTACTTCGCCTCCTGTAAACACAACTTCATCACTGAACCTACGTGCTTCTGAAAGACGGGTTTTTACTATTTCAGCGGCCAGGTTTTCAAAGATGTCGCGCTTATTCCCCTGGACGCAAAAGCGACATTTATTGTTACACGCGAAGCCAAGTTTCATGTCTACGCGGATCGAAGGGGGCACCATCATAGTGGATATTTAAGGACGTGGGTGGATGGATGTTTCAATGAGAATAGACTCCGTTGGAAAACTCCAGTTCATATGCATCGCAGGTTACAGGTGAGCCGGAAACTTTGAAAACCCTTACGTAATAAACCCGGCTGTTGTCGGTGCATTGATTGTAGCCCTCTCCATTCACCGTGGGGTCATTCATGCATGGACATTGGCCCACGGCCGTTTCTCCGGAACCTTGCCTGAAATTGGTGTACCACTGAAAATCGGTAATAGGCAGAGGGCATTCGAGTTGAGCGGAGCAATCTTCGGCTATGACTTCCATTTTGTA
>SLPX01000202.1 GCA_007131745.1 Myxococcales bacterium
ACAGATACCCTTGAGAAGAAAAGGTTCCGCCAGTTTCGTTTCCAAAGAGATGGAAATATCCAAGAGAGCAAGAGCCGCCTCATGATTTCCAGAGAGTCTCTCCGCCTGTGCCCAAGCGTAAGGAAAATACCATACCTGGGGGTTGATGGCATGGAGAGCAGAAAATACTTTCTTGGCATCGTCCAGTTTACCGGCAATCATTAAATCAAAGCCGAGTACCGTGAAGCGGTATGCCGTCTCGGCGGTCCAACCCTCCACCTGTGCCCAAGTGATTTTTCCTTCCAGGAAAAGACAAAGGTTTTGAATAAACTGCGAATCAAGCACTGGATCCGAAGGAGGAAAAGTTTTTCCTGAAAAATCAGGCGAAGAAACAGCAGTTAATGATTGTTTGATGAAGGATGAGGAGTTCATGTTTTTCCTTTCCGGATCAAACCTGAATGTTGCGGATGACGCCACTTTTGGTGGTATGATCAGCTTTGTTGATGTTGCTCGCCAGGGATATGAGTTGATTCTTTTTTTCCATGAGTTGCTGAAGCCTTACTTGTAGATACTGAGAATTATTAGCATCTTTGCTTCCCTCGGTTGCATTCTTGTTTTTGTGATCTCCCTGATTGGCTGATCGTTTCATTTCTTCAGACCAATCTCCCATGACTTTTTCGGCTTGTTGATCCAGCACGTCGGCCATAAGAGCTGCGAGCATGGTGATTTTTTCAGCAACCGACATGTTGGAATTCATTATTTCGTCGATTCTTGCGCTTACATCACACGGGGCGGCAGATGAGGATTCAGAACATTTTCCCGGTATTGTGGGCATGGGGCTACGTCTGCCGCCGCGATTAGGTCCGCGAGAATCGATTTCGGGCATAGGGCTGCGTCTGCCGCCGCGATTAGGTCCGCGAGAATCGATTTCGGGCATAGGGCTACGTCTGCTCCGTCTACCGCCGCGCTTGGGGCCGAGGAAATCAATTTTGGGCATGGGCCGTCTCCCGCTGCCTTTTGTTCCATTAGACTCGGCAAAACCGTTGATGCTGCTAATAGCACCTTGAATTGCAAGGCCGGCCAAAAGACCTTTTGGACCCAAGAAGCCCAGCATTGAGGGATTCAGCGGGAGTGCGGACGAAGCGGTGGAAAAGGCACCTGAAACCAGATTGCCTACAATAGGGATGTTTTTCAAAAGAGTTAAAGGATTTGCCTGTAAACCGTTCATGTCACCCAGGCCGATGTTTTTTCCGATGCCTTGGAAGCCGGTTGATACGATGTTTTGTAACGGTGAAAAAATATCCATTTTTTTTCCTTTCTTTTGTTTGTTTCTGTTTCCGGTGCTGTTATCGGAAAACGAAAAAGAAAGTTTCCGATTTTTTCGAAAAATCAGGTCACAGAAGCATAGAAAGGAGGATTTAAGTCGGGGCAAATAATGGTAGGAGATCTTAGGTAAATCAGCTTTTTTTCAAAGGTTTGAGTGCTACCGCGCCGAAAAAAATCTTTGGAATGACTTCATAATCTGCCGATTCCAGGAAGATATCTTTATCATCGGAGATCTCCCTGCCGGCAAGATGAAGCCAGAAATTCATGAAAGCATACAAGTTTCCCAGAAGTGAAATGGTCAGATATACAGGAGATACGTCTACAACTTCTTTCTTTTCAATGGCTTCTGCAAAGAGATTTTGAAAGTACGCAACGATTTGAAGATAAGCGTTTAGGGATTTCATGGATAACTGTTCAGCTTCTTCGTCTATCATTGGGCGAAGTTCACCAAACAGGAATTGACAGAAAGCCCTTTTTTCTTCGTACATTTTCAACGTAGTTTCAACGCTTGTATAGAGCTTTTTCAGAGGATCGGTGATATTCTGAGTCGCTTTTTTCAAAGTATTCAGAAAAACCGACAAAACCTGCTCTATGAGAGAATGATAAATATCTTCTTTGCTTTGAAAGTGTTTGTATATAGAAGCGATTGAAAATTCGGATCGTTCGGAAATATCCTGAATGGTTGAACGGCGAAAACCCTTTTGTGCAAATACTTCGCAAGCTGAATCCAGAATTTCCTTTTGGTGTCTCAGTTTTTCCCTTTCACGGCGGGTCATTTTCTTTTTTGTCATAAAAAGCTCCGGAAAAAAGTCTTTGCTTTCTGGAGCCTAAACGCTACAGATGTTTGCGTCAACTTAAGCTTCTAACGATTTGGAATGTTCTTTGTAACGGCAATAGCAATAGTTCTTTGCAGGGCAAAAGGAATTTGAAGGCGATGAACCAAGTGTTTGAAAAACCTTTCGTATTGGAGGTTAACCCTCAAGAAGGTGAAAAATATTCGGTTATCGCCGGCATAGGTGTTGTCTGGGACACGCTTCAGATGATGATAGAATGGAAAAACATCGGGTCACTCGTTGTGATATGTGACACTACTGTAAAGAATCTTTATGGAACCGGGTTCGAGAAGTTTTTTCTAAGCAAAACGGAAAAGATACATGTTTTTTCTTTTAAACCGGGAGAAGAATACAAAACGCGCGTGACAAAGGCGGAACTGGAAGATCTCATGTTATCCTCCCATTGCGGCAAAGATACTCTGGTGCTCGGTCTGGGAGGAGGAGTTTCAACAGATATGGCCGGATTTGTGGCGGCTACATACATGAGGGGAATAGATTATTTGTTGATACCGACAAGTTTGCTGGCAATGGTCGACGCTGCAGTGGGAGGAAAAAACGGAGTAAACACCCCCTTTGGAAAAAATCTGATAGGAAGTTTTTATCAACCGAATGGAGTGATTGTTGATATTGCATTTTTGGAGACACTTTCATCGATTCAACGGCAATGCGGGTTTGCTGAGATGGTGAAACATGGAGTCATCGCGGATGATGATTATTTTAATTTTCTCTTCGATCATTCGGACAGGCTGATATCCGGAGACCAAGAATATTTGTTTCACTCTGTGGTGGAGTCTATCAGGATAAAAGCTGATATTGTAAGTGAGGATACTACGGAGAGAGGTAGACGAAAGATATTGAATTTCGGCCACACAATTGGGCATGCTCTAGAAAAAGCCTGCAATTGGAATATCAATCACGGTAAAGCAGTGGCCTTGGGTATGATGGTCGAAAGTTGGATTGCCGTTGAATATGGTTTTCTGGATGAATCGGTGATATCGGCGATAAAGAAATGTTTGGAGACGTTTGGATTGCTCCAGCATCCGGGAGCCTTTGGAGGGAGGGAGTTTTTTGAATCCTTGTTGATGGATAAAAAAAACAGGGGGGGTAGTATAATGATGGCTCTTCCGAAAAACATTGGGGAAATGCATCCCGGAGACGGCAAATACGGAATTCCTGTAGACAAGGAAATAATTTCGTCCGCGGTGGATAGATTACTCCTTTCCTTGTAGTTTAACGACAAAGGCTGGTAAACTTTTTTAGTTTGATGGAAGCAGCTGTTAAGCAAAAATGTGAAATATGGGCGGATTTTTCCGGACCATGGAGGTGATAAGTGAATTCAGTTAAAAAAGATGGGTTCAATGGAGAAAAAGCAGGAAAGATATCTCCGAAACGAATTTCACCGCCTGTGCCGGGAAAAACGCAACCCTTGGAGGAAAGCGATTTTCTCTCCGAAGCTGAAATGTCGGATGTTTTCGAACTCAACGATTCACAGATTTTCATAGTGGATGAGACAACCGAAGAAGTCCGTCCGGATCTAACGGTTTGGTCCGCCCTGAGCGAGAGCTATCTCGAGGAAATCAAGAAACTGGACCAGGAAGACAGGCAGAGAGAAATTCGTCTTTTTTACGAAATAGGAAGAATAGACGAAGAGGTATTCAGAGATTCAACCTCTGCTCTTTTGAATTATCGCAAAGCCGGTAAAAGCGATACCACACCGGAGCTAGTGCTGTCGGCCTTAAGAAGACGTTACATTCTTTCCAATTCCTGGAGAGAAGTCATAGAAACCCTGGAAAAAAGCGCTGCAATAGCTCCTGATGAAAAGATCAGAGCAGATTTTTTGGAAAGATCCGGACGTC
>SLPX01000079.1 GCA_007131745.1 Myxococcales bacterium
CGCTTGATCGCTTTAATCGCTTTAATCGCTTCAACCTGTATCCACTGAAAAAACCGGCAAATAATCGGCCGGAAACAGAATGATGCCAAGAGATCGATCCAGCACACAGCCATCGCCGAGCCGAAGCCTAACGTCACACCGCTCTGATCAAGGAGATTCCCTTGATCCTTCCAAAGAAACGCATTCCGGTCACTCGAAAAAAACAGTTTTATTGTTCGGTGTATTTTTGGCGTTATCAACGGCGGCTTTGTTTGGAAAAAGTCTCGGCTATGGTTTCGTTTTGCTGGACGATTACAGCAAGGTGATCGAAAACCCGAACGTTGTATCCTACTTACAATCACCCGCTAAAGATCGCCTGCTCACGCCAGGCCAGGGATACGTGATTCCTGTTACCGTTGCAACATGGGCCGCCATCTATGCCGCTGGAAAAGAAAACCCTCGTCCCTTCCGCACCGTCAATCTAATTATCCACGTGACCGTAGTTCTGCTCTTGTATGGCTTTCTTCTACGTTTTTCCCTCCCCATCGCCTTTTTGGGCGCTGGGTTGCTGGCTCTCCACCCCATTGTCGTGGAGCCGGTTGCATGGATTACCGGACTCAAAGATTTACTCGCCGCTGTTTTCGCCATAGGCGGAATTCGACTTTTCATAACCGGGGTAGAACGATGCGAATCAGCCGAGGAATCTGGACGCACGCTTGTTTTAGCAGCCGCGTTGCTCTTTCTTCTCTCATCTCTTTCCAAGCCGACCACAGTATTACTACCATCGGCCATGATGGTCTGGCTTTTCGCAAAAAAACAAAAAAACGGCAAGTATATACCTGAAGCATGGTGGACAGCCGGCGCCATACAGGCAATCTGCCTGCTATTCGCGCTTATAAGCTGGGCAGGACATGAAACCCTGATCGTCGATTCTTCAGGACCAACGACTTTCGGCGACGGAAGCGCTCTTTACGTCCTGGGACTCCAAGCAAAAAACCTGGTCTGGCCAACAGATCTTCATCCATTGTACTTCGTGGCCGACGGACCTGCATGGTCCCACCCTTACACATGGCTCGGAATCGCAGTTTTCATCGGTCTCTGCTTTGCATTCTACCGGGCGCGTCGTCAGCCATATGTTCTGCTCGGACTTTCAGTGATGGTCGCGTGCTATCTCCCTGTTTCCAACATAATCACCACCCCGCGCCGCATCGCCGACAGCTACCTCTACCTGCCCCTTGCCGGCGGGATGATCGCCTTGGCTTCATCACTCACCCGAATTAACATCGCCCGCTTTCGGTTTGCTATAAAAATCCCTGCCTTTGCGAAGACCCTGGCCCCGCCTTTCATCGTCTTGATCATTCTTGTCGGCGCTGCCGGCATCAGCGTATCCCAGACTCGTCGATGGTCGGGAGGAAAGGCATTCTGGGGTCCAATCATTCAACGGTGGCCTCATTGGGATCGGGGATATTACGGCCTCGCATCGGTTAGACTCCGGCAGGTGCGAGACAAGGAAGCCGCTGATTTGTACAGGCAAGGATACAGTCGCGGCTACCGAAGGGAGCATTTGGCTGACTATGGCGTCGCACTTGCCGCATCGGGTCAATTCGATGCCGGAGAATGTGTTCTGATTGAAGCAATTCATCACGGAACCCGACCAGAAGAAGCTCTTCGCAATTACGGCCGCCTGCTGGGCAATCGTCCCAACCGAGCACCGCGATATCCAGTCATGGCAACCCATCTGGTACCTGCGGCAATGGTTGCTCTTTCCGAGCATTCAAAAAACAAATCAATGCGCGCTATCAAAGGCCTGGATTACATCCGCCGGCGCCTTGGGCCCCCAACCCTCAAACCACCGGCCTGGCCGCAACCCAATTGCCCTGAACTATCCACATGTAGTCGGATTTCCACAAATAAAAGAGAGCTGCCACCTCGGCCGGTTCAAAACTCCAAAATTTATGAACATAATCCGCATGGCAGCAAATCCATATTGCCGGCCAAAGCTGCTCTTTTCGCTGCCTGTGTTGCCATACTCAGGCCCGCTCACATAACCAAATGGAACAGGGAGCTGCATGAGCTTTCTACAATAAAATCAATGAACTTCTTTTATTCCTGGGTGTATGATCTTGGAAAAAACAAAGGATCGCCATGAACAGGATTACAGCTCTCATATCCGGGTTGCTGCTGTTCGCAGCATTCCTGGCTCTCGGCCGTTCCACCATTGGTTATGAAATAGTATTTCTCCCACCATGGAACAACAGCTCACCAGGAGAGCTGCACTTTTGGCTTTCATCAGTCATATTCCTGACACCTGCCGGCATTCTCCTAGGTTACGCTGCCGCCCCCCAATTAAAACCTTGCACAACTTCTTTATGGAACAAAATCCAAAACCTGGATTCAAAGGAAAAAACTGCGGCCATGTTCCTGCTTTTTGCCCTTTTTCTCCTTGTTGTTAGCGTCGGCAGAACCTTGATTTTAAGAAATCTACCGGTAACAGACGATGAATACGCTGCCCGTTTCGGCGGGCAGGTTTTGGCCCATGGAAAATTGCTTCTGGAAAAACCAATCGGCTTTGATGCATACCCGGACAAATTTTTCTTCGTGACCGGAACACAATACACAGCATTTGACTGGTTGGGAATACAGCTTCACTGGGCTATCGCCGAGATAACATCAATGGGAGATTGGGCTTTCATGATCTTGTCGGCGCTTACACTTCCGGCCGTGATATATGTGGCAGCCAAACACTTATCTCCGGGCCATGGAGGTTTGGCTGCAGCCCTTTGGCTTTTGTCTCCCATGGCCCTATCACTTTCTTTCACAACTCACGCTCATTTGGTTTCCAGAGGACTTTTTGCACTGGCGCTCGCCGGCTACATGAAAGCTGAATCGTCCCAGCGCATCGTCTGGTGGATACTCACCGGATTTTTGCTCGCATGGGCCGGCATAACCCGGCCGGCTGAAATCGTATTGTTGTCAACCCCCCTCGCCTCCGCCAAAATAATCGACGCCATAAAGAACGTGCCAGGCGCCAGGCGCGCTGTTCTGGCTATCGCGGTGGGAGCACTAGCACCCTTAGCCATGTTTCTTTTGCACAACATGGCTCTAACAGGCAATCCTTTGACCCCAGCTCGTTTCGCTGGTTCAGAACATATTATCGGCGCGTCTACAGAACCCGGGTCTGCAGGATCTACCTTTTTTCAAACAATTATTCGACGCTTCGCCAACAACACCTCCTACAACACGCTGATGCTCATCCTCTTCTTCCTGGGCCCAGTTGGTATTTGTATGGCTATCGCAGGCATAAACAGGGATCGCTTCACCCGCATGCTCTCAATCGGCATAGGCCTGAACCTAGCGTTGGCCGTTTTTCATGGCGACTATGGACTGCACATTGTAGGTCCGATCCATTACTCGGAAACAGCCGTTCCACTCACCATACTGGCGGTGGCCGGTTTTGATAAAATTGCAACGTTCATAAAGAGCCAAGGCATTTCGAAAAGCTGGTTTGCAAGCCTGCTAATTGTTTTTCTACTCGTCAGTCTTATACCCTTTTCCACTTGGCACTTGAGATCTTTATACCGCCAGGCTTCAATGCAGGAATCCGTATACAACCAGTTCTCAGATTCCTCCTTTGACAACTCAGTGGTTATCGCCCCTCAATATTACCATCTCTGGGCCACAGATCCTGAACACAGTCAAATCCGCTCTTTTGTCTTCGACTGGCGTAGAGTCACCCCCGATGCATCCGAACGAGTCGTGTTTCTGCATGACCACCCGGAAGTCATCTCCGCTTTACGCACCCGTTTCAGCGACCGCCGCCTTTTCATCATCTTACCCGTCAAAACAAATGGTTATGTCAAACTTTTACCTCGACCCACAGATCTCGAAAAACTCACCCGACGGTACTCCCGCAAGCGCCCCCGAAAAGAAAACGCCGTGGACCCGCCCCCTGCGGCAGAATAGTTGTGGCCGATTTAATCTCTTCCACATGCTTTATTTGATCTATCCTGACACATTAATTGCCGTCTATTAGGCCGAAGATTTCTTGTTTTTTCAAGCATAGTATATGAAACATCTCAACCGAAAAGCCTTAAACTAGGATAGTTCTTTTTCAAGCATTTAAAATGATGTCCATTAACACATCCGAAATCGAGTACAATTATTTCGCTTCTTTTGTATCGAATTCATCAACAAAGGGAATTTATCTGGCGTCCATGTGTATGAATTTTCCATTCGTGATTTTTTCATCAGCAACGGCTATCCCCTCTGAAAATATAAAGAGGAGATTTTTGAATCGCATTTTTTATTTGCCCAGCGTATCAGTGAATAACGTTCACAAAACCAGAAATGATCAGCTTCAAGTGAAGCAAGTAGAGCAAAAAAACCAGGCATGTTCTCAGCATTCTAATTTGCTGTAGAAACATTGCCTCATGGGTTAATGATTGCCGCAAGTTCAAAAGCGAGTTCAACGGCCTGTTCGGCATTGAGGCGCGGATCACAGCTCGTCTGGTAATTGATCTGCAGATCCTTGTCGTGTAAATTTCGAATGCCTCCTGTGCATTCCGTGACATTATCACCGGTCAGCTCAAGATGGACGCCACCTGCGATTGTCCCTTCAGCTTGGTGAATCTGCCAGAAGTATTGTATTTCCTTGAGAATGTCTTCGTACTTTCTGGTTTTCTGAGAGAACTCGTTTGTATAGGTGTTGCCGTGCATCGGGTCGCAGACCCACACGATCTTGAACCCTTCACGTTTCATTTCCCGAAGAAGATGCGGAAAGAATGACTTGATCCTCTCACAACCCAAGCGGGTGATAAAGCTGAGGCGTCCCGCGCCATTGTCCGGGTTTAGTGTTTGTGCGAGCCTCTTGATGTCGTCAATGTTGTGATCCGCCCCGATTTTCACGCCGATTGGATTACAGACCCCCCTCAAGAACTCCACGTGCGCACCATCAGGCTGGCGCGTTCGATCACCAATCCATAGCATGTTGGCGCTCGTATCATACCATTTCCCGGTCGTAGTATCAATTCGTGTCAGAGCCTCTTCATATTCTAGCAGGAGGGCCTCATGGGATGTGTACAAGACGACCTGGTTAAACTGGGGGCTGTCGCTGTCTATGCCGATGGCGGCCATGAAGTCGATGGCCTTTCTGATCCCCTTGACAAGCTCTTCATATTTACGGTTGGCAGGAAACGTACTAAAGCTCGCTACGCTCCACGCATGGACCTGATCCAGGGCAGCATACCCTCCACGGGTGAATGCCCTGACAAGGTTAAGAGTAGCCGTTGCCCGAAAGTACCCCTCAAGCATCCTTCGCGGATCCGGTATTCTCGCCTCCAAATTTGGCTCGGGGCTGTTTACCATGTCTCCTCGGAAAATAGGAATGACTAGGTCACCAATCCTCTCGGTGTCGGAGGAGCGTGGTTTTGCATACTGCCCCGCGATTCTGCCGATTTTTACAACTTTCTTCTCTCCTGCATAGGTGAGAACAATGGCCATCTGCAAGATGACCTTCAGGAGATTGTGGATAAGCGGACCGTGGCATCGGGCAAAATCTTCTGCACAGTCGCCGGCCTGCAGTACAAAGGCCTCGCCTTGCAAAACCTCTGCTAAATCCTGCTTCAGAGACCTGCTTTCTCCTGCAAAAACAAGTGCCGGCAACTTGGAAATCTTATCCAGCGTATCTTCACACGCCTTGGCATCGGGCCAGACAGGTTGCTGCCGTGCGGAAAAAGAACGCCAGCTCGACTTTGACCATTCCCTGTTTGTTTTATCGGTCATAGTAACTATTCATCTGAAACGCACAACACCTCATGCATCAGGAATAAAGTACATGACTGTTTCATGAAAACCCTCACTGTAATGTCTCAAATAAACCAAATAATCATCTCGTACATCCAGAATTTGTTGCGGGATCTTCCATATGTCATCGTACTTGTGATAGCAGCATATAGCAAGCTTTGGGTGGTCCTTCAAGATGTGCTCTCTACACCCCCCCAAGGCCATTCCCTCTGCTCCTTCAATGTCCATTTTAATAATGGAGATCGGTTCATCAATCAGGTTGTCCATGGCATCCACGCGAACCTCAATATCACCTGCTTCACTCACTTTGCTTGAGGATCCTTCACCGGAATTGAACCGCAGTGTTTTTTTGCAATCAGCTAAGCCTATAGAATAAAAAAATATGTTACGATAATTAGAGAGATTCTTCCGAGCAATTTCAATGTTGTCAGGGTCTGGCTCAAAAAGATGTATGGCTTTGTAATCAGGGCATCTTTTTATGAATTCGACAGCTGTTTGCCCGTCAAACCCTCCTGCATCGACGAATACTTCACCGGTTTTTAATTCAAGGAAGTCTTCAAAATACTGCTGTTCCGGGGAATGCTTGAACTCTCGCATGTAATCAAGGTCGCTGGAATAGCGAAAGTTTAACAGATTATTAAGCACGGTTTTGGATAGTTCATCAGCCAAACAATCATATAACGACGAGTACCTGTCAAAATGATTTTCAATATCATCTTTGCCTTCATTCAAGAACTCAATATTTTTCAGCACAAGCCCTGAATATTTCATAAAACTGAAGTAGTCCAGACATGTCAAGCTGTGGAATTTTAGCTTGTTAAGTGCGATCAACGGCCTGACAAATGCAACCACCGATACAACTAGACTCTCCTTCGGTACATCTTCTAGGTTGACTACAGGTTTGTTTAAAAAAATTCTTTCGTCAGTAAACTCATCAATAAATCCATTCACATCAACATGCTCTGCAATACTTGCTGCATACTCGTTCCGGCCAAGTATGTACCGAGGCAGCGCCGTATCGTCCAGGAATGCCTTACAGAAAATAGTTGCATCAGGACAATGTTTTTCCGGGTATATCGTTAACATTGGACAGGATCCTCAAACGTTAACAGAAGGTACGTCTAACCAGCAATTGTTTTTTGCCGATGTGGAAAGAGTCTCCATCATTACCAGACCCTCTCTAGCCAATGCTGCTGAAAACACCCAGGGCGAGTTGTTCCTGCCGGTCCGCTTGAACTCAAGCAGACTATCAGCCAAGTCATAATAATGATTAGCGAAGGCCTCTATGAAACCTGCAGGATGTCCGGATTTAAAACGATTATACCGCACCTGATCGGCCACATCTACACATGAAGCCCTGTCAATGATTTCCCGACTCCCATGGATAGTGTTGAAGATCACCTCTTCTGGTTGAAGCTGAAACCACTCTGCGCTGCCCTTGTTCCCATATATTCTTACACGCAACCCGTTCCGGTGGCCCAGAGCCATTTTGCTGTACCATATCTGACTGCGAAGATTACCGGTATAGCGGGCGAGGCAGATTACGTTGTCCGCTACATCTCTGAAGAAACCATAGCTTGTCTGATCTGCCACCACCTGGAGAGGCTTTTCCCCGGTGAGAAAGTAGATCATGTGGTGAAGATGAACGCCAAGGTCAAGGGATATGGTAGGTATTTCCCCGTCTTTCAAACGCCACGCCTGAGGGCTTGGCGGTTCTCCCTGTTTATTCAGTCGTGCGAAGCCTTCCTGAGGCATTTCTATCTGAATTACATTAGGAACACCCAACTTTCCATCCATGATCATGTGTCTAAGTTCGCGCAACATGGGGTAGCCTGTGTAATTATAAGTCACCGCAAAAAACCCCTTGCTGGTATACACGGCTCTGCATATTGCCGCAGCCTCTGTGCTTGAGGCTGCCATGGCCTTTTCGCAAATGACACCATGGCCATGATGTAACGCTTCAACCGCCATTTCAGAATGCAGAGGGGTAGGGGTGAGAAGGCAGACTGCATCCAAAGTACCTCTTTCACGACTCAAGAGAACACGCCAATCATCATAAAGTCGAGCTTGCTCAATTCCCCATTGAGAAGCTGTCTCCTGGTTAATGTCCTCATGGGTGCTGAAACATCCCGCACATAACACCCATCGATGATCCATTTGGGATGCAATCCGATGGGTGTTGCCCACTGCAGAATTGAGTCCACCACCAATAAATCCTAATTTGAGAGGTGTGATCTCCATATGAGGTTCCTTTTCAGCTGATCGTAGCGCATGCAATTTTTTACGAATGTTAGATCTTGAGAAGCATGCCGTTTTCTAATTATCACTTCTCATCACGCCCCATGACACTACTACGTTACGACATGGATCAACTTCTGCATGTGTTCAGTCTTTTCCATCATTTCTTTTTGAGACTGAAATCGGAGAAAGACGATACCGAATTTCGATGTCATGACGTCAGAAACAACATCCCCCCTTTGCCACCACATGAAACGATCGATTATGTTTTCTTCTATGCTTTTGTCGACGACAATGTCCTTGACTGTACCAGGTGTTGCACTCATGACGCAATGGCGAGTAAAGAATCCTTTTGGTTCCACATGAACCATTTCTGAGCAATCAAACCCTGCTGAGGCTTTCACAATCCATGCCGGGTAATCCACACCTGTTGCATGTTCGACTAACGTTATATAAAGATCACCTGGTGCTCGCCGACATATCTCAATGATTACCGGCTCTTCGCCACGAAGTATATACTGAACATGGAAAATACCGGTCTTTAAAGACAAAAGGGCTGCAATCTTCTCTGATACAGCACACAGCTTCTGTTCGACTTCCCGGGAAACAATGCTGGGAACAGAAGCAGCCGACACCAGATAAGGGTTTAAAAAGTAGTGTTCATTGTCGGAAAAGAAAAAACCAACACGGCCGTTCACCAAGAAGGCCGAAAACCCATGACGGCTGCCGACGATAAATTCTTCTACAACAATACGTTTCGTCCGTGAAACGGTAAAAGCCTTCTTGATTGCCTCCCCTGCTTCATGAAGCTTTTTAATCGTGGACATGCCTTTGCCGCCTGTGAGATCTACCGGCTTAACAATAACAGGCAGTGGAAGTGACACGATTCCCTTTAAGGCATCTTTCTCGTTGGTGAACCCCATGGCTTTTGGCGTTGGAATACCGTGCTCCACCGCAAACTGCCGGTAGAAATCTTTGTGATGAATAACTTGGGCAACCCGATATGGATCATGGCCTGGTAGATTCAACTTTTCGGCGACATATGCTGCTGAGAGTGCAGAGAAATCGTTGCAACACGCACAGATCGCAGAAATATTGAATCGTTTAGCCAAATTCAGAATGGCCTCGGGATCTGAAAAATCCGCCGACTGGTATTCGTCGGAATATCTGTGTCCAAGATCATCGGGTCGGTTTCCGCTTGTAATGACACGATAGCCGAGTTTCTTGGCGGAAAGGATAAGGGGTATGTCTGCATAACCCCCACCGGCAATCAGCAACTTTTTTTGATCATGCTCCATACGGAACTCGTAAGGGCTGGACTCTTCCACTTAGACATACAACTCTGTATTGAACCTTCAATAAATACCAAAGATACTATTCATTAATCTGATGAAAGTGCAACTAGTTACTGCCATTATAAAAATTATCATCGGGAGGAAGCGGCGTGCGTTCTTTCACAAAATATGGTGGCCGGCCTTTAACTTGATTGAAGATCTGACCGATATAGACGCCAACCACACCCATGCCGAATAAAAGAATACCTGACAAAAAGAACAATGAAACCATTACACTGGTCCAACCGGGGACGATAGTGTCGTATATAAAATATTTCATCATCAGCCATAAGCCATAACTGAAAGCCAAGAAAGCCATTAAGAAGCCAATCTGAATAAACAATTTCAACGGTTTTATGGAATGAGAAACAATGGCGTCAATGGCGAGAGAAATCTTGCGACCGAAATTATAGCCGGACTTGCCACTAATGCGTTCGTCATGAACGACATCTGTTACGTTCTGGTCCCAACGTCATGCTTTCCCTCGACCTTTGTTTGAGTAGAACTCTTTCACCGCATTCACCACCCTGATTACTTCTTCCTCCCTCATTTCGTAATACATGGGCAGCCGCAGAAGACGGCTGCCGATGCGCTCCGTAATGGACATGCTTCCATGACTACGGCATTTCGATTTCCCAACAGGGGACATGTGCAGTGGAACATAGTGGAAAACCGCTGTTATGTTCCTTTTCTTGAGGTAACCAATCAACCGTTCCCTTTCATTATTCGAACCGGTTATAATGTACATTATGTGTCCGTTACACACATCCTCTTCGTCAAGCAACGGTAGTCTTATCAAGCCAGCTCTTTCGAGTTCTGCCAGTTCCTGAACATATCTCTTCAACAACCTGCTTCTTGCTGTAATTATCTTCTCGTCCATTTCCAGTTGAGCGTACAAGAACGCTGCGATGATATCACTGGGGAGATAAGATGATCCGATATCCACCCACGTGTACTTGTCCACTTCACCCCTATAGAAGTCTTTTCGGTTAGTTCCTTTCTCCCAGACAATTTCCGCCCGCCGGATCAACTCGGGATCATTTATGAGCAAAGCGCCTCCTTCGCCGCTTATTATGTTCTTGGTTTCGTGAAAACTAAGGCATCCCAAATCACCCATTGTGCCCAGACATTGTCCCTTGTATTTCGACAAATAACCTTGGGCCGCGTCTTCTATTACCCTGATGCCCTCACTCCGGGCCAACTCCATTATCGCACTCATATTGCAGGGCGTACCGGCATAGTGCACCGGAACAACAGCCCTGGTCCGTTCAGTAACAGCATCTTTTACAAGGCTCTCATCAATGTTTAGAGTATCCTCACGAATATCCACGAATACGGGAACGCCGCCCCTTAGAACAAATGCATTCGCCGTAGAAACAAAAGTATACGATGGCATTATAACTTCATCACCGGGACCTATGGAGCAAAGAATAGCGCTCATCTCCAGTGCCGCTGTGCAAGAATGCGTTAATAGCGCCTTTCTCGCTCCCAGCACCTCTTCAAGACGACTCTGGCACTTCCGGGTAAAAGGACCATCGCCAGAAATGCGGCCGTGGGACAAAACGGCCTGGGCTATATAATACAGTTCCTTGCCCGCAATGTACGGACGATTAAAAGGAATATCGCTGCTCATATACAAAAACTCACATGAAAACTGTCTTGCCACGGTGAACGTTTGAAGTCGACTATGAGATAAAGAACAAACAACGAGACAGCTAGAAAAGCCAGTCTAAATGCCAGTGCATATCGTTTCAGCCTGCTTGCACCTTTCATAGTTTCTTATCGCGAACCACATATCGAGGCATGCGCCTGCTTTCCTTAAGGATTTTTATCAGGTATTCCCCGATTATGCCTATCGAAAAGAGCAAAACCCCAAAATAGAAAAGGGTGAGCAAAACAAGTGTTGTCCAACCCGGCACAGTGATACCTACAAAAAAGTACCTGTACAAATAGACAAACGCAAGAATCAGACTCAAAATTGAACTGGCAAAACCCAGGTAACTGACAATATGTAATGGCAGCGCCGAGTTGCTCATTATATTTCCCACAAAGTCTTTGGTTAACCGCCTGAAAGTGTATCCGCTTTTCCCGAATTTTCTGGGATCATGATCCACCGTTGTATTCACAATTCTATTGCTTATCTGCAAAAGCAAAATGCCCACTCTCGGCTTTTCCATCCTAGTTTGCAGAATGGCTTCAACCATCACAGCTCTCATTAATCGGAAGCTGCCCAACTGTAGATCCCGTGCCTTGCCGAATATCTTCGAAACAAACCAGTTCATCGTACGGGTTCCCAAATTTCGCAATCTTGAGTGCTTCTTCTCCCTGTATGAGCCTATCACCACATCTGCATCCGGATGAGTCTCCAAAGCTTGTATAAGTTTCGGTATTTCCTCGGGCGGATGCTGAAGGTCATCATCCATGGTCACGACGAATTCTCCTCTAGCGTGCGAAAACCCACATATTAGAGCGTTGTGTTGCCCAAAATTGCCCGCCAGTTGTATGATCTTCACCCGCTGATCCTGTTGATGCAGTTCAACCATCTTGTTCCAGGAACCATCGTGTGAACCATCGTCAATCAGAATCAATTCAAATGTGCTTTTCAACTCATCATCAAAAACATCCCTTATTCTTTCGTAAAGAGGGCCGATGGTTTTCTCTGATCGATATACCGGAACAACAATTGAATATGTGGGCCTTTCCAATTTGATAACCCGTTCTTTCTCAAAATGTTTTTCAATACGCAAAAAAGATCTGTGCCTGAACGAAACACAAATCTAATTCAGAGTGTTCGTGTAAATCGGTTCGGCAAACAAGACGGTATCAATTCCAACAACTTGTTACAAATATTTCCGTGTCCCGAAAAGATAAAACCGCCCCCCCAGTGGCCTCACTCCTCAAATGCGGCAGTGATATCAAACCGCTGCAAACTCATTCGAGACAACAAGGCGGGGACATCCATGCTCTTCGATTTACACAGAGATCCAAGGGAAACCCGCAACCTGATCAGCCGAAAACCCGAACTCGCCGAAACTCTTCTCAAAAAAATGCACGAGATCTTGAATAATTGAAAATGCTAATGTATTCTCTGAAGAGTAATTTTTGTATAAATTCATACATTTTTGCTATAATAGTGTTTCTGAGTGTACGGTGCAAACAGCAAGGAAGGATGAATCTTCAATGGGTATAACTGTAGATTCCAAAAACAAGAGGTCTTACATGGGCGTCCATGCACAATCGATGCTTTCGTGGATCATGATTTTAGCTTTTGGTTTCCTGCCTTTTACTGGATGCAAACTGGATTTTCCACTTGAAATGATCCCGGACGAGGATGCAGCCGTGATAGATGCATCAGACATCGACGCATCAGATGTAGACGCATCGGACATCGACGCATCAGATGTAGACGCATCGGATATCGACGCATCGGACATCGACGCCGCAACCAATGAATGCGGCAACGGAATAATTGAGGATGGCGAAGAATGCGACGATGGAAACACCGACGATGGCGACGGCTGTGACTCCAACTGTCAGATCGAACATGGCTGGTATTGCGAAGGAGAACCCAGCGTATGCCATACGATATGCGGTGACGGCATCGTGGCCGGCGACGAGGAATGCGACGACGGAAACGACATTGAGGGCGACGGATGCAACAACAACTGTGAAATCGACTGCTCCAATCTTTCAACAACCGATTGCAACCCCGACGGTGAAACCCTGAACCCCAACGCCGCTTTTGTGGACAAGGACCCACCGGAAGGTTTTGTCCAATGCGCGGGATTCAGAAACACGACTCAAAACGACGTGGCCGCGCACTGGGAGGCCAACTGCCTGGGTGAAACCCGCACCCTTCGCATCCGCTACTGGGACACATCCCAAACCCCCTGGGAACTGCTGGGCGATGCCACCCTGGATCCGGCAAGCGGAGCCGCCTACGAAACACAGGTGTTCGACGCCACCAACCATGGAGGTTCTCTGGGTGTCTTTGAAAACGGGGGGGTAACAATGCTGAAAGACGACCCCGGAAATGGAATGATCAGCCGGCATGTTTGCTATGAGACCCATCCTGTTCACAGTTATGCAGCATCGGACATGTATTTGGGAACTCAGGATGACAACCAAACGTTGATGGTATGCGGTTTCAGCGTGGGCGACGGAGTCGGCGCCATATGCAGCAGCGCGCAGGAATTGATGCTGGTGGATGTTGATTACTCGATAAACGAAGGGTGCGAAAACAAGCAACCCACGGGAATTACCAGCTTGGCCATAGCCATATATTTCGAGTTGTAATCAACACAACGGGACAGAGGGAACAACAGATTTTTCGCATGTCGAGGATCCCATGACTGAAAATTCAGATAAAACCGGCAACAGCCAATCAAGCGGGGAGACCAGACCCCAAAAGTCTAAGCGCTTGTCCTCAAGCACAATAAACATTGAATGGACCGAAGCAATCGAAGAAGCTGTCTTCTACATCAAGCAGGGCCTCTACGACGAAGCCCGGGATGTTTTGAGCGACATAAAGAAGAATTTCGCGGACAATCCCGAAGTTCTGGCAAAAGTCGAGGAATTGTACTCCGAACTGCCCGGAAATGATGAAAAGAAAACTGAAGCTGAAGCTGCCGACAAAAAACCGGCGTCTGAAAAACCATTCGAAAAAGATGATAAACCATCCAAGCCGGCAGCAGGTTCTGCCATACTGGGAAGACTTCGCCCTCTTTCTACAGAGAAATCATCCGGATTAAGCCTGAAAAAACTGACTACAATAGGAATCGGGATCAAACCAATCAGTATTGGTAAGGACAAGAAATCCGAAGACGGGGAAGACAAGAAAAAGGAAGGCGAAAAATCCCAAGAAATAAAGAGCAAAGAAATCAGCCCTTATGACGTCAAAACCGCGGAAATAAAGACTGAGGACAAAAAAGCCGAAATCCAAAAACCCGAAGAAAAGAAACCGGAAGAAAAAAAGGATAAGAAGCTCGAAGACGTCGATCCATTCAGAATAAAGACCGACGAAATAATGAGCAAAGAAATCAGTCCTTATGACGTTAAAACAGCGGAAATAAAGACTGAGGACAAAAAATCCGAAATCCAAAAACCCGAAGAAAAGAACCCGGACAAACAAAAGCAGACCGCCATCAGCCCTTATGACGTCAAGACCGACGAAATCAAAGATAAAGAAAACTATCCTTTTGACGTCAAAACCGACGAAATAAAGTCTGAAGAAACAAAAACCGAAGAAACCAAGCTCGAAGAAAAGAAACCGGAAGAAACAAAAACAGAAGAAACCAAGCTCGAAGAAAAGAAACCGGAAGAAACAAAAACAGAAGAAACCAAGC
>SLPX01000113.1 GCA_007131745.1 Myxococcales bacterium
CCCATTTTTTTTTTTTTTTTTACCACGCGTTACGGGACGGATTGCAGTCTTTTTCACCTGCTGCTTCATCTGCCACCGGCAACTAGACTTGCCGGTTCATTTATCCTTCATACGGAATTTCGCGACCGGCTGCGTCATAAATCCAAAGCATTTTTCCCTTTATTTACAACATGTTTCAAGTCGGTCCAGGTTGTTTTCCCCAAAATGGAACAATTCTTGCGTTGCACTCGGGACAACCCTAGTTCGAATTTTCCGACCAGTCGAAAGGAGAAACGGAAATGTTAAATAATTGGAAAAAAATATGGACGATGTTTGCATCAGCAGCATTGCTGATCGCTCTTCTCGGATCAAAGGCGTGCGATAACGACAGCGTTTCGTCCGAATCATTCGATCCAAATCAAAGTTACGCTGAAAACACAGAAGACGTGGCCGAACTGGTCGAGGAAAACGAGGAGTTTGAACTTGAACCGGAAAAGAGTCTTTCAATCGACAGGGAAGAACCCATCGGCGAACCCTGGGTGGATACGAAGATAGTTCAACACGACGGTGGAGAGGCAAAAGTGACCACGACCTGGCAGAACGTTCGTAGATTTTACTCAGCGTTGAACCACCCGGACAAGTTCGTTCTCTACAACGTCAACGCGTCGGTGCTGTGGCCTGGAAACCTGATCCAGGGAAAAAGCATTGCAAGCGGGGTCATCAATCCTATTCCCATTTCCGGAAAGAAACGTCAGCCAATGGAGATTTTCATCTCGATGGTCACCGGAGTCCACGGAGGTTATTCCGCCACCATACACGAACCTAACGGATCCAAGGTGTTCCAGGCGATGAACGATGTAGTGGGGCAACATTACGGTTCCACCCCGGGCCAGACAACGCTCGAAATTTCCCGGGTGTACAACATGAACCACGTGATGTTCAACCTGAATGCAGGGTACTCCGTTCCGTCGACCGAAATCAGCGGCGCTCTCAGCATCAACTGGGAAGACGAAAAAGAACGCGTAATGGTGAAATTCACCCAGCAGTATTTCAGCATCGCTTACGACTCTCCTCACAGCGCGGAAGCTGTCTTTGCACCATCCGTGACTGCAGATGATCTTGCGCCGTTTACCTCTCCATCGAATCCGGTCTGCTATGTGGACTCGGTGACCTTCGGCCGTTTGTTTCTCTTCGTCTATGAATCCACCGACAGGAAGATCAACCTGGAGGCTGAACTGAATGCAGCTTTCAACGGAATGCAAAACGGGAATGTGAGCGCGGCTGCTGCATATGAAAGAGTCACCAGATCCAGCACGGTCAAAGCTTACGCCCTGGGAGGAAACGTACAGGAAGCCCTGCAGGTTGCGACCGACTTTTCATCCCTCAGCAATTACCTTCTCAACGGCGCACAGCTTTCAGCGGAATCCCCTGGAGCACCGATTTCCTACACAGTACGTTACCTGAAGAACGCGAACATCGTCCGGATGAACAACTCCCTTGAGTATTACGTAGACGAGGCGGCACCGGTGGGAGAACCGGTCGAAGAGACGACCAAAAGCCAATTCGTCATCTATCTGGACCACCTCGAAGCCATCGACCAAGATGACGGATGGATGGGTGGCGGTTCCGAAGGCATGTTCGGATTCAAGGTTTTCAAATTCGAGGACGGCGTCAAAACCGAACTGCATGACACCGGGCTGGTAGTCGAATTCGGAAACGGTCAATTCAAGGCCGGCGCCAAAAGAGCCATTAATCTGGCGATACCGGCACAGCAAATCAAAAACCTGACAAACAACAAGATCATAATCCAGACCTACGGCTATGAATCCGACTCCTTTTCCGACCGGTGGTTCTGGCTTGACAAGGAGTTTGTCTACACCTACGGAATGAACGACGACAACGATTGGGTTCTGACGGGCACCGACCCCCGTGACGCGAATAACAATCTTTACTTCTACGCGGATCTCGGCGGCGGCCAATTCATGGAATTCCTGGTCAACATGGCACTCACCATAAACGGAGTCACCCTCATCTGACTCGAAAAGCCCTCCTCCTCCTTCTACGGACATTCTCCAAACCGACCCGACCATGGTTAGAACATCTTGTTTTCATGTGTTTCGAGATTGACTGAAGGAGGCTCGTCTCATACGATTCCTCCAAGAAAAAAGAGCAAGTAAAAGAGGATGCACGACATAAATATCACCCATCACCACGAAGTCGTTGAGGAACATTTTGCCGGCTGCTGCCTGGACTGCAAACAGAGTCTGGAGATCATCAAACCTCACATACTGAGCTTTCACGACCGGGTATCCAAACTGTCCCAAGTTCATCTTCCGGACCTCAACGCGGAGGAGCTTTACGGTCTTTATTCGGCGCTTGATGACATCGCACATCTGAAAGTAGGCGACCACCTGGCGGAATTGGTTTTGAAAGACAAGGACATCGAAAGGTTACTTCCCGAAGTTCGGATTTATTACACCAATTTCTTCGATATTCATGAAAAGCATCTGGCAAGGGAGATCAGTGAAACCACCAATGATCCGTGGGACATCATAGACCGCTTTCCACTGCTGGATCGATACCTGACACTCACAAAAAATCACACCCGGGCGCTTTCCTTCAGGAACGACCGCTCAATCGCTTTTCTTGGATGCGGCCATCTTCCCATGACCGCTTTTTTGCTTGCAAAAATTCATGGATCCACAGTCACGGCCATCGACATCGACAGTGAAGCTGTTGAAAACGCTCGCAGATGTATACGGAAACTGGCTCTTTCTGAAAAGATCGAGGTTATTCACGGCAACGAAGATATCCTGGAAAACCTCCTGGACAAGGAACCTCACGACATTTTGGTGGCTGCAATGGCGGAACCCAAGAAACAGATTTTCGCAAGCATAGAAAAGTTCATCGACAACTACCCCACCACGACCGTGAGCTATCGAACCTACACCGGCATCAGGGCGATCCTTTACAAGCCTTTCCTTCCCGATGAAATCCACGGATTCCAGCCCATTGAAACTATCCCACCCACCGGACGTGTGAACAACACAACCATTTTTCTCCAGCGAGTTTCCCGTGAACCTGCAGCCCAAACGGAAAACGGTCGAAAATAGCATGGATCAAACCGGCGACAAACTCCCAAGGATAAGCTCTTTTTCACGTTCATTATCGCTGTTAATCATCTTTCCTTCTGTTTTCTTATGGAGCTTTTGTTTTGCGCAGAATACCGCGCTCGCCGAAAAACCTTTGTCTTCAAGTCTACGCGCCGCTCAAGGTCAGGCAATAATACTCACCTCACTTTCCAACATGCCGGGTTGTTTTGGTGGAATTGAACTGCAGTTGAACATTTCCCTTCTTTCAATAGGACTAGCCAAGGGAATACGCTATGAAAGAGTCGGGCGGCAAGACGAGAACTCGCTTCACGGCGTTCATTCCCACGGGGCGCTTCAGTGGAGACCTCTTCAATTACTTCCCTGGAAAATCTACCGTTACCTCGATCTGCACGGCGATTTCGGTTACGTAGCTGGAAGCTTGTGGTCGAAACGCAGGCTGCGCACCGGACTCTACTTCGGCGGAGGTCTGGATGTTGGAATTCCCCTGGTGCGATCTCTCAGCAAGGAAAAAGGAAAAGACGGGTGGCCAACGGAATCGGGTGGAATTTTCCAACTGGTCCTTTCGGCGAACTATCGTTACTACGTGTTGAACCGCCCGGAAGAAGTTCCTTCTCATGATTTTCTCCTGGGCATCGGTATACGAGGAACCCTTTAACTCGAAATTTCACAACCTTCGCAAACAAAACCTCGGCCTCCGCACCACGATCCCGGATCGAGCGAGCCTGTTATTATACGGCAGCGGACAAACCGCCGAGCGCCTTGTTTGAACCTCCCTGCCGGGAGTTTCATCTGCGGCTCGTCCGAGTTGCTTCATCCTTCACCCATTCCACCACCCCCTGCACCCGGAAGCGCAACTCAGATGTCGGCTTATTGTCCATCTGCCTTTTTTTGCGG
>SLPX01000334.1 GCA_007131745.1 Myxococcales bacterium
CTCCTTTTCGCGGTCGTGCCGCACAAATCATGAAGACCTGATCCCCGACGCCGTGGCCCAGACAATCTATCCCAATCCTGATTCCCGTTCCACTGGGTCGGGACAACAACTGTTATAGGAGTTTATCCATGACCCCGCCGGATCGGTTTTTCTGCTCATTGCTTTTTGTCGTCGCGGCAACGATACTCTTAGCCGACGCCGGCCGAGCAGGGAAAGAAAAGACCTCCAATCAAGAGGGGCCTATGAGTTGCAGGAAACCGGTTTTCGTGGAGACGGGAATTTACACGCTGGGATCAAACAACGGTCAGGCCGATGAGAGGCCGGCAAGAAAAGTACGAATCCGAGGATTCCAGATGGACCGTTGCGAAGTCACCAGGAGACGTTATTTTGAATGCATTGAAAAAAAGGGGTGCTCACCTCCGGTGAAAAACAAAAGCTCCTCGGACAAAAAAGCTTCTCCCAATCTTCCAATAACCGGAGTTTCATTCATGCAGGCGATGGAATTCTGTCGCTGGGAGGGAAAAACTCTTCCCACCGAAGACCAATGGGAAGCAGCGGCCAGGGGAAAAAACGGGTTTCGCTTTCCATGGGGCGATACGGCTTCCTGCTCAAAGGCGAATTACGGATCTTATGACAAACAAGGTCCATGCGGCCGGATCAACCCAGGGCGCCCCGAAGAAGTCGGGAAAAGACCGCAAGGAAAAAGCCCGTTCGGAGCCCTGGACATGGGTGGAAATGTCTGGGAATGGACAAGATGCAGCCCTTCAAGAAAATGTGGCCCCAAAAAAGCCGTATTAAAAGGAGGAAGCTGCTGCTCCATGTTCCTGCTTCCAAGAAGCGCGAACAGGTGGGAAATAGACAAACAATACCGGGATTTCGACATCGGTTTCCGCTGCATAAAGATTTCAGAACGGAAAGGCAAGTAGACCATACACCTGGAAGAAAACTGAGGAGCAATTATGACTAAACAGAAGAAAGAGGACAAAGAAAGCTTTGACCTTGTAATGGCGCGCATAGAATCCCTCGTGGGAAAACTGGAAAACAGCGAGCTTTCCCTGGAAGAATCCCTGCAAGCTTTTGAAGAAGGAATGAACCTGGTCAAACGCGCTGAAGGCATTTTGGAAAAAGCGGAAAAGCGGGTTGAAATTCTCCTTTCAGGTGGAGAAGAAGCAAAAGATGGTTCAGCCGAAACAAAGCCATTTGAAACAAAGTTGCAAATCGAGGATTCATAGATTTTGGGCTACCTTTTTCTTGATCATTCCGCGGACGTGATGCTCCGCCTGCAGGGCGTGGATGAAAAAGATCTTTTAAAACACGTCGGACTCGCGCTTGCAGAATATCTCGTCGGCACGGTGAACATACCGCCCGTTGAAACGAAAGAGCTCAAGGGAAGTTACCTAGACCGCGAAGAATTGATTGTCTCGGTTATGAACGACCTGATATTCGAAGCCTCGGTCAACGGAATCGTTTTACCGGATATGCAAAACATCGAAATAAGAGACCGGTTTTATTCCATCACGGCCTCTGGAGCAAAGGTAGATGGAAAAACGCTTGTATGGAAAGGAGAAATCAAAGCCGCCACCTTCGGCGGACTGGAAGTCAAAACTCTACCTGACTCCACCCTTCAGGCCGACATCATTCTGGATACGTAATCAAAAGCCGAACTCATCCAAGGGGTCTTTTTGTCCCAACCACCAAAAAAACTCTACTTCTTCCTTAAAACCCGTGGATGGGTTACTATATCGTTGATATCTTATAGGAAAGAACCATGGCTAACCCTGGAGATCTCTTAAGAAGATTTGTTTTGGATTTTCTCGTGGAAGAATCTTTGCGTATTGATCCAACCATCGACGGCGCCAAAAGGCGTGCGATGGGAGCTTCTTTTTCCGTGGAGCTCATAGTGGATCTAGGCTATGCCCGCAAGTACAGAGTGATCAGCCCGAACACACCATCCAACCGTCGAGTGTATATTTTCCTCATGGACAGAATAATCGGTGACAAAGCTTTCAGCTCCACCGCTCAACTTTACAAAAGAAGTCTTTCGATCCTTAAAAGCGGAAACCCCGGAGCAATACGCACAGAGCACAAGATTCTCATAAGAGAAACCATCAAGAGACAGAGAAAAATGGAAAACATGGGGTTTCTCATTTCCGAAGTGATTCATCCTGCACCTGAAGTTCCAACTGTACCGCTGGACAGGTTTTCCGACATACCAAGATCTCTCGTGGACCTGGGAATCCTGGAAGTGTATCTGAAGGAAAGTATTGATGCTCAAGATCCGGTGCAAACTTTTCCTGAAACCGGACCGGGTGTTATTCAGACCGGAACCGAAAAAAATGAAACAAAAACCTCCGGGGAAACTGTGTCTGTTCACGATTGGATAAAGCGCGCTTATGAAGACACCTTCGGATCGCCTCCGATCCACGTGTCCACGAGCTCGAAAACAGAACCGATCATAACCATAAGAATCGAGGAGATCTCCCCTAAACACGAAACGTGGGCAGTGGAAGTCACCCGGCATCTGCGAATCCGCGAAGGCGCCCTGCAGCTTTCATTACAATTGTTGGAGGTCAAATAATGCCCGAACAAGAGGTGGAAAAATCCACATCTGTCGTATAATATAGATTAGCGACTTCAATAGATTCTGTTTTTTACGGCGCGGCTGACCGAAAACAATGGCAGAGGAGACGACAAGATGAAAAAGCTGACATTCACGGCGGTAATAGCCGTCCTCTTTCCAGCCTTCCTTTTTTCTTGCAAAGTTAAAAGCGAAGGAAAGGAGTTTGAAAAAGAATTCGAAGCAGCCAAAAAAGCGTCGGGGCTTGAAGAAGTTCCGGTCGTCAAGGCGGGAACCGGAAAGGATCTCCAGACAAATGTGCAGCGAATCGGAGATCCCTTGCCTCCTGCCGAAATTGAAGAAAGCGATGAATTACCCCCCACCTTGACGACCCAAACCATTGCTCGGGTGGTCAGGCAGAGAGTTTCCAGACTGAGATTCTGCCTGATGGGTGAAAATGTAAGACAAAGGGCGGGAAAAGCAGTAATAACATTTACTATTCTTCCATCAGGACGGGTTTCCGCGGTGAGTGTGAATGCTCCTGCGTTCGATGGCACCGATGTGGCACAGTGCGTTCAGCGCAGTGCATCCCTCTGGACATTTCCCAAGTTTGCAGAAGGCAAGATCACGCACTCTTATCCCGTCATTTTCAGGGGACAATAGAAAACCGCCTTTTTCATCGGTTTCTTCCCCTCCCCCCTTCAATTATTTACACTCGGCTCCCTCAGTCCTGTAGTCACCGCACCAGTGATGAACCTTCATGTCATTATTGATTTTTTTCCCCAACTCAACCAGAGGGGTCCGGAGAAGGAGCATGGATTGATTCAGGCTTTCAGTTATCATCGCCCTGCCTTCGTTTACAGCATCTTCATCCCATGGTTCCATTGATTCCGACACTTTTTGGATGCCATTACACAATCCGGCGGTGACTTCAACAACCTTTTCATGGAGAAGCGGTATCTTGAACTTGCCTTCTTCCTCGCTGTATTTTTTGTTTATGCTGCGGACATTCTGCCTCATACCCCTGCACGCTGCAGCCCATGTCTCCAAGAGATTCTTGAACGTATTCGTTGCAAGTCCCGCCTCCCATTGGCCGACAAGAAAAGACTTATGCCGCAAACGGCCGGTAGCCGTTCGCTTGAACTCTATGCCTTCCAGGCTGAAACTGTCGTCATTGTCCCTTTCAACCCTGCCCCGGTTGAGTTTCAGAATCCATGGATGCTCCTTGGCAGCGGTTTTGTTTAAACCATGAAAACTCATTAACCCGGTTCTTCCCAAATCCCAGGATGTTACGTACTTGCCCTTGCCGGAAACAAATCTGCCTCCCTTGATCTCTATCACCGCGCGGCGGAGATCCGTTCCGAGAGTTCGTTCCGTAATCGAAAACCCCAGCTCTATGCCCATTTCGTGCTCCTTGTGGACATAAGC
>SLPX01000371.1 GCA_007131745.1 Myxococcales bacterium
AGAGGAACGGCACGCCCTCATTGGAGCGGGCTGCTCTGCACTGACAACCTTTTCCGCGGGATAGTCCGCTTCCAGGCACGTCCGGGTCCACGCCTCCGTCACCCGCAACTGATGGATCCACTGTAATGGTAACCTGGTCGGAGTCCTCCAAATCACCATTGGAGACGGTCAACTCAAACACCATTTTGTGGACCTCTTCCACCATGGGCGCGGTGAAGCCGGGAGTGGCGGTCTGTCCGTCATCCAGGGTCACGGGTTCACCGGAAAGCTGAATCCATTGGAAGGTCAAAGTTGCGCCCTCGGGATCCCTGCTTGCGGTGCCGTCAAGAGTTACCATCGCTCCCGGTGTTACCACCTGGTCAGGGCCGGCATCCGCCCGAGGATGAAAACAACTTCGCGCGTTCTCCACAACCAACGGGAAAGGCTTGTTATCGATTCCGGAAAAACCGATATCGTCCACATCCCATCCGTAATCGCCCACGGCCTGGTCTGTGCCGATGCGGAATCGCACCTTGATATTCTGTCCCGCAAAAGCCATTCCGAGATCCATGGATTCTGTTACCCAATTCGGGTAGCCGGGGCTGTCCCCCACATAGCCCTGCCGGTTGCTTAGAGGATTGTCGGCCCTATCCGAAATGGTTCCACCGTAGCTCGGACTTGCGTAGAGAGCCACGTCTTCCCATGTAGCTCCTTCGTCTGTGGATATCTCCACCACCCCGCCGTCCCAAAAAGTGTTGTTGCTCTCTTCGAATCGGTGACGATGGTTGAAGCTGAATACAAGCGGCTCGTGCTCAGATACCTCCAGGATGGGCGACTCGAGCCGGATGTCTGATATCGTGCCGATGGCATCTCCGTGAAAAAAGTGGTTGGCGACCGGCATTGTTTCGCTGCGCCTTTCCCACAGCTCGGGATGGGTGCCCCCGGGAGTCCAGACAATGTGCCGGCTCTCCACGTGGTCCACTTTGGATGCCTCCAGGAGTTCGTCATGGTTGACCGGCTCCATGACCACGTGATGTATCTCTCCTTCGCAGCTGTCAGGATGGCTGACGGTTAACTCGAAAAAAATCATCTTTGGCTGGGTCACATTTTCCGAGAGAGCTATTTCCACCGAGGCCGACCCTCGTTCGAATGGGGCGATTGTTCCGAACACGGCGGTGCCGCCCCCTGGAAAAGAGACATCATCACTTTGAGCCTTGACTTCCACGGTGGCGCCCTCCATTGACCCGGTCCCCGTGTTCAACAAGGTGATATTTAAATTTCCGATCTCCCCGGCATCCAAGATTCCATCATCGTCGCAGGAGAAAACTCCGTCGTCCAGGGTCACCTCATCGATATGAAGACCGGGGCCTGAGATATAGCTCTCTTCCAGCCCGGTGAACGTCATCGAGTCTCTGGGAGGTGCGAGTGCGCACGTACCCATGCCGCGCCTGGCGAAAGCTTCTGCAAAGAGTTCGAAGTCCTCCTGATCATGCGCCATGGCTGCCGCCAAAATAGCGTCACGCTGCTCGGTGAAGGTTGTGTCCTGTGGCGCCATGGCCATGCCCAAAACCAGTACATCGGCCATGCGACGCCTCGCCTCGGAAAACGAAAAACGAGGATTCGGAGGTTGACTCTGGGACAAGTAGATCATGTAAAGATCGTGCATCATAGTGCCCCAAACCTCTCCCGCGTTGTGAACCTCAGAGTTCGGCGCAATGTTTTCTTCCATGGGATGGTTGTCCGGCAATTCCACGCCGTCGGCGACGTGCCGGTAGACCAAGGCGTTCTTGGAAAAATCCGAGGAATAGGGAACCCGCCTGATGCCGAAGTACGCGGCGTCCGGCAGGTGCCGGATGGAATAGACCCCTGTTGCGTATGTGCCCATCGGGTCCGCGGACTCGGGTATTGTCATGAATCCTGCGATGAAGTCGGCAAAACCCTCACTCATTGCGTAGCACTGAGCGTTTCCGCACTGAACCAGCCTGAGATGCATGTAGTGGCCCCATTCGTGAGCTATCACCCCGCTATCAAGCGCTCCCTGCCGAGTCTCGCTATCCCGAAACAAGGTGGCCGACACAGGGCCGCCCGCCAGGAGGGATTTGAGTTCCTGTCCGCTGTCAAAGCTTATGCTGATAACCGGGATGCTCACCGGAAACGGCGGGTCGGTGTTTGACATCTCTTGCGGGCTTTGTCCCGGTTGGTTGTTTGCAATTATCACCGCCAGCGCCCCTGCTTCCTGCGCGGTGTGGGCCTTTGATGCAAAGGTGCATGCGCCCCGATCAATTAGAACTATCGCATCCTGCAGAGACACCGTGGGAGTGGAGCATCCGTCCGTGACCGGCGGGGTGTCGTCTTGCATGAGAACAATCGGGCCCGCCAGGTCATAGTGGGGCGCGCCGAAGAATGCCCCTCGCGCGCGTACGCGATCATCTTCAAGCATAAAAACCGGTGATGCCTGCCAGAGAGCATTCTGTATGAAGGGAGACATCCCGTCGCCGAGCGGACTTACGGAAGCGTTGTTTTGCCAACCGTCTATTTTTCCCTCCACCTGCACAATCAACGGATCGCCCTCAAGGCCGCCGCGGCCGTAGTTGCTCTCCTGTGCATTGCCGGCCACTTCGTCAAAGCCCGAGTCGTAGAAATAGTTATGCAACCAGTTTACCGTGTAGAATGCCTGCACTGCAGCGGCATGAAGCTGGTCGTCATTGTCGTACGGCATCAGGGAGTCATCGTAGAAGTAGTCGAACATTCCGGGGCTGCTTGCGGTTCCCCACATGTCTCCTGCTCCAAAACCGTCCGGAGGCACCAGATCGATGAACACCCTGGCGTTGTTGCCGCGCGTGCGCGTCTCCCCGGGAGGAAGCCACGGATCAGGCTCTCCGTCAGGCCCGTGGTTGAACCCCTCCATGTGCACCAGTATGGGTTCGGTCCATTCAGGCAGGAACCCGTCCGGCACGCCGGTGGGATGAGGCGAAATATCTTCGAGAGGTCCGTCTCTGGGAGTGTGTAACTCCCCTTCCTGGGCCCATACCCGGTAAGACGCCTCGAAAGTCAGGTACCTGCGCTGTAGGATCTCTCCGTCTGCCGCGGCCAGCACAATCCGCCATGCATGAACGCGGCCGTCTTCCGGGGATCCGGCCAGAAACTCCGCTTCATAAGCGGGCGCCAGGCTTGACGGCAAAGGATACAAAACCTTGCGCACCCGCGCAGGCAAGATCAGTGTCCACCCTCCCGGGCCTCCACCGGTTTCCCTCAGAACGTAGCGCTGAAAACCTTCATTCGGAGTTCCGTAAGGCACAAGACCATCAGGAGAGAAGGTCTCTTTCATGCGGTCCGCGAGCGCTTCGGCCAAGGCTTCCTCGTATGATAACAAAAAAGCCGAGGGATCCACGCGGCCTTTCGCCGCAGGATGAAGCCTCCCCGACATTGCCAGAAGCTCTCCATTTCTCTTGAAAAGAAACTTCAGTTCGTTTTCCACAACCGGAATTTGCCCGAGGTGCTGTCTGAAGGCCACCAGTACGCCCCCTCTCCCCGGATCCATCACCTGATGAATGAATGCTGTAGCCAGGGAAGGCGGGTCGAGATGATACAAATGCGCCAATCGATACAGCTTGTGCCTGGCCAGCGCTCCGAAATGAGATGCGGCCGTGTGCGAGCCGGTTCCACGGGCCGCCCTATTGAACCCGGTAAACAAGAAGGTGGGTACTGCGCGCCGGTCGTCCACCGAGGTGACCGCTCCCCATGGTCCCGATAGATCCCTTGGAGCCACGTCAATGGAAAGATAACGGTAGTATGCTTCCACGTTTTCAACCCCGGATCCAGTGGCCGGGGTGGGGAAGAGCAAAAGCAAGGCCCATAAAAATATCACATTAAGATCGAGTAGACGATTCCGTGAAAAACGCATCTGAGTCTCCTTTTCGGTCAACCTAACAAGGCGGAAGACGGTTTAGCAAGAAAAAATACAATTCCCGGGGGTTTGCGAACCGAACAATCCAT
>SLPX01000046.1 GCA_007131745.1 Myxococcales bacterium
AACATGGAAGATTTTTTTTGAAATCAGTTTTTGACTGCATGATACCTGCTCCTTTTCTTTAAAACGGGTGAGATTCGTTATTATCTGCAATCTGTTTGAGCAAGCATCGTGCCATGCAATCCGCCACGTCATCAGGCAGACCCGCTTTCTAAAATCCTGTGTGATTAGCAAAGCTGATTTCTTGTTCATTCAACCGTGAAGTG
This sequence comes from Myxococcales bacterium, assembly GCA_007131745.1. The sequence continues at coordinate 204 of SLPX01000046.1, forward strand.
AACTAGAATTCCCGATTGTGAGAAAAGACGGAAATGACTCTACTATGATCCTGTTGTCATGATCCGGACCTTTTCACCCATTTGACATGCTGAAAATCGTTTGCAAACGGGATAAGTCGAAGTGGTTGTAGGAGATTTGTCTCTGGAATCGGCGGACAGTGCATGACTGCTGCCGGTTCGGTTCAGGATTCGATTTCTACATCTACGGACAGTTCTTCGCCTTGCCCTGAAGATTCATCTTCTTGTATGTTTTCTTCGTATGTGTCTGTTTGTGCGGCCGCGCCAACCAGTTTCGCGCGGATATCGTTTGCGCTTTGGTTGAATTGAGCGGCTTTTTCCGATTCTCCCATTTCAGCGTAAAAGCCGCCCATGAGTTCACACGTTTTGGCTACTTCCAGGTGGTGGCCGAGGGACGAGAAAATCTCCAAGGCTGATTGAAATTCTTTTTCCGCTTCTGCAAACAAATTTCTTTTAAAAGCCAATTTTGCCGATGTGCGGTGCGCTGCGCCCGCGTGAGCCCTATTCCCGGTTGTTTCCGCAAGTTCCAGGGCGTCCATGAGATATTTCCTGCTTTCTTCGAAGTTTTCCTTTTCCGCTGCCGCTTCTCCCAGCTTGCGGTAGCATTCTCCAAGAAGTCTTTTGTCACCGAGATCTTCCGCTATTTCGGCTGCCGCCAAAAGATCGCTTTTACCCTTGTCCGGATCCTCCTCTGTTTTCTTTATGTCGCCCAGATTGGCCAGGAGGTAGGCCTGCTGACTTCGATCTCCCATGTTGAATGCTTCTTTCAGCGCTTCATTCCAGATTTTGAGTGCCCGTGTTTCTTCTCCTAGATCTTGCCAAACAGAACCAACATGTGTAGCGGCATGTATCATTCCCCTTCGATCCCCGACTTTTTCGCGGAGTTCCAATGACCTTTGAAAGTATTTGAGAGCTTTTTGAAACTGACCGCTGTCTTGGTAAACGATGCCGATATTGCCCATTGTGAAGGCGGTGGATCTGTCATCGGCCAGTTTTCGACGAATAGAAAGGGCTTCGAAATGGAACTTCAACGCTGTACCGTAGTCCCCTTTGAGCCACATTACTTTTCCGAGATCATCAAGGGTTCCGGCGACGCCTCGTCGATCCGAGGCCCGCAAAAACAAGCGTTGCGCTGTTTTGTAATATTCAACAGCCTTGTCGTAATCTCCGGTTGTTCTGAATATCCTCGCTATCCGGCCCAGGGCCGCTCCACCCTTGTTCCAGTTGTCCAGCATATATGAGTGTTGAAGCATTTCTTCGAAATCATTCAAGGCTTCGGTCGTGCGGCCGACCAGTGCCCTTACATCGCCCAGATTGTGCAATGTGTCGATCCGAGAAAGCGAATCTTCCGGATCAAGAAGATTCAAGCCTGATTCATAAAACCTTATTGCGCGATCGTTGGCGAATCGTTCTCTCGCTATGTCTCCTGCACGGACATAACAATATGCTGAACGACGTTTGTTGCCTCCCTCTTCATATTGCTGTGCCAGCATTTCCAAATGTTCTTCGTTTCTTTGGGCAAGACGGCTTTCCAGCCATTGGGCGACGAGCATGTGCCTCGTTTTCGTTTTTTTCGGAGGAGCGGCACTTTTGATCATGGTAAATTCGAGATTGTGCTTGAAAACGAACTCCATGTCTCTTGGAACCCAGGAGTCCGGCATTTTCATCAAGTATTCCCTGTCTACAAGGCTCTCGATTGTTTCATGTATTTCTTTTTCTAAAGATTCCGATCTCCACACATCATCCGAACCCGGCGGTTCCTCTTCGAGTCGGGACAACGCCAAAAGAGCGCCCTGCCAGAAAACATTGCCCATAACCGATGCCATCTCAAGAAGAGTTCGTTCCCTTGGGGTAAGAGCGGCAAGCCTTGCCTGTACAGCTTCTTCAACCGATAGAGGAAGGTCGGTTGATTGAAACTTCTTCCAATCCAGCGACCATTTATCATCGTCTACGGTTATGATGTCCTTGGATATGAGCAATCTTATGAGTTGCTCAAGGAAGAAGGGGTTTCCACCCGTCATTTCCACGGCATCGCTTATGAACTCTTCCTGGATATCAGGGATCCTTCTGAGCAGACCCCTGAGGTGGCTTTGGGCTGTTTTCTTATCAAGGGGACCCAAGTTGAGTTCTTGCCATTTTACAGGTGTTTCGGCTGTTTCATCCTTGTGATGAGGCCAGCGGCCGAGCACTTCGGTTCGGCCGATTCCCACTATCACCAAGGGTACATTTGCACCCGATGAAGCCACGTGTTGAAGAATTTCGAGGGTTTGTTCGTCCGCGAGGTGTAGATCTTCCAGCACCAGAACCAAGGGGCTTTGTTGAGCGTCTGCTTCCCAAAACCTGCGCAGCACGGTTTTCGCGATATTTGCATGTTGCGCGGGATCTTCTTCCATGGCTTTGAGAAATGGATTGTCTGGAAAAGTGATTCCCAAAAAAGAGCCGAGAAAGTGGAGAATCTCGGTCATCCGCCGCTCTTCAAAAACATCGGTTACTTCGGACCTGAGTTTGTCCTGGATTTCTTCGCTTGAATCCTTTTCCGATATTCCGAAGCGTGTTTTCAGAAGGCGGCTCCAGGTTTGATACGCGCTGTCGCCGGGTTGAGCGTTAGCCTTGAAAAACCTGAGATCTTGCCGGCGTGTTTTTTGACCTGTCAGCCATTCCACTGCCAGGCGGCTTTTTCCGACTCCTTGATTGCCGACGATTCGGATGGCTGAAGGTTTTTTTTCTTCAATTGTGTCACTGATCAGTTCATCCAGTTTCAGCAATTGCTTGTCCCGCCCCACCAGCGGCGAACTGACTCCGTAGACTCCGAAAACATTGCTTTGATCATCCATGGTCGGCCTTCCTGCAAAACTTGATTTTATCGTTGAATGCGTATGAAACCATCATATTTTGATTCCATGACGTTTAAATAGTTTGTTCAAATGCTTTCTATCCATTGAGGCTTTCCTTGCCGCCTTGGAGACATTTCCTTCACAGCGGTTGTAGAGCCATTGCAAAAAAGATTTTTCAAAATTATTCACCCAGCGCTTCTTGTGTTCCCTGAAAGAGAGACCTTCGTCAAAGTGCGGGAGTGTTGATAATTGCTCTTTTCGGGAAACCCCGTGAAACCCGGTCTCGATCATAAGTTTCAGCTCACCGATATTACCAGGCCAGTAAAAATTGTTAAATAGATCTAACAGAAAAAGAGGAAGATCTCCAAGATGATCTTTTCCGGGGTCCCCTGCAAAATGAGAAAACAGGATACCGATATCTTCCGGGTGTTCCCTAAGAGCCGGCAGTGAGATGCTCATTGAACCAAGATAAGAGGCCATTTGCTTGTCAAGGCGGCCCTTTGCTACTTCCGGAAAAAGTTTCCGGGTGGAAACAGCGGCCAGGCGTATAGGGGGATGTCCGGCTTCCAGCGACATGCGTTCAAAGGAATTGATCAGAAGAATCTGCTTTTCGGTCTCCATGTCCCAGGGATCTTCCATCACCAAGGTTCCGTTTCTTGCGCTTCTCAAGAGATTGAGTATATCGGGGTCGGATTTCTTCTTTCCGCTTGGAGGAGCATTGTCTCCGGCCTTCAGAAAAACCAACGGATGATCATTTCTTGTGCTACCTTCATGTACTGCGCGGCAAAAAGTCTTTTTGCCTGTGCCGCATTCTCCCAATATGAGAAAGGGCATGTCTGAAAGAGCGATTTCTTTCGCAGCGCCGGCTATTTTGCGCATCAACATGCTTTCAAACACCATCGGACCGTATGATTCACCGTTATAAAGCCGTGGATCTTTGGTGGTTTCTCCTATGGAAAACCTGAAACGAGTTCCGCCCGCCGACAGGATTGAGCCCGGCCTTATGTATCCTTCCCTGATTTTAGCTCCGTCCAAAAAGGTTCCGTTTGTGGAACCGAGATCTCTGAGAACGAAACCCTTGATATCCCTTGTAATGGAAAAATGGTGACGGGAAACCGTGTCATCCGGTATTACAAGGTCGTTGTATTCGGCTTTTCCTGCGTTGATATGAAGCGAGGAGAAAGCATATTGCTTTCCTTTCAACGGGCCTTTAAGGGCCAGCAACCGCATTGCTCTGATTACCAGAGTTGGACGGAATTTATCGGTTTCTTTTCCCACGATTCAATCCGTTCTTCAAAAAAACGCGGTCTCCCCTTCCAGGCAACTACACACGCCCCTACCCAGGATGTTCATAATTACGGAGGTCTGAAAAACCGTCAAGCAATCGGGAAGCCGGTTACCGTGCAATGATAGCGGTGAGTTCAATTCGACAGCGAAAAATAGAGGATTCAACTTCAAGCTCAGTAAACGATGGTTCCCGGATCCTTGGCCTCCATGTTCCAATAAAACCGGTCGATCAACACGACCGAGTCGTACCAGGGATCTCCGGTGTCCCATATTGCGATTCGGAGTTCGATGATTTCGCCGGGAACTACATTGCCGCTGGTGACGAGCCATCCGGTGCCTCCGCCAACCAAGTTGCTGCTTCCGCACCAGCCTGGGTCATCGGGAAATTGCGCGGGGGGATTGGTAATGTCGAATCCGGTGCCCGTAAGCTCATCGGTGCCGACGCAGGTGTTCACGCTTCCTTCAACAGAGCCTGTGCCGCAACCGGTCGGGCCGTTTAGACACTGCTGAAAGAGCCCCGTGTTGCCGAAGGCCAGGTTCACGCCGACCGGGTAAACGGAATTGTCGGGCGCGGTGTACGTGGCCAGGTTCTTGTCAGGTGGGTTGGGCGGGTCTCCCTCAAAAGATGAATCCAGGAGAACCACGAAAAAGTCGTTATAGGGGCTGCACACCCACTCCGGGTACTCGGACGAAAAGAAATTGGTGCGCATGCTAAAAGAGTTGGCGTTATCAGGAACCCGGATTCTCAAGGTCAACATGATTGGGTCATAAGCTGTGCTTCCATCCTGCGGGTCGGGGCACCCCGGCGCGTTTGGAAGTGTGCCGCCGTTTGCAGCCAGCCAATCAGCGGGAAAGCCGCTTGTCCTGTTTAGATCCTGGCCTCCCTGGAACGGAGCGAAGTTCGGGTTGGTGTCGCCCTGAGCCGCTGCATGCCCTGTGGACAAGACCACCATATTATCGCCCTCCTGAACCTGAGTGGCTCCGAATGACGGCCGGATGGACCTGGCGTTCGGGTTCGGATTGCCGCTTCCGTTTGCCAGTGAAAAGGATGCACTTATGAGGCCCCAGTCTTCTCCGTCCTCGGTTGTGAATTCGCAAATACCCATGGCCATAGCGTAATGTACGGGATCGCTTGAATCGCTTGGCAGGCCCGAGTCGCAGGAGCAACCTTCATCCGTGATCCCGCTGCAATTATTGTCTATCCCGTTGTAGCAGATCTCCTCGGGTTCTGGAGTGACCTCATCAGTACATGGCCCCCAAAGACCGTTTGCACCGCAAGTTCGCGTTCCCGGTTGGCAAGGAGGGTTGTTTTCAGTGCCCGGCGGTCCGGTGTAACACGATCCGGTTTCACCCGGTGTGCACTCGGGAGCTGTGCAAACTCCGTTGATGCAGTTGTGGTTTGGATCACACTGGTGATTGCATTGTCCACAGTGGTGTGGATTTGTTTGCGGATTCACGCACACCCCGTTACATTCCACTTCGCCCGGATCGCAAGTGATCGGGCCGTTTCCTGCGTCTATTATGGGTTGGCCGTTTTCACCGTTTCCGCTTGCGCTGGGTTTGCATGAGACAGCTATAAATAAGATTCCGCATATAACGGGTACACGAATCAAATGGTAAATCATTATTTTTCCTCCCGGGCCGGTGATTGCCGACATCACGGCCCTTTCAATCTTGCAAACCACCGATTTCCATTTTTGATTATCCGATCTTTTCGCATTCAATACAAGGGAGAATGGAGAAAGGTTTACGACAACACGGGCGGGATGCATATTTAGCAACAGCATGACACGAAAAAGGGATTCGAGTATAATCCCGACAAATTTTCCAATTTGCAGCGCGCGTAAACCCGGGCAGAAAGGTGGTTTTTGAAGGAAGCGAAAGAAAGAGCGGTCGAAGATCTGCCTTTATGGCCGGCTTTGATCCCGGTAATTTTTTTGATAGCCGCGCTCGGTGTTTCGGTGATCCATTACAAAATAGCCATGGCTCATCAGGCCCTGGTGTGTTCCACTGCGGTGGCGGTCGTTATCGCCCGATTCATGGGAGTCAAGTGGAAGGAGAGCCTGGAGGGCATGGTTTCCTCGATCCAGATGGCCTTGCCGGCTTGTTTGATTCTGATGGTCGTAGGGATTTTGATTGGAACATGGATTCTTGCCGGAGTGGTTCCTTCCTTGATTGTTTACGGACTAAGGTTGATGAGTCCACGTTTTTTCTTGGCCGCCACTTGTGTTGTATGTGCGATTATTTCGCTGGCGACCGGCAGTTCGTGGTCAACCGCCGGCACCGTGGGCGTGGCCCTGATCGGGGTCGGGTCCGGTTTGGGCGTTCCGGCGCCCATGACCGCCGGAGCAATTGTATCCGGCGCGTATTTCGGCGACAAGATGTCTCCGCTGTCCGATACTACCAATCTTGCTCCCGCGGTATCCGGTACTGATTTGTTCGTTCACATAAAGCATATGTTCTACACGACCGTGCCGGCTATTGTTATTGCGTTGCTTTTGTATTTGGGAATCGGGATTTTTCTTGATGTGGGCCACGGGAGAGCGGGTGATGTAAAACAGGTGATGGATGTTTTATCGGAGCATCATACGATTCATCCGCTTTTGCTTTTAGCGCCTGCAGCGGTGATAGCAATGGTGATCATGAAAATTCCGGCATTGCCTGCGCTGTTCATAGGGTGTCTGCTGGGGGCTGTCTTCGCGTGGCTTTTTCAGGGCAGGGGTTTGGGAGAAATAATTTTGGCTGCTCAAAACGGTTTTGTTTCCAAAACCGGGGTTGCAGAGGTGGACGAATTGCTCACGAGGGGTGGGCTGGAGTCGATGATGAGCACGGTGGCCTTGATAATATGTGCGTTGTCTTTCGGAGGGGTTATGGAACGCGGGCGGATGCTTCAACGGATTTCTCTGGCTGTGCTTTCCCTTGTCAGGGGCGTCGGATCCTTGGTGGCTGCTACTTTGTTGTCTTGTGTAGGCATGAACATTCTTGGGGGAGAACAGTACATGGCCATCGTTATACCCGGAAGGATGTATCGGCCGGCATTCGACAAAATGGGATTGGATTCAAGGAACCTGTCGCGGTGTTTGGAAGACGGCGGTACGGTTACCTCGGCTCTAGTGCCATGGAATTCATGTGGAGCTTATATGTTTGCAACTCTCGGGATTTCTCCCTTGTACTACCTTCCTTATGCTTTCTTGAATTACTTGATTCCGTTTGTTTCACTTTTTTACGGAATAACTGGGATATCCATGGTCAAAAAGCCTGACGTTTCAGGAGGGGCGGTGGTAAAAGGTGAAAAACAATGATTTGTATCAACTCTTAGAACTATCGGTTTCTGCTTCTTTCTCTTTCTCTTCTTCGTCGTAGTCCACCCGGCACGCGGATGCAAAACCGATTCCTCACCCTCCGCCGGCGCGTGGTTTTATGTCGCTTCCCGCCCAGTACACCGCGGCGAAGAGAATTCCGATCAGAAGTAGCAAAATAAGCAAATTCATGTCATTTCCTTTTGTTTCGTCCGGGTTTGCAACATGTTTTTTCCGGTTCAGTATATTTAGAGTCCCCCCGGGATCAAAAGGGTGCAATTTATTTGCGTTTTTTTATAGATCCTTTCTTTTTTATCTTTGCAGTCGAAGACCGGGAATCCTTGGGCAGTGATTCTTTCGCCTCTTTCTTTTCTTCCTTTGTCCCCAAGCCATTTTCTTGTTCCGGGTCCCAGACGGCATGTGCGAGAAGAGCTTGGCCCCGAAGGATCCGGATCGATGTTTCCTGTTTAGTGATGTAGGGAACCTTGAGGAAAAGGAAATAGTTTTCGATTTCATCACCGGGTGCGGTTCCCTGCACGGTACTTCTGGGGTTCCCGGAAACGATTCGTTTCTTTTCTTTGGGATTCAATGCAAATCCCGGGTCAAGTTTAGCCACATTCTGATTCTTTTTTGAATGCTGGTGTCCTTTGGCTATTTCGCAGCCCCTGAGATTCAGCAGAACGTCTCCGATGTTTTCAACCACGATCCATTCGGTGTTCAATTCCTTGGGGTCTTCACTGGAATGAATCTCAATGATTTTGAGTGCCATGATCTCCTCCGTATTTCAGGGCATCGGCTTTCTGGTCGGAAGCCTTCTTTTGTAGAAGTGGAATGATGCCATAAACGCAATTATGTTTCCAGTCGCTGTTGACATTCTCAAAGACCTGTATAAATGTTCACGAAACGGTGAATAAGGAGTGTGCTTCCATGAAATTGAAAGGGTTTTCAAGGTTTGCCTGCCTTTTTTATGTATTTTTTGTGTCTACGGCGTCCGTTGGGGCCGATCCCGCAACTGTGATTGAAGCTGACGGTGGATATATCGACAGCCATTTTGCAATTTGCCCTGATGGCAAGAGCATAGCTTATCTCAATGTGTTTACGGACCGGAAAGCCGATCTTGTAATAGGCGCTATATCGCCTAAAGGGTTCAAGGAAGAAAACCGCGTCAACATAGCCGGGCATACAATAATGCCGGCCGGGATGACGTTTGCTCCCGACGGTAAGCATGTTTTAATCACGTGGGTTACGAGTCCGGCGGATTCCGACAAGGATTTTTCGGGAGCGGTTTTTAATTTGTCGGGAAAACTCATCCAGAAGATAGGGCCGTTCAGGGATTATCGCTTCAGAGTGGAAGGTAAAAAGACTACCTTGATAACATACAGTGAAAGACCTGCCAGGGGATCAATATCCATTACCGTGACGGTGTATGGATACCCGCAGATCCGCGTGCTCGCACAACACAGGCTGACAACGGATCAAACCAGGCGGCTGAAGAACCCCAACATGGAGGTGCTTTATTTCAGGGATGATTATCTCAAGGCTGTAGGCAGGATAGCAGGCCGCTACGATCCAGAGGCCGATATCCGTCTTCCGGACAGGGAGGCGGTGTATGACCTTACCCAGGGAAAGGTTGTTTCTGAGACTCCGATAAAAGAAGCAGTAGAGTGGGAGAGGACAAGAAGATTCAGGGAGAACCATCCTCCTTTCGAGCCCCATTTATATTTTGCGGGGGCGGCTGAAGACATGAAATTGATGCTGATGCGGACGGATGACGTGCGTGTTGAAATTCCTTTGCCGGTGGAGCTCGCCCGATACAGGCCGGAATCACTTATGCAAAGAGTAATCGACCGGGATAGTGTTCTCTTGGGCTTGACGGTTGATCCGCAGAACCCGGTAATACTGAAACAAAGAAGATCCGAGCCGGAGCAAATGCATCTCTATTATGTGAATTACAGCGGCAAACCAAGGGTGAAAAGAATTTCAAGTTTGGATTCTGAAGATCACAATGTGCAATGGAGATTTGGTCAGGGTTTTCTTGCCGTGATGCGGCTTCACAAACGATGGGGCCTGGGTGCAAAAACAATTCAAATTCACCGAGTTCAGTTGCCTTAGAATTCTTTGTCTTTCATTTCTATGTGCCGCAGCAGGCTGCTTACCACCATGTCAAGGGCGATCGTGTTGCGGCCCCCCTCGGGAATGATTATGTCCGCCCATCGTTTCGACGGTTCCACGAATTGCAGATGCATGGGGCGGACTGTTTCGTAGTACTGGTTTCTTACGGACATGAAATCCCGCCCGCGTTCATTAAGGTCCCGGCGGATTCTGCGAAAGACCCTTATGTCCGCGTCGGTGTCGACGAAGATCTTGATGTTCAATTCTTTCCGAACGTCGGGATCGGCGAGTATCAAAATTCCTTCAAGAAGTACTATGGGTGCGGGAGGGATGAAAACCGTTTCAGGCTTACGGGAATGAGTTGTAAAATCGTATAAAGGTTTTTCCACTCCTTTGTTCTGTTTCAGGTTTTTGAGATGGTGGATTAGAAGCTCATTTTCCAATGCGTTAGGATGATCATAGTTGACTTTAAGTCGTTGCTTTGGACTCAGGTGAGATTGGTCTCGGTAATAAGAATCGTGATCCAGAAGTACTACATCTTCATGAGGAAGCGAAGCAGCGATTTTGTTTGCCACCGTGGTTTTGCCTGAACCGGTTCCACCGGCGATTCCTATTGTCAGGACATTATGCATCAAGACCACCTTTTTCGCCCATGATCACGATTCGGTTTCTGCTGTCAAGCAGTTGTGCAAAGAAACTTTGAGACAACTATTGCTCATTGAGAATATACAGACTAAACTCGCCATTCTAAAGAAGAGTGATGGGTCGGCCCCACCCTTTTTATCGCCTTCTGAACTGGTCGTGATCATGGAAATTCAACAAGCGGACGCAATGATCGGAAGGGTCATAGACGGTAAGTACAGAATACTTTCCCGCCTGGACTCTACGGGGAAAGCCTTTGTTTTTGAGGCTGAGCAATTACATGTAAAAAGGATAGTGGCGCTCAAGGTGGCTCGCAGAAAGCTTTCAGGTGCAGAGCCTTCTTTCGAGCGATTGTCCAGAATCGCACGAATGACGGGTAAGGTCCAGCACCCGAATGTGGCCGCTGTTTTCGACGTGGGAGCGGATCATGAAGGACATGTTTACTTGGCGATGGAAATGTGTCCGGGAATTGATTTAAGACGTAGGGTGGCGATAAATGGACATTTTTCCGCTGAAAAAACGGTTGAGATAGGAATTCAAATTCTGGACGGCCTCGCGGCCGCGCATTCACAGGAAGTTGTTCACGGTATATTGATACCGGAATATGTGATGATCAGAGATGGTTTTTCCGGTGAAGAAACGAACGTTGCCAAGGTCAAGCTTGTAGGTTTCGGCTTGTATGAATGTGACATGGGAGAACCTTCCGGCAGTTCTATTGGAGGAAGCGCTCAAGGAGAAAATCGCTCCGATTTCCTGGCGCCGGAGGTCATTTATGGAGAACCGCCGAGTCATCGGAGCGATCTTTATTCCGCTGCGGCGCTGATCTTTTACGCTTTGACCGGACAAATGCCTTGGGAAAAAGGAGCACTGGATTTAAAGGAAGCTCGCAGGTGGTATGAGCATCGGGTTCGATTCTTTATTGAAAAAATTACCGGGTCTGATCGGATGGTGGGGTTTTTCAGCACCGGGTTGGCTCCTGAACCTCAAGACCGATTCGAGTCGGCCGGCCGGATGAAGGATGCGCTGAAAAACCATTTTTCGGGACGCAAGAGCGAGCACTTCTACGTTACCCGCAGGGAAGAGGTTTTGGGTTCGTTCAGGTTGGTCAGAATGTTGGCGAGAGGGGGAATGGGTGAAGTGCATCTCGCGATGAATGATTCGAGCATGGGTCGGTCGAGTGCTCTGGTGCTTAAGACTATCAGACACGATCTCACCGGGGGAAGGGAGTTTTTGGATCTTTTCATGGAAGAGGTCGGATTGACAAGTCGCCTGTCTCATCCAAACCTGGTGAAAGTTTACGAAGCCGGCCGGATCGAAGGCCGTTATTATATGACGCTGGAATATGTGGTGGGCAAAGATCTTCGACGCATATTGGAAAGATCCAGGACCGACAATTTGCCGGTGCCTGTTGAAGTGGCGGTGTTCATAATAAGGGAACTCTGCGAGGGGCTTGCTTATATACATAGAATTCAGACACCCTCCGGAACCGGATTGGTGCACGCTGATGTGAGTCCGTCGAACGTGCTGGTTTCTTTTGAAGGGGCCGTCAAAATTATAGATTTCGGTCTTGCGCGATGGATAGGGTTGTCGGGTGAAGCCGAAGAAGCGGTTAAGCTCGGCAAGCGGAGTTATCTTGCACCTGAACAGCTCAAAGGGGAAGGGTTGGATGTGAGAACGGATATTTACGCGGCCGGTCTCTTGTTGTTCGAGCTGTTGACCCGAACCAGGTATCAAGAGCCTGTAAATGCCGAAGAGAAACATGGTCACTCCGAAATGAAAGCAGCCTCATTGGATGCGTCTGGAATGCGGGGCGATCTTGCAAAAATTTTGAAGAAAGCGCTTTCCCCGGAGAAAGAGAAACGATACGCTAAAATAGCCGCCATGAGAGATGATCTTTCAGAAGTTCTTGCTTTTTTGAAACCAAGAATGAGCAGGGATCTCCCTGCTAAGTATTTGAGAGAGTTGTTTCCGTCGGAATACAAGACCGAGACACAAATGAGCCAGGCCCTTTTTTCAAAGCCGCCCCAAGCTGTTTCGGAAACAGCTTTGACCCATCCGGACAAAGATTCCAGTGTGAAAACAGTTGATTTGTCATTGTCGGAAATAAGAGCGCTGAGGGATTCCTTTGCCACGAACTCGATAGAGTGTAATGGTGCCTCCGGCGCGCGTGGTAAAGAGGAAGGAACGGATACTGATCCGATGATCAAGAAGGCGGTTCGGCCTGATTTTGGATCTCAACGGTAACCCATTCAAGAGACAGGGTGTTTTGAAATATTCTTATGATCCCGATTTTTTCAAGGAAAGGAAACTTTATCAGTTGAAACATACATGTGAGTGGTGTGCTTTTTTTCATTCCAAAACCGGCAAGTGCAGACATTTCTGGCCCAACAGCGACCACCTGGAAGATTTCTACGAAAATAATCCGGGAGATATTGTTTTCTGCAAAGAATTCGAATTTCCTTGATGGTTTTTAAAGAAATCCCGGTACGAACCACAAGACACCTCCCAGGATCAGGAAACCTATTCCAAGAGGAGCCATCAAATTACCGAGGAGATCGATAGGTCGTCTACGATTGTAGCTTGCCCATATACCCCAACTTGAGGCCCATAGACCGAAAAGAAAAAGAAAAAAACCCAAGATTCTCATGTGAGAAATGATAACATGTAGAGCACAAACAGTGAAGCCTATGGCATCAAAAAGGAATTAACTACGTGGTTCGATCAATAGAGTTCCGTGTGTTTTATGAAAGTTTCGATTTAGGGAGAGAAATATGATTAATTGCACGGCCTGGAAGACAATGGTTTTGGCGGGAATCATTGCTTGTCTGGGATGTTCATCTGAAAAACCCGCTGGAACATTGGAACAACGCGGGCACATAAAGTTGGTGAGGCTCTACGGTACGCCTTATGAGATGGGTTATCAGCATGGCAGTCTTCTTCGGCAAGAGATTCTGGAAGGCGCTGAATTCATAGAAAACAGTGCACTTTGGATACTTATGGATTGGGCGGTGTACGCCGGATTCCTGGATCGAGCGTGGAAATATTCTTACGATGATGTGATTGACGAATGCAGGGGCATCGAAGACGCTGTCCCGGGAGGGATCACGGCTGATCAGTGTCTGGTTTTGGCTTATGGAGAGGTTATAGTTGAGTTTTTCGACGGAGGACACGCTGTTTCGTGCAGTCAATTTGCAGCAGCAGGGGCTGCTACCAAGGACGGAAAGCTTCTGCACGGAAGAAACCTTGATTGGGAAGCGCTTTCTTTTATAGAAGAGAACCCGGTTGTTTTTTACAGGGAACCAAGGGGTAAACTGGCCTATTTAAGCTTGGGATTCCCTGGAAATGTTGCGCCCTATTCGGGAATGAACGAGGCGGGAATATCTGTTGCCTCGAATGAGGCCACCGCCGTGTCTGATGTAAGTCCCGACGGCCGCGGGCATGTACAAATGATTAGGCAGATATTGAGCCATGCGACTACACTCGAAGAGGCGGAAGCTTTCTTGCGGGCACAGACACACACTACAGCCGAAATCCTGATGGTCTCGGATGCTGTCGCACGCAAGGCGGCGGTGTTTGAAATGACGGCTTCTAAAATGGGAGTTCGATATTTGAACTCGGATGAGATTGTATACACAACGAATCATTTTGAAGAACCGTCCATGGCCGGGGAGAGTATCGAAGTCGGACCCGGAGACAGTTCATGGAATCGCTATTTGCGTTTAGAACAGATTCTTGAGCCTGGAGGCGATGACAGCCTGTACGGTTTGTTGGACATTGAAAATGCCATCGCTGTTTTAAGAGACACTTACAATCCGCACACAGGAGTAACACACCCGCCGGACCTGGCAGATGGTGGCGGCTCCATCGCAAACAACGGCAATCTTCAATCCGTTGTTTTTTCCGCAGCGCAAGGTGTGATGTATGTAGGAGTCGGGCGGGTTCCAGCTGTAACGAATGAATTCATGAGATTCAGTTTCGAGCAGGCCAGAGCGGGAGTCGGCGCTCATCCAGGGTTTCCGGAAATAATTCCCTAAGCATCAAAACGTTTTGCTGCAAGTTTATGAGAGAAAAAATGTTTAAGCATGAATATCCCGTTGACAGGGAAAAAACGGACAGTCTTCATCGAATGTTCAACCCGAAGACCGTGGCTGTACTCGGGGTTTCACACGATCCTCTCAAGTGGGGGCACAGGGTTTTGCACAGCCTTTTGGCCGGGAAATTCCCTGGACGGCTTTACCCGGTGAA
>SLPX01000107.1 GCA_007131745.1 Myxococcales bacterium
AAGAAATGCTGGAAGTTGTCAAACGTTTGGAAAAGCTTTCAGCTGCGTTGACCGGGAGATCCCAGACCAACCTGCTCTCCACGACGTCCCTCGGCGGTTTACTTTCCGACACTGTGCATCAGTTTAAACTGGGTCTCGAACCGAATATCAGGTTCATAGCGGATTTCGATCCGGATGAACATCACAAGATATCTCAACAACTTGAAACCGCGGTCTCGGCCCTGCTTGCAAACGCGATGGAAGCAATTGAAGGCGAGGGCGAAATCATACTTCGGGTCGAAAAAGATCATAAAAACAAGAGCATATTGATCACCGTGACCGACACCGGCAAAGGCATTGACGAAGACACTCAATCCAAAGCATTCTTGCCTTTTTTCAGCACAAAAGACTGCGTGGGCGCGGGCCTCGGCCTTCATACAGCGCAGCTTCTGGTGGAAAGAATGGGAGGCTCGATTTCCATCAGCCCAAGAGACAAGGAGCCGGGTGTCAAGGCATCCATTCAGCTTCCACTGGACAAGGAAGAGGCCCGTCCCACGATTCGTATTTCCATCGACGCATTACGACATGGATGAATTTTCGGCTTTTCGGCCGACGGGCAGGAAACAGGATATCAAATGTCGCACATTCTCATTGTAGACGATCAAATCGACATCCTCATGTTCCTTGAATCCGCTCTCGGAGATGATCATGAAATATCCACCGCGAATTCAGGGGAAAAGTGTTTGGCGATGCTGGATGAGGATGAATACGACTGCGTTTTGCTGGATCTTATCATGCCGGGAATAGGAGGCATGAATACTCTTCGTGAAGTGGTTTCCAGGCACAACCATGTTCCGGTTGTCATGCTGACCGGTGGAGGAGACATCCCCACCGCGGTCGAATCGATGAAAATCGGAGCGTTCGATTATCTCACCAAACCCCCTGACATGGACGAACTGCGTTTGACACTGAAGAGAGCGGTTGAAAAGACCGCCATGGAAAGGGAGTTGCAGCGCTTAAAGGCGGAAATCGGAAAAATCTACGGCATCACGAACATAGTGGGCAAACATCCCCTGATGCAATCGGTTTACAAGCGGGTCGAAATGGTTGCGCCCAGAAAATCCAGCGTTCTTATCGTCGGCGAGAGCGGTACGGGAAAAGAACTGGTGGCCCGTGCCATCCACCAACTCGGACCGCTCAGGGACGGTCCTTTCGTGCCTGTCAATTGTGCAGCCATACCGGACAACCTGCTGGAAGACGAGTTTTTCGGCCATGAAAAAGGCGCTTTCACGGATGCTATGACCAGCCGGGCGGGTTGCTTCGAACAAGCGAACCACGGAACCCTGCTCCTGGACGAGATCAGCGAACTGAGTCCCAACAGCCAGGCGAAACTCCTGCGGGTGCTCCAGGAAAGAGAATTGAAAAGAATCGGCGGAACAAAATCCATAAAAGTGGATGTAAGGTTGATAGCATCCACGAACAAGGATCTTTCGGAAATGGTGGAAAAGGGAGAGTTCAGGCAAGACCTGTTTTACAGGGTGCACGTCGTGCCGCTGAAACTGCCCGCTCTCAGGGAAAGAAGTTCCGACATTCCACTGCTGTTGGGGCATTTTTTGAAGAAAATCGCCAAAAGAGAGGAAATCGAACCAAAGGAAATTTCCCAGGACGCAATGGACCGCCTCATGCGTCACGAGTGGCCCGGAAATGTCAGGGAATTGGAAAACCTCGCCGAACAACTCATGGCCTTGGTGCCGGGACCAATCGTTTATACAAAGCACTTGCCTGCGTCGATAATGCAAGATGAAGTAAACCTCTGGTTTTTTCAAGATCTTGTACTGAGCGGGTCAATAAGCCTGCCGGAAGCGGTGGAAAAGTTCGAATTCGACACAATCGCCCAGGCCCTCGAATTACACGAGGGAAACAAGTCACAAGTGGCCAAAGCCCTCGGCATTACAAGGAGAATTCTAAATTACAAAATGAATGCCATGCAGGAAGCCGGAGAAACCTTAATAGAAGGAGAGGATCATGAACAACCAGCATGATTCACTCATAGGACAAACGCTCCTTGGAAACTATGTCATCGAGGAGCCCATAGGACACGGCGCCATGGGAACCGTGTTTTCCGGGAGACACAGGGTGCTGGGGAGGCGAGTTGCGGTTAAGGTTCTCCGCCATCATTTGATAGCGGACAAGGCGGAACTACAACGCTTCCACGACGAGGCGGAAGCCATCGCGAAACTGTCACATCCCAACGTGGTCACTATCCTGGATTTCGGAACAACGTCCGATGGAATTCCATGCATTGTCACCGAGTTCATCTCCGGAGAGACTCTTCTTGAGGTATTGGACATGGAAGGTCCGCTGGAACCATGGCGTGCAACGCGGCTGATACAACAAGTTCTGTCCGCGCTGATCGAAGCTCACTCCATGGGCATCATTCACCGCGACATCAAGTCCGACAATATTATGATTCAGCGGCTGCAAGACGGGCGGGAGCAGGTGAAATTGGTGGATTTCGGAATATCCCTGGTAGAGGGACGGGCCGACAGGGACGCGGGGTTCATATTCGGCACGCCTCTCTACATGTCGCCCGAACAATGCAGGGGCGATCAACTTGACGACAAAACGGATCTCTACTCACTGGGAGTCGTCTTCTATGAATTGTTGACCGGAGAACCCTTGTTCGATTTCGACGATCCGTACGATTTTTTAAAGGCCCACAAACAAGAACAGCCCCGCAAACCTTCCGAGATCGCCGACCAGGCGATACCGGAAGCCCTTGAGCAAGTGATTCTCAAACTGCTGGAAAAAGACAAGTCAAGTCGGTACTGTTCAGCACAAGAGGTCAAACAGGCTCTGCATGGTTGGGAAGTGTCTCGGTCATCGATCGACACGAAACAATCCACGTGGAGGGGATCTTCTCCGGCGGAATCAATACCCGAAAGCTCGGACAAAGCGCTTGAAGCAGTGTACGAACAAGTCTCGAGCGCGCTCAACCGGATTAACATGCCCTCCGAGCCGCACCGCGTTTTGGTGCTTGAAAAAAACCAGGAAATAGCGTCCATCCTCGTCAAGATGCTTACACACATGGGGGTAAACGTCGTCCATGCGCCTGCGCCCAGAGCAGCGGAGGTTCTTCTTGCCGACGAATCCTGTTTCGACCTGTTCCTCCTGGCGCAGGAACCACACTCGGGTGAAAGTGTTTCCAGGCTCATGATGGAGATCCTGAAAAGCGACCCCCTGGCTGAAATCGTGCTGATGGCCGGTTTTTCAGACATTCATGAAATCGGAAAAAAAAACGGCTGGAGGGTTTCGGATTTCCTGGTAAAGCCTTTCCGCAGCTTCAGAGCTTTTGCGGGACACGTTCGCGCCGCTCTCAAACGTCGCGAAACAAACATTGTTCATTCCACTTTGATACGGGAAGCCATGAAGGTTTTGGGAAACAACAAGGATCCGGTATCGTTCGAGATTCACAAGATGCTCGAATCGATGTCATCCGTTCCGGCCGCTCTGGTCGCCAGGGTCTCCGAGCCTGCATGTTACGCTCTCAGGGAGCGTGGACACACTGTTTTGGAAGGTCGGGACAAGGCGACCTTTCACAGACTGCTGGCCCGCCGTGGTCTCCATGTTGTGCTGCTGGATAGTTCGGTCCTGGAAGACTCCCTTCTTGAAACCACCGCGGATGTAATATCGAAACGCCCCGACCTGGAAGTCATCCTGGTGGGTAAAGAAGAAGAATTGAAAGAAATGGTGGAAGGTGTGGAACTCGGCGCATCCGATTTTCTGGTAAAGCCTACAGAAGGTCTGGACGTATTGATTCAAAAAGTGGACTTGGCCGTTTCGCGCAGGGTGCGCCGTCTCAAAATCCGCAAGCTCGCCAAGACGCTGGAGTCCATGGCGGCTTCATCAAAAAAAACAACACTCAAAAACAAGATCCGCATGATCAGGAAAGCGCTTAACGACACTGTGACGATGAAAGCGCAACCGGCCGAAGAAACCGGGATATCAAGTGGCGCCGGTTTGAAAGAAGTTCCCTCGGCCCTGGTCGCGGAACCCGACAAAATGGTCCGGAGTTTGCTCTCCGCCGGTTTAAAGGCGCTGGGCTGGAACTGCATCCCGGCAGGAACCATTGAGGACGCGGCCCGGGAAATCCGAAACGCTGAATTCGACCTTTTGATCTTGTCCGACACGGGAACAAAATGGAATTGTCGGCTTCTGATTGAAGATGCGGCCCGTTTTCAATACCGTACTCCGATAGCAACGGTTTTTTCAGAGAAAGACGGAAATCCCCACGTTCAGGTTCCCGGTGAAACACACATCGGTTTCCTTTCTAAACCGTTTAAGGGTCTGGGTGCGATTCACGATATTCTGCAGAAGGGCCTGAGACGAAAACATGAACTCATGAGTCCCAACACAAGCGGGGCGAAACCCTGTTCTTCCGAAAGCGCGATGCGCATCCTCGCCGTAGAGCAAAATCCTGAAATATTGCGAAAACTGGAAGATCTCTTCAAGACGGAGAGATTTCCAATGTTGAGAGCGGAATCCATGGAAGAAGCACTGCACAAGCTTCAACGCTACGAGATGGACGCTGTCATCGTAAACCTGGATCTCCTGGTCCATGCAAACGAAAACGTGTTAAACAATACCCGAAGCCTGTGGACGGATGCGCCGTTGCTGTCCTACTCGGACAAAACCGGCAAGGAACAGGCGTTATCAGCGATGGCCTTCGGCGCAAAAGCTTTCCTGCCCAATCCTCTCCATAACCCGGAATCATTCCTTTCCCGCTTGAAAGAGCATGGAAAATCTGGAAAATACAGTTGAATACTCCAACCACCGCCCGAAAGTGAGCATCTCCCGCGAATGCACTTCAAGCACCCATATTACGAAAACTGGCTGACGCAAATTCAGCGACCTGTTCGATACGCGGGAAATGAATACGGTCAAATAAGAAAATCATGGAACGATACGCCTCACAGAATGGCTTTGGCCTTTCCGGACTTGTATGAAATCGGCATGTCGCACATGGGATTGCAGGTGCTCTACCACGCGGTGAACGCGCGACCCGACATGCTGTGCGAAAGGGTGTTCATGGTATGGAGCGACATGGAAGAAGCTTTGCGCTCCCGATCCATTCCACTGGTGAGCCTTGAAAACGCAAGACCGCTTTCGGATTTTCACATACTGGGATTTTCCCTTCAATACGAGCTATCCTATACGAACTGCCTGGCAATGATGGATCTCGCCGGTTTGCCTCTCAGGGCAGCAGACAGAAGCGATCCCCTGCCCCTGGTGTGCGGAGGGGGACCCATCGCCGCACACCCGGAACCAATCGCTCCGTTTTTCGATTTCTTTTTCATCGGTGAAGCCGAAGAAATGCTTCCCATGATCCTTGAAAAAGAATCCGTGTGGAGAAAAGAGGGCATCGATCGTGAGGAAAGACTCAGGAGGCTTTCGCTGCTTCCTCCCTGTTATGTTCCCCTTATGCACTCGACAACGGAGAGTAACGGATTGATCGTGGTCGGCGGACAGGACGATCCTCCCGCTGCGCGAAGAACATGGGCGAAGAATCTCGTTACGGACGAGGGCCGCCGGCTGGTGCCGTCGGTTGAAGCAGTGTTTGACCGGCTTTCCATGGAAGTGATGAGAGGTTGCACGCAAGGGTGCCGATTTTGTCAGGCCGGAATGATATATAGGCCGGTCAGGGAGCGCTCTCCGCTGGAAACCGCGACCGCTCTCAAAAGTGGAGTAACCAACACAGGCTGGGACGAAGTCTCTCTTACCGCGCTTTCTCCTGCGGATCATTCAAGGCTGGAAGATTTGTTCAAACTTTCAGCGGACGCAGCGCGCGATTGCAACGTTTCGTTATCGATGTCATCCATCAGGGCGTATGGTCTTGGAGACGATTTACTGGACGACCTTCGCACGGGGAGGGGAGGAGGTCTCACCTTCGCGCCTGAAGCAGGCACCCAACGAATGCGCGACCTCGTAAACAAAAACATCTCTACAAGTGACTTGATCGACACCGTTGGAAAAGTCGCGCAAAGAGGATGGAGCCGGATCAAGCTCTATTTCATGATAGGACTGCCTGAAGAAACGGATGAAGATGTCCTGGCGATCATCCAACTCGTCAAAGAGATCATCCATTGTGCAAAACAGAAATCTTCAGGCCGGCCGCCCAGGATAACGTGCGCTGTATCCACTTTCGTGCCCAAGCCTCACACGCCGCTCCAATGGGCGTCCATGATCGACAAGGACGAAGTGAAGCGCGTCCAGTCGCTCATGCGCCGAGACAGCAGGGGACTCAACATGGGCCTCAGGTTTCACCCGGCCGAAACCACTTTCCTGGAAGCCGTGCTATGCCGGGGGGACAGGAGCCTCGCCCCCGTCATAGAGGACGCGTTCAAACTTGGTTGCCGTTTCGACGGATGGGAGGAAAAACTAAACCTCTCGTTATGGGGAGAATCATTCGAAAAAAACTCTATAGACCCGGCGACCATGTTGAAAGGCCGCATTGTTGAAGACCGAGTTCCATGGGACCACCTCGACATGGGCGTAAAAAAGAGCTTCCTGGAAAAAGAGCATCTCCGCGCCATGCATTTCGAGCCCACCAAACCCTGCTCAGCTTTCGATGAAAAACGCGGATCCATGATTTGTCACGGTTGCGGAGTGGGTTGCGATCTGAAAGAATTGAAAAAAAGGGCCGAAAGTGGGTACAAATCGGAAAAAAATCACCGGCGCGAAGTTGACCCTACCTCTGAAGAAGACGGTCCCGAGATCCGCTGCAGAATACGCTACCAAGTAGACGGCCCCGCCACTCTTTGGGGTCACCTTGCGCTGGTCAGAAACCTGCCCAGGGCTCTTAGAAGAGCAGGATTTAAACTTCGATACTCCCGCGGATTTCACCCCAAGCCGCAAATAGTTTTCCCGCCCCCTCTTCCGCTTGGCTGGAAAGGTCTCGATGAAACAGCAGACGTGAAAGTGGAAGCTTTTCCACCCGCACAAGATGATCTTCTTGGGAGAGTTGAACGGGCTTGTCCGGAGGGTTTCAGAATAATCGACATATTTCCGATCGATGAAGTAAGTAAGCCGATTTCCAAGATCGTGGAGGGAATGGAGGTCATCCTGGACGTGACCACAAAACACCCGCACACAAATGAAGAAATGCAAAAAAAGGTGGGCGATTTTCTGAAAGAACCCGAGATTATGCGAGAACTCAGAACCGGAAAAAAGATCCGAAGGATTGACCTGAAAACCCTTATTCAGGCTATCAGCGTGGAAAGAACAGAAAATTCACTTCTTGAAAAAAGCACAAAATGGAGGATTTACATCACTTCAAATGTTACGTCCGGATCAAAAATCATCGCGTGCGCATCTTGGATTTTCAGCGACATCCTCCATGTAAAAGCCACCCGAACACTGATCCTGTCGGACTCTGTCAAGTAGCGACCTTTTTCAATCAAACTGCTTCTTATTGTACATCCACCCTTCGATCAGGTCGACCATGTATTTCTGGAAAGGCCCTTCCAGTCTGAAAAACAGCCCGGCCAGTTTTACAAAGTTGGATCGCACCGCGGCGGGCACTTCCTTGTACTCTTCAAGCAATTCCATCAACTTTGGGTCGGCCGTGGTTTCGCCCCGGAATTTTTCCAACCGCCCCATGATTTCCCGCCAAACCGGCTTGACCTCATCGGGGGCCCGATCGTGATGCTGTAAGACCATCAATTTCTTTTCATCGTAGCCGATTTCTTCGGATATCCGCAACACGGCCTCATCCGACGGAATCGATCTGCCCTTGCAAAAATTCTCGGCCTGGGTGCGGGAAACTCCGATCCGCTCACCCAAATCAGCATAGGAAAGCGGAACCCCGCCCGTGCCCGCCGACATTCTGTACCTTTCCATCACTTGCGAAATTTTGTCCATGCATCCTCTCTTTCTGTTTTTATTCTGCTCAACTCATGTGAGTTTTTCACTCATTTTAAAGTTTTTTGCAAGTATAATTAACAAACAACTAAAGACAACCCCATTATAAAAAGCAGCTTTTCCAGCAACAGGAGGTTGCAATTTTGGTTTTTCGCCCCAATGTGTTAATCAGCCCCCGACATAAGTTGCTTGTCACGCATGAACAAATAGAATCTGTTTGTTCAATAAATAAAAGGTTCCCTCTTGACCAAACCGGTCCTCAGGTCAGCCTGGAACCCGGGGCCGGGTTCCCCCCCACTTCCGCCACTATCACGTCATCTCCCGAAGAAGCGGCCAGTATCATTCCTTCGCTTACGCCGAAACGCATTTTGCGAGGCTCCAGGTTGGCCACGACAATCAAGTTCTTCCCAATGAGTTTTTCAGGCTTGTAATGACCTTTCAACCCGGCGAACACCTGCCGTTTCTCTCGACCCAGATCCAGGGTGAACTTCAACAGAGATCGCGCTTCTCTCACATCTTCAACCTCGAGCACCCGTGCGACGCGCAAATCCACCTTGGCAAAATCATCGATCTTTATGAGACTCTCGAACGGATCCACTGCGCTTTCGTCTTTATCCACACCCGAAACTTCACCCTCGTTTTCCTCTGTAACCTTGCTTTCCTCGATCACGGCCCGGATCTTTTCTCCATCCACGCGCTCGATGAGCCTTCTAAAAGTCTTGACCTCCGCATTCTCAAGGGGTTCAGCGAGATCTTCCCAACGCAACGCCTCCAAGCCGAGACTTTCCTCAACAGCCGCTGCAAGCTCGGGAAGGACCGGCTTGAGACTGCCGGCGATCATCTTCACCAGGTTCAACGCGGTGGTACAGATACCTCTCGCTTTTTCCGGATCTTCAGCTACAAGACTGAAGGGAGCAGCGTCCTGAAAATACTTGTTCGCTCTCTCCGCCATCTCAACAACAACACGCATTGCCCTTCCAAATTCACAACGGTTGTAAAAGTCTTTTACTTCGGGAAGCCGCGCGCTCATTTCAGCAAGCAATGGTTTGTCTTCCGAAGGTATCTTTCCGCCGCGATTGCCCAACCGCTTGTTCAAAATCGCCAGTGTCCTGCTTGCAAGATTGGCGACCTTGTTTATGACATCCGCGTTCACGCGGTAAGCAAAGTCTTCCAGGTTCAAGTCGATGTCCGCGTTCGTGGGGCCCAATTTGCATGCGTAGTAATACCTAAGGTATTGAGGATCAAGATGCTTCAGGTAAGTCCGCGCCTTTACCGCTGTTCCGGTGCGCTTTGACATCTTCTCCCCGTTTACAGTCAAGAAACCGTGAACCTGGACCCTGTCCGGAACGCGATAACCCGAGTTCATCAACATGGCCGGCCAGAACAATGTATGAAAATAAGCGATATCCTTGCCGATGAAATGAATGATGGTGCTCCCCGGGTCTTTCCAGTATTTGTCGAAATCACGGCCGGTTTCACTGCAATACTTGTCGGTTGTGCCGATGTAACCCACGGGCGCATCCAGCCAGACATAGAAATACTTGTCGGTTTCACCGGGAATCAGGAATCCGAAATAAGGAGCATCCCTCGAAATATCCCAATCTCTCAAGTTTTTGAGGAATGTACCTTCCACCCAATTCCTGGTGGTTTCGTGCAGATTGCCCTCTTCTTTCACCCAGCGTTGAAGTCCCTCCTTGCACTCGCTGAGCTTGAAAAAATAATGAACTGATCGTTTTCTGACCGGTCGATTCGAGCAAATAATGCATTTAGCGTCATCCACCTCAACGGGTTCGTACGTTGCCCCGCACACCTGGCAGTTATCCCCGTATTGGTCAGGGGCCGAACATTTCGGACATGTTCCCCTTACGAACCTGTCCGGCAAAAAACGCTTGTCGGTTTCACAAAACGTTTGCTCCACTTCCCTCTTTTCAATCAGGCCCCGGCTGTCTAACTGTGCGAAAATATTTTCACTGTGCTTGCGGGTCTCAGGCGAGTGCGTGGTATAAAACCTGTCGAATTCGATCTGAAATGCCTTGAAATCTTCAAAATGCTCCCGGTTGTATCGCTCTACAAGCTTCTCGGGGGTCACCCCGAGTTCCCTTGCCTTCAATTCCACCGGGGTGCCGTGAGTGTCGGACGCACACATATAGATAGCATCACGGCCGCACATTTTCAGAAACCTCACGTAAATATCTGTCTGGATGTACTCAACCAGGTGCCCGATATGAATGTCGCCGTTGGCATAAGGAAGCGCGCTTGTAACAAGTATGGGATCTTTCAATGAAATCATGTCAACCTCTGTACAAACCTCATTTTTCGTCTGTTTACGAAAAATGCTTTGTTTTCTCCTGATCTTCAGCGGCCCTGCTTATACCCTCTCCCGAAACCGCATGTAAACACAAGAAATCACCTATGGGCCGGCACCACTTTTATCCGGTTGCCACAACACGTCGTTTTTGATATTTTATATAGTGAGGTTTTGGCTTTATTCATACCGGCCCCCGGTCCTGAGAGGAACCTGCCATGAAGATCAGTTTGAATACTTTTTATCGATTTCGAACCACCCATATTTCGAAAAGGCTGAAAGCGTGTTTAATCTTTATCACTGCATGCGCCGCGCCCGTCTTGATTGGATCCGTTTTGATCGGTTCGTTGTTTCCGCAAGCCGGTTGTGTATCGCAAATCGAGGTAACGGATTGTGGTGGAGGGTATTTCTGTCCCAAGAACTATCAATGCGTCAGCAATCCCGAGGGAGAGGGTTTTATCTGCGCTCAAGTGGATTGCGGAAACGGCATTTTGGAACCGGGCGAGGAATGTGACGACGGCGGGGACAACGCAAATCTCCCCGACAGGTGCAGGCGAAACTGCACCCTGCCGAGGTGCGGTGACGGCATCGTAGACACCCACAGGGAGGGCCGTTATGCAGATCCCGAAAAAGAACCGGAAGAATGCGATGACGGGGAGCTCAACGCCTGGGAACCCGATCGCTGCCGGCCCACTTGCAAGCTGCCGAGGTGCGGAGACGGCATCGTCGATTCAGGCGAAGAATGCGACAATGGAAACGACAATGTAAACGATGAATGCCCGTCCGGACCGAACGGCACATGCAGGCCTGCTTTCTGCGGCGACGGCTTCGTGAGGGAAATCGGCGGCCCCGGAGAATTGGAGCAGTGCGATTGCGGCATGGATCCGAACAACCTGCCGCCGGGTTGCACTCATATCAACTCGGACACAGTCCCCGGCGCATGCAGGACCAATTGCCGCTATGCCGGCTGCGGCGACGGTTTCGTCGACGAAGGCGAAGAATGCGACGAGGGGGACATGAACTCCGACACCGAACCCGACGCGTGCCGCACCACCTGCCGTTGGGCGTATTGCGGCGACGGGGTCGTTGATTCAGACGAAGAATGCGACGAGGGGATTGGCAACAGCAACAGACCGGACGCAACCTGCCGCTTGGATTGCACCCTGCCGAGATGCGGCGACGGCATCGTCGATTCAGGCGAAGAATGTGATTGCGGAACCGACCCCGATAATCTTCCTCCCGGTTGCACTCACATAAACTCCGACACCGTGCCGAATGCGTGCCGTACGGATTGCACCCTGCCGAGATGCGGCGATGGGGTCATCGACAAGGGGGAGGAATGCGATGACGGCGGCGTTGACACGCCGGATTGTAACGCTAATTGCACGGTGGCCAAATGTGGAGATGGATACGTCAACCAAGAGGCGGGGCAGTTGTGTGACGACGGCAACCACATGCTCAACGATGATTGCCCGGACGGACCCGATGGAACATGCATTCCCGCTTTTTGCGGCGACGGTTTTGTCCACGCAATCAACGAAGAATGCGACACCGGTGGAGTAGACACTTTCGAATGCAACGGACAGACATGCATGTGGTCCAGGTGCGGAGACGGTTACTTGAACGTGAAATCCGGAGAAGAATGTGAAGGCAGCGATCTGGGAGGGCAAACATGTGTGAGCATAGGAATGGGCTTTGACAGCGGCACCCTGTCCTGCCACACCGACATCTGTTCTTTCGACACATCAGGATGCGGTATATGCGGGGACGGCATAATAAACGGAAATGAACAATGCGATGGAAGTAACCTGGGAGGCGCGTCATGTAGTTCACTGGGCTATAGCGGCGGCACGCTTCAATGCACATCCAGTTGCACTTTTAATACAAACAATTGCTTCAACATATAGCCGTTGTCGGCAAAGTACGGCAAGGTGAGCACATCGTAGAATAAGAGGTCAAAACAATGCCGGACAATCAAATAGTCGAATCATCGGAGAACCTCGGTTCTTCTTTAAAGAAGCCTTCCCGGTTATATGCTGCTTTAATTTGCCTTATCGCTGCTCACGGGATGATCTCAGGAAGCTGCACAAAAAAAATATCCGCCGTGGATTGCGGAGACGGCACTTTCTGCCCAAGCGGGTACAGGTGCGCAGATGACGGCCAAGGCGGTTCGGTCTGCGCGCAACAGGCCTGCGGAAACGGAGAAATCGATCCGGGCGAAGAATGCGATGACGGCGAAGACAACGGATGGGGTCCGAATCAATGCAGGCCGACCTGCGTTCTCCCGCGTTGCGGCGACGGAGTGGTCGACGATGAATACGGAGAAGAATGCGATCCCGGAAACGACAGCCTGAACGATTCATGCCCGAGCGGCCCTCTAGGCACATGCCAATGGGCATACTGCGGCGACGGCTTCGTATGGAATGAAGACGGAGGCGATGAAACCTGCGACGACGGCAATGACATCGTGGATGACGATTGTCCATCGGGCCCGGACGGCACATGTCAATGGGCCCGCTGCGGCGACGGCATAGTTCAGACCCGGGGATCGGTGGTGGAAGACTGCGATTGCGGCGATGAAGAGTACTTTGCATTGCATGGAAGTCCCGCTCCGGGTTGCTCCACGATAAATTCAGACGAGGTGGACTCCGATTGCCGGCCCGATTGCACTTTCGCGGGATGCGGCGACGGCATCATAGACGCGGGCGAAGAATGCGACGACGGCGAGTTCAACTCGGACATCGATCCGGATGCGTGCCGCACGAATTGCACATTGCCTTTCTGCGGTGACGGGATAGTGGACTCGGCCGAAGAATGCGACGACGGTGATTTGAACTCGGACATCGAGCCCGATGCATGCCGGATGGATTGCTCGCTGCCAACATGCGGCGACGGAGTCAGGGACTCAAATGAAGAGTGCGATTGCGGAGATGACCCCGACAACCTGCCCCCAGGATGTACGCAGGTGAATTCCGACACCGCGCCGAACGCGTGCCGCACCGATTGCCGCCTTCCTTCGTGCGGGGACGGTATTCAGGATCTAGGCGAAGGCTGTGACTGCGGAGACGCTGAATACCTGGCCATACACGGTTCTCCCGCGCCGGGATGCTCGATGATCAATTCCGACGACCCCGCGGCCGAATGCCGCCCCAACTGTTCTTTGCCGAGTTGCGGAAACGGGGTCGTGGATCCGGGCGAAGATTGCGATTGCGGGACGGATCCCGACAACCTTCCACCGGGCTGTTATTCAGTGAATTCAGACGTGATTCCCAACGCGTGCCGCACTAACTGCGTCAGGCCCTATTGCGGAGACGGAGTAACGGACGCGGGGGAAGAATGCGACGAGGGCGGTGTTGATACGGCAACGTGCGACTTCGACTGTACCTTCCCGGCCTGCGGCGACGGTCATCTCAACATTCACGCCGGGGAGGAATGCGACTGCGGGGTGGACCCGGACAATCTGCCCGACGGGTGTTTCCACATCAACTCAGACACCGAACCTAATGCATGCAGAACGAATTGCGGGGGATCCAGTTGCGGCGACGGAGTGGTCGACTTCGGGGAAGAATGCGACACCGGCGGAGTCGACACCGCTGAATGCAACGCTCTCACGTGCAGGCTGTCGGCATGCGGCGACGGGTACTTGAATTTAGCCGCAGGCGAGGAATGCGACACTTCCGGAGTAGACACGGCTGAATGCAACGGAGGCACATGCTTGTTTTCCGAATGCGGCGACGGATATGTAAACGCGGCCGACGGGGAAGAATGTGACACCAGCGGCGTGGACACTCATATTTGCAATGGAGGAACTTGTTTGTTTTCCGAATGCGGTGACGGTTATGTAAACACGGCCGCGGGCGAACAATGCGACACGTTCGGAATAGACACTGAAGATTGCAACGGAGCTACATGCGTTTTCGCCGGTTGCGGCGACGGTTACCTTAACGAAGAAGCGGGCGAAGAGTGCGACACGGGTGGAATCGACACACCCGAATGCAATGGAGGGACTTGCAGGTTTTCGATATGCGGCGACGGGTATACAAACCCAGCTGACGGCGAAGAGTGCGATACGTTCGGTGAAGACACCGCTGATTGCAACGCGGGCACGTGCTTGTTTTCAGTGTGCGGCGACGGATACGTCAACGCTGCTTCCGGCGAAGAGTGCGACAGTAACGGCATCGACACCGCGGATTGCAACGGTCACAATTGCACTCTCGCCCAGTGCGGCGACGGATACGTAAACACGGCCGCGGGCCAGGAGTGTGACACGAGTGGAATCGACACAGCGGATTGCAACGCAGGCACTTGCCTGTTTTCCTCTTGCGGCGACGGGTATCACAACGCGGCCGCGGGAGAAGAGTGCGACAGCGGCGGCGTGGACACCGCGGATTGCAACGGTCACAATTGCACTCTCGCCGAATGCGGCGACGGATAT
>SLPX01000054.1 GCA_007131745.1 Myxococcales bacterium
GGCCAATCCTGCAGGCGAGGCGCTTTTCAATGCGCTGGCTGATTGTGTTTATGAGAATTGTGAAGATCTCTGCATTGAGGAGGGTGGTAACGGGGAATTTGATGATTGCGAAGAATGTCTGGAAGCGCATTGCTCTGCACAGGTTGATGCGTGTGAAAACGACCCACATTGTGAAGACATATTGGGATGCGTGTATGATTGTGTTGACGGCGGTGGTGATCAGGAAACCTGCATGAGCCACTGTGTTGCAGCCAATCCTGCAGGCGAGGCGCTTTTCAATGCGCTGACTGATTGTGTTTATGCGAATTGTGAAGATCTCTGCATTGAGGAGGGAAATGGCGGAGACTTTGATGACTGCGAGGAGTGTGTCGACACGCATTGCTCGGCGCAACTACAGGCATGTGAGAACGACCCGGATTGTGACGACCTATTGGAATGCCTGGATGATTGTTTTGACAACGGCGGTGATCAGGAAACCTGCATAAGCCACTGTGTTGCAGCCAATCCTGATGGGGCGGCGCTCTTTGCTTCATTTGTTGAGTGTATCGAAGACCACTGTGAAATCTGTTTCGATGATGATGAAGATCTCAACATACCGAGTATTTCTTTCAATGGAACCCTTTACGTTCATCCTTTAGACTCAATCGGAGGCGAAAACACGGTGTGGGGGCTCCAGGGCACGGTCACCGGCGCGACTTCTTCTACGGATGGAGCTTCCAACACGGCCGCGGCCGTGAGCGTGCTTGGAGATATCGGCATAGATTATGCTGCAAAAATTTGTCATGAGCTGGACTTTGCCGGATACAGCGACTGGTATCTGCCATCTCGGGACGAGCTGAACGCACTTTATCAAAACCGCGCCTCAATCGGCAATTTCGAATCGCTTTACTACTGGAGCAGCACTGAAAGCAGCAATGACAATGCATGGATCCAGAATTTCGCGGACGGTCAATCCAACGATGTGGCCAAGGGTTTGCTTGCCAGGGTAAGGTGCGTGCGCAGAAACTGAAATACTAAACATGCTCACATTGACCGCCGATCAATCTCGCCATGCTGCGTTGCTCGTCGGTTGACTCCTTTCCCTCAACACCAACCCCTCACGGCTACTCGACAGCGGCGACAACGAACCGACTTTTAAGTCGGTTCCAGTCAACTTGTTTTTGAGTCAGCCCTAATGAATTTCCACCGGAGTGGTTTTTCTCTCTGTGGTGGAGTCTCCAAGCTGGCCGCGATTGTTTCTTCCCCAGCACCAAGCGGTTCCATTGCTTTTGACCGCGCACGTGTGAGAGTCGCCACCGGAAATATACGCGGCATTTTCCATGTTATTCACCTGGACCGGAGCGTTCTTACTTTCGGTTGTGGAGTCACCAAGCTGGCCATGGAAGTTGTCACCCCAACACCAAACCGTTTCGTCGCTCTTTAGTACACATGTGTGGGTTCTTCCACCGGAAATGGCGATCGCCCAGGAGATCTCATGCACCTCCACCGGTAAGTCACTATAATCATTTGTGTTGTCACCAAGCTGGCCATGCCAGTTGGATCCCCAGCACCAAGCTGTTCCATTGCTTTTGATGGCGCACGTGTGGGCCCCTCCACTCGAGATTTCGGCCGCACCGGTAAGACCTTGCACCTGAACAGGAGAGGTCTTGTCATTGTTTGTGTTGTCACCAAGCTGACCGCTATTGTTTCTTCCCCAGCACCAAGCTGTTCCATCATTCAACACTGCGCAGGTGTGATATTCTCCACTCGAGACCCGGATTGCATCATCCAGTTCAGATACCTCGACCGGAGCGTTCCTGTTCTCTTTTGTCCCATCGCCGAGTTGACCGTACTCATTGTTTCCCCAGCACCAAATCGTTCCGTCGTCCTTCAAAGCGCATGTGTGCGTATTTCTACTTGATATAAAGTCGACATTTTCCAAGTTCGCTACCAGGACGGGAAGGGGTGAATTGACAAATGTTCCATCGCCGAGTTGACCATGGAAGTTGGATCCCCAGCACCAAACCGTTCCGTCGTTTTTAACGGCGCACGTGTGAAAGGTTCCACCGGAGATATCCACGACATCTTCCAAACCATCCACCTCGACGGGAATGTGTCTGTCTTCGGTAGTTCCATCTCCCAATTGGCCCGAGCTATTCCATCCCCAGCACCACGCTGTTTTATCCGTTCTTAATCCACAGGTGTGGCTGTCCGCGCCCGAGATGCGTTCCCAACTCCAGCAGCCGGAGTTGTCGAACCCGGAACAATCCGAAAGACAAGTCAGGTCGCCGAAGTAGAAACCTTCTGTTTGGCAGGTGTTATCTCCCAGGGCTGTTCCGTCGCACACTTCCCCGCCGTTTATCGTTCCGTCTCCACAATAGCCCGAACACCCCGATACATCGAAACCGTTGCAATCCGGCAGGCAGAAAAGGTTGCCAAAGTAGAAACCTTCTGTTTGGCAGGTGTTATCTCCCAGGGCTGTTCCGTCGCACACTTCTTCGCCGTTGATCTCTCCGTCTCCACAAAAACCTCCGCATCCTGATACATCCAAGCCCGAGCAATCCGGAAGACAGGCCAGCGTTCCTGCATACAAGCCTTGGGATTCGCAGGTTTCTCCTCCCAAGTCTGAGCCGTCGCATAGTTCGTCGCCGTTGATCTCTCCGTCTCCACAAAAACCTCCGCATCCTGATACATCAAAATCCGAGCAGTCGGGAAGACAGGCCAGGGTTCCTGCATACAAGCCTTGGGATTCGCAAGTCTCTCCTCCCAAGTCCGAGCCGTCGCATAGTTCGTCGCCGTTGATCTCTTCATCTCCGCAAATTCCCCCGCATCCTGAAAAGTCGAAACCGGAACAATCAGAGAGGCAGGCTAGGCCCTCTGAGCCTGGGTAATAGCCTTCTGTTTCACACGTTTTCCCCCCCAGACTCAAACCGTCGCACACTTCGTCGCCGTTGATGGAACCATCACCGCAGTAGCCTCCGCATCCTGATACATCAAAGTCCGAGCAGTCGGGAAGACAAGCCAGGGTTCCTGCATAGTAACCCCTTGTTTGACAGGTTTCTCCTCCAAGGTCTTCACCGTCGCATGCTTCGGAACCTTCTCTGACATTGTTGCCGCACACCGAGCCTGATTCACACCCGCTCGTGTCGAAGGTGCAATCCGCGTTGCAACCGAGGGTTCCTTCACCAAGCCCAAGGCTTCCGCATGTTTCACCTGCCAGGTCCGCGCCGTCACAATCCTCGTGCGGATCTGCAATCGAGTCTCCACAGTGGGGAATTATGCATATCGAGTTTCGGCATACGGTACCCGGCGTAGACCCTGTGTAGCTGCACGAATCGTAATCCTCCAAATCGATGCACGCGGAGATCTGACGAGGCAACACGCATTCTTGTGTTGGGTCGTGACACACTTCTCCGGGGGGGCACACTGCTCCCCATGAACACTTTTCCGCCTTTGAACCCGGGCATCCCGTAAGCACGACCAGATGGAAAACTCCAACTATTGCAATCAATGAATTTGAAAAAATCTTTTTCATGGAAAACCTTCTTTCTTCGCCATCCGCTGCATCTTTGAGATTCTTGGATTCTCCGATTCCTAATCTATCTAGCCGAGCCGACCCTCCGCTCATCCGAAGAAAAGCAGTGTCATTAGAAATGCGCGATGTCCATTTTATGCTGCCGGCCTTCAATACACAATGGTTTTTGTCTGCTTGCGTTGGTTCAATCTGTTCCGGATGAGTGTAAGTAGGCAGGATCTGCAAGAGATCCTGTATAGGTCCGGAAACACTTCTCTTTTTGAGTCCAGCCGTCAGGGGGTTGCAACAAAGACTCTTTTCTGTAAGATTGTATTCTACATTTTAAACGGGCATGAGAAATGCGATGCGGGAGGTCGAAAGGATGTTTCAGGGTTGAGGGGCGTTTTTCGAGGTTATTGGTTGTCGCTTTGTGTGGAAAAAAAGAGAGGAGTGTTTGACATGAAGAGTTCA
>SLPX01000409.1 GCA_007131745.1 Myxococcales bacterium
AGAACCGGCTTTTCTCCATTTTTCAACGGATTGTCGCAAATATCGGGCGGACTTCCGAACTTACACATCGGTGTGATCACCTCGGACCTGGGCGCGGGGAATTACTCGAACATCATTTACTGCGAAGAAATAGGCGGCGACCGGGGAGTACTCGGCAAAGTGGGCAACGTGAACTTAGGCGAACAATGCATCGGGGCCGCACAGCGCTACATCGTAGACGTGGAACCTGTCGGCTGCGAAATAAGAAAGAATCCCGAGCCGTATTCGCTCACCTGCGAATCGCACGCATGCAGCCAGGCAAACTGCGACCATGCGGCCAAGGCGTTTCAGAACCTGACCTTTTATGAAAACGAATTCGAATGTCCTCGCTGCAAGAATTACGAGGGAGAAATCACGGATGTTTTCAGCTGTTACGCGGACGTGGGGATCCACGGCTGCGGTTTCGAGCAGCAGCTTGAAGCCGGCCGAAAAGCATTGAACCCATCTGAAACACCTGTAAACAAAGGCTTTTTTAGGGATGACGGGTTCCTGGCCGTTGTGGTTGTAACCGACGAAGACGACTGCTCAAGTTCCATGCCGGATGTGATGTACAATCCCGACCCCGACCAGGACGACATTGATTCACAGCTCGGCTATCTCCATTCTTTCAGATGCTTCGAGTTCGGCATCAACTGCCATATAAACGACCGCTCACCGGGTGAACGTCTGAATTGCACACATGAACGAAACGATCCAAACATGATGCTCCACCCGCTCGAACGGTACACATCGTTTATCGAGGCATTGAAGGATCCTATGATGTTGATCGTGGGATCAATCGCTGCTCCGGTGCCGGAGGTGATCATGGTCGGAACGGATGAAAGCGACCGGCCGATGCTGATGCCTTCATGCAGACCGCCCGATTCTCCTTACGGAGCGGACCCTGCTGTAAGGATCAACGCTTTCGTGAACCATTTCAACCGAAGCAACGTGATGGAACAGTGGGCCTATTCGAACGTTTGCAGCCCGGATTTTTCCCCGGCCTTGCAGAGCCTGGCCGAATCAGCGACAGCGCGGATGGGCGCGAAATGTTCCACCCTGCCTTTTGCCGGATGTCTTCGCGGCCCGCCCGGAACCCTATGCTCGCCCTGTTTGCCGATGTGCAATGTTTACGAGTACGAAACGATCAACAATGTTAATCAGAAGATGGAAATCAAATGGTGCGGCGAAGTCTGCCGGCATGGACTCTGCACCCAGGCCGACATGAACGAGTGTGACTTCGACGCTCACGGATTCTGTCACTGCCCCGACGGGCAAGGGCCCACAACATTCGGCCCGGAACGAAACGTCTACTGCGCCCCCCTGCTCTATCACGACGGACCCCCTGACGTCCCTTTGGACCCCAGGCCGGGCAAACCCCTCCCCCGGGTCGAACCTCCCTGCCAAGAACCGGATTGCATGGGAAGGGCGAGCGCCTGCTGGTACCTGTCCGCGGACGAACGTTGTACATACCGGGCCGTATTCCGCGTCATACGATCGGAAGAGGTATTTAGACCAATCGTGTATCCACGCTGTGTTTTCGGTGTAGCTACGGACACGCCTTGCCTGACGAGCCCCTCGGCGGCCCTGTGAACATGTTTGTCCGGAACTCAATGAGATCCTGTTTAATCCTCTTGAAAACAAGTGAATCGGCGGTTCCAATCAATACAAGTGGCCTTTATAGGAAATAAACAACCGATTTATGCTGTTAAAGACGATATGTCCTTTTCGATAACAAGAAAAAAATCGGATTTTCGTTTTGATCCATAAAAAAAGAGACGTCCGTTTTTGTTTTTGAATGCCACAGAAACAAAAGAGAGGAGAATTTAGTGAAAATTTTTGACATAAAATATTTCGAACCACACGCCGGGGCCTAACCCGAAAAGGAGGGAAAAGAAATGAATACGAGAAACAAGTTGCGCACAGCGGGGCTTTTCGCGGTTACCGCGGGGCTGGTTTTCACATGGGCATGTTTGAGGCGGCCCATGAAAGTGCCTGTGCCCGACACCGAGGTCGTGGAACAGTTCGTGATGCCCCAATCAGCTCAGCGAGACGTGGATATATTATTTATGATCGACAACTCCCACTCCATGGCGGTACACCAGGAAAGGATTATGCAAAACTTTCCGGTCCTGATGAACACCCTGGCGCAAATGTCGGGCGGCCTCCCGAATGTCCACATCGGCGTTGTCACCTCCGACCTGGGTGCGGGAAATCACACGGGCATTCGTTTCTGCGAACAGATCGGCGGAGACCAGGGTATCCTTGGAATGTCGCACGCAATGGAAGACTCTCAGGCTGGTGGTCCGCCTGAAAACCGTGTACGGGATCGCGGCGCGCTCTGCATCGGCCCCGGCGAGCGCTACATCGTAGACGTGGAACCTGTCGGTTGCGAAATAAACAAAAACCCGGAACCGGATTCGCACACGTGCGGGTCACACGCTTGCGGGCAACAACACTGCGACGATATTCCGGGGCAGGCCCTGACCTATTATGAAAACGAATTCGGGTGTCCCCGTTGCAAGAATTACGAAGGGGAACTGCCTGATGTATTCAGTTGTTACGCGGACGTGGGGATCCACGGCTGCGGTTTCGAGCAGCAACTCGAAGCTGTGCGAAAAGCCCTGGACGTGAATGCTACCCCCGAAAACGCAGGATTCCTCCGGGAGAGCGCTTTCCTGGCGGTGGTAGCCGTGACGGACGAAGACGACTGCACATCCGCCGTGCCGGACGTGATGTACAATCCCGACCCCACACAGGACAATATAGATTCTCAGCTCGGTTATCTTCACTCATTCAGGTGCTTTGAATTCGGCATTAACTGCCACGTAAACGATCGGCATCCGGGCGAACGTCTTAATTGCACCCACGAGCGAAGCGACCCCAACATGATGCTCCACCCGGTGGACCGGTACACATCGTTCCTGGAGGCAATCAAGGACCCGTTGATGTTGGTCGTGGGATCAATCGCCGCGCCGGTGCCCGAGGTCATAATGGTCGGATTGGATGACAGAAACCGGCCGATGTTGATGCCTTCATGCCATCCGCCGGATTCGGAATACGGCGCGGACCCGGCCGTCAGGGTCAAAGCATTCACCGATTATTTCAATACGCCCGATGACATGCAGAATTGGGCGTACGTGAGTGTCTGCGAAACAGACTTCTCATCCTCGCTTCGGGGAATCGCCGACAAGATCGTGGAAGGCATGGCTGAAAAATGCCCGGTACAACCCTTTGCCGGTTGCCCTCAGGGTCCGCCCGGAACCTTCTGCTCACCCTGTCTGCCAAGGTGCACGATTTACGATATCGAAAGACGCGGTTTGGACGAAGAAAAGCAAATGGAAGTAGTCTGGTGCGGACGGGTCTGCCAAGACGGACTCTGCACCGAAGCGGACATGAATCCGTGCGACTTCGACGAGCACGGTTTCTGTCATTGCCCCGACGGGCAAGGGCCCACGGTCTTCGGGCCGGACAGGCAGGTACACTGCGCGCCGCTCCTGTACCACGACGGTTCTCCCGAAATCAGCCGCGATCCCAGGCTCAATGAAGCCGTTCCTCGCCAGGAACCGCCGTGTCAAGGCGAAGGGTGCATCGGCAGAACCAGCGCGTGCTGGTACATGAGCGCTAACACCGCTTGTCCGCACCGTGCCGGATTCAGGATCGTAAGGGCCGATGACCCGCCCCCACGCACGTTCGCGGACGGCCGCTGCAGCCTCGTCCCGGCCATGGAAGTGCTCTGCAACGACGGCATAGACAACGACGAAGACTGCTACACCGACGAAGAAGATCCCGACTGCTTCTGCGAGTCCGATCCATCCATTCCCGGGTGCGACTGCCACCGCAATCCCGAACACCCGGATTATCCCAACTGCTTCTAACATCAGAAGATTCCTTACGTTTCGGCGGCGTCTTGGGCCTGCAAATACCGAACCCGTCGGCGCCGG
>SLPX01000307.1 GCA_007131745.1 Myxococcales bacterium
CAGGATACAAAACAGGATACAAAACAGGATACAAAACAGGATACAAAACAGGATACAAAACAGGAAACAGGTGATGAAAAAGCCGGCGAGGAAGAGATAGCAAAACGCGCCAGGGAGATTTTTGAGGAAGCGGAGAAAGCCTATAATCTGGCCAATTTCAAAGAAGCAATGGATCTGTATCAAAAAGCCTATTCAATGCTGCCTTTGCCCGGCTTTTTGTTCAACATAGGCCAATGTCATCGAATGCTGGGCAATTTTGAGAAAGCCATTTTCTTTTACGAAGGTTACCTGAGAAGAGGAAAGAACATTCCCAACGAAGAAATGGTGAGGGAGCTCATAGCCATGAGCAGAGAAAAGTTGGCTGAGGCGGAAAAAAGAAAGGCCGAAGAAGAGCAAAAAGCAATTGCGACAAAAGTTCATGATTCTGAACCAGACCCTCCCGGAAAGGATTTGTTTTTAGAAACGCCCCACAAAACCGCGCCCTCCCCTTTCTACAAAAAATGGTGGTTCTGGTCCGCGGTAGGAGGCGGGGTCGCCGCGGCCGTAGTGACGGGCTTGGTTTTGGGTTTGAGCGGAAGAACGGAAACCGTTCTCCCCAGCGGCAATCTTGGAACGATCGACGCGAGATGATTCCTGGTTATTTTCCGTCAAACCAATGCCTGGTTTTCAAACATACTTTGACGAGCATCAGCATTACCGGAACCTCTATGAGTACACCGACCACTGTCGCCAGGGCAGCGCCCGAATGCAAACCGAACAACATAGTCGCGGTCGCTATGGCCACCTCGAAGTGATTTGAGGCGCCGATCATGGCAG
This sequence comes from Myxococcales bacterium, assembly GCA_007131745.1. The sequence goes on from SLPX01000307.1 coordinate 817, forward strand.
CCGGTGCAGCGTCCGCGTATTTGAGCTTCAATAATTTAGCCAACCCGTACCCTATCCAGAAAATCAGCATGGTTTGAATGAACAAGGGAACAGCGATCCACACGATGGTCAGAGGGTTTTTCAGGATAACATCTCCCTTGAAGCTGAACAGCAAAACAAGGGTTGTAAGCAGGGCGATGATGGTTATCGGCGTCAGCACATGCAGAAACTTTTCTTTGAACCATTGCTCTCCCTTGGTCGAAATGATCCATTTCCGGGACAGATAACCCGCGACCAGGGGCAACGCAACGTAGATGGAGATGCTCAGCAGCAAGGCCTGCCATGGAACCGGCAACCGGCCGACCCCAAGCAAATACCCTCCCAACACCCCGTAAAGGATCAACATCGTCAATGAGTTGATTGCCACCATGACCAGGGTAAGCCCGTCATTGCCTTTTGCCAAAAAACTCCAAACAAGCACCATCGCGGTGCACGGCGCTATGCCGAGCAGAATCGCCCCGGCCAGGTATGAGCGCCAAAGCGGAATCTGGAGCATCTTTACTCCTTCATGCAATATTACTGTTCCGGCGCCGTGTTGTGCGCCCACCGACAAGTCCAGGCCGAAAGGCATCTTGACCAGGTCGGTGGCATCGGTTCCGATAAACCCGCGAAACAGCACTCCGAGAAACAAAATTGCAATGCCGTACATAGTGAAGGGTTTGATCGCCCAGTTGAGAAACAGGGTCAAGAGCACGGGCTTGCCGCTCTTGCCCGCCTTGATCACCTCATTGAAATCAATCTTTACCATGATTGGATACATCATGAAGAAAAGACAGATCGCTATGGGAATCGAAACCACCGGCGCGCCCCTGACCGTAATGGCCATACCGTCGAGAGCCTTTGCAAACCCGGGCGCGAGTCTTCCAAGAAGTATTCCACCCGCGATGCAAAGCGCCACCCACAGCGTCAAGTAACGCTCAAAAATACTCGTCATCTTTCGTTCGGTTTGAGTGGAGTTTTGGTCGTTCATGCCATGATTCTCCTGCTTATCGTTATTATTCCGGTTATAGTGATTATCCTGGTTATAGTGATTATCCCGGTTCTTCCGGCTTTCCTTAAGACGCCTATTTTCTCTTCCGCTTCTTTCCCGCACCGGCTTTTAAATCACCACGGTCATCCGCTGAACATCCCTGTCCTAATCGTTCTTTTTCCTTTTTCCAGCTTGCAAGTCGCTCCAGAATTTCCGGGTCCATCCATGTCTTCAGCAGTTGGGGGAGCATTCTGATAACCACTGATTGAGCTGAAGCAGGCTTTTCAAAGATCCGATAATGAACCCACGTTCCCTCCCGCCGGTCTTCCAGCAAACCCGCTGTAACCAGGCGCCTCAGATGTCGTGAGGCCTTGGACTGGGTGATTTCGAGCGTCTCGACAAAATCACAAACACACAGCTCCCCCTCCTGGAGCAAGAGTCCCAGCATCCTCAATCTTGTTTCATCGGAAAGCGCCTTAAAAACATTGCTCAGATTCCTCATCGAATGACCTCCAACTACGGGCTGACTCAAAAATAACTCCTGGATTCGTACGCCGATCCATCCCGCCCTGCTACGTTCCTCGTCGGTTGACTCCTTTCCCTCCACACCAACCCCTCCGTCGGTCCGACTGTAAAGCTCCATCAAAATGGACCTTTACAGTAGACGGCCTGAATACGTCAAAGTATTCGCCCTCCTCGCGCCTTGCCGGGCGGGCGCCTCGACGCCCTCGGTCCTGGGATCGCCTTGCTGAAACAATTGCAGCTCGCTGCAATTTTTCAGCGGCGACAACGAACCGACTTTTAAGTCGGTTCCAGTTAACTTATTTTTGAGTCAGCCCTACGTCTCATCTCGTTGCAACCCGCAATCTCTATGCATATAACCGCTTATCCGGTTATATGCAAGTGTTGTATTCCCCCTCTCCGCTCATTTGTTGTAACGAATTTGCCGGTTTGAGTTATGAGACGGCAATAATGCAAGTTCTCGACAATTCCGAACAAAAACCTATCCGAAGCACAAACTTAGTTGAGCATCTTTTGAGTACTTTTTGAGCACCCTGAAAACTCCCGCCTGTGTTAAAGGAATCCGAAATTTCAGGAAAACTCTTAAGGAGGAATACAATCTGCTTTGATTATCTATTCCGGCAGAAAGAAAAAACCAAGTCAACTCAACTGAAAGGAGTTTTGAAGCAATGAAGAAAGTCTATTATTCGATCGGAGTGATCGTTTCCCTCAGTTTCATCCTGGCTGGATGCGAACTTTTAGGGATCGGCGGAAAAAAGGGGACCGGCCCGGTGAGTGGAGTTGCAGGGGCTCCCGGAACGGGTCTAAGCCAAAGAGAACAAGACGACCTTAAGAGAACCAGAAAAAGACTCGAAGGAATCAAGATGGACAAGGGCATGGAAACCGGCCCTGTCGGATACAGCACGAACAATTACTACGGCCGGTTGATGAGGCGGCTGGAACCGGACATAAAAAAATGGAATGAATTGAGCAAAGTCGCCAAGGGGACCCCCGATGGTCGTGAAATCGGCAGGCTGCTCAAGGAGCTGACCGCTCATCGAGATGCCGTGCTTGCCAACATCGAAGGCGACGCAACCAAGGACGATGGGGCTAAGGCTTTGTGGAAAAGATACGAAGAATTGTTCGCCACTTCTGAATACAAAAGCAACCTTTTCTTCCTTCGCACAATGATGGGGAGTCCAAGAGTGCTTGGTATGCTTTTGAACGTCATTAAAGATCCAAAAGCCACCTCCACACAAGCAATCGATAGCATAATGAATGCACACAAAGGTGTGCCCGGAAACAAGCTTCTGGAAACCTGGGCTTCCAGGATGCAACAAATGAAAGAAACCTGCGAAGGCGAGCTGGCTGATGTTGAAGACTTCCGAACTCGTTCCGGACGGGTGGACGAATACAAAAGATACAAAGCTAACTGTGAATTGGCGAAAGGATGGGAAGCCGCTTTTGACAAAGCCAAGCACGCACTCGGAGCTGATTTGGTTGATACAAGAGTACGTATTACCAACGATTGCGCCAAATCTTTCACAGAAAACAGAGTGATCGGAAGCAATCTTTGCTGGGAAAAAGCGTATCAAGCCAACAACACGAGAAGCAGAATCACAACACAGTTGAATGAGTGGGAGAATTTCCTGGGGATCAAATTCGACAGAGAACCAATGATGCAGAAATACAACAATGCAATCGACGAGTTGGTCCGGGCCAGAGACGCTGCCGCCCGAAAAGCAGGTTTTCCCGAGAGATACAACATTCCCGACAGACGTTTCTTGAAAATGGCGAGAAAACAGTCCCCCAGATGGAAAGTTGTAAGGTTGGGTATGAGAACAAAAGATTGGGATATCAAGCGGACCGGTCTTGGTGCGATTGCGAGTCGCTCCCAATATGGAAAAATCTTGTACAGGGTTCCTGGTGAAAAATGGTGTAGAGTCAGGTTTTTTGAATACAACGAGCCATACGCAGGCGCCGGAAAATTTTCCCCACAAAGCAGAATCAATGTTCGCGCCATGAGCATCGCCCGGTGCGATTGATCCGCTAACCTCATCCGCCCTTTCGGTTATATCCTTCCTCACACGTCAAGTTTCATATCATTGCAATCAAATCCGTTTTCATTTCGCACTCCACACTGCTTTTTCCCCTTTAAAAGCTCTTTGCATCCTGATACTTTCCCCGAAACGACGAAAACTGCGTGAGAATATGTACTCACCACAGGATTCGGGCGTATCAAAGCGGGTTGGGCGGGGGAAAGTCGGATACATGAAACCCGGTTCACTCGTTGGAGGGTTTTTCTTCGATGCAAAGAGCTGCGCCGGAAAAATCCACGAGGTCGAGCATAAAACGTTTGTGGCGCAAAATCGGTTCCAATCATTACAGTGTGATAGCTGTTTTTGCTGCAACAGCGGGTTTGCTGGGTGGGTTGGGTTTCTACTTCGTGGAGTCCGGCGGTATTGACAAGGCATTTTGGTGGGTCATTGTCACTCTCACCTCGGTCGGATACGGAGACGTTACTCCGCTTTCGCCTTTGGGCAGAGTTGTAGGCGCGCTTGTGATGGTAACCGGAGTTTTGTTGACATCTTATGTGTCCGCTGCCATCGCCACCCGTTTCGTGCATAGAAAAATCCGAGAAGACAAGGGATTGGAGCCGGTCGTCATGGAAAATCACACCGTAGTGGCAAACTGGAACCGCAACGGCAACCTGGTGCTGGAACATCTTTCGCGCAATGCTTCCGAAAGGGACGTGGAAGTAGTGCTTGTATCGGAGATAGGTGAAGATCATGTCGGAGAAATAGTCTCTTCATTTCCCGCATTGCGTGTTCGATATGTTCATGGCGATCCCGCCAGAGAAGCCATTCTTCAAAAAGCCAGTGTAAATGCCGCCGACCTGATGGTTATTCTTTCGGATTCCCGTGAAAAAACCAGATCCGATGAAGAAGCGGACAGTCGAACCCTGAAAATCGCCATGGGGGTGCGCGGCCTTACCGATGACACCAAGTTATATGCAGAGGTACGTTCCAAGGAAAACGAAGGATATCTTCGACGGGCCGGCGCGGACGAGATAATTTCCGGGGATCGCCTGGCCGGTATTTTACTTGCGGCAGCGCCGTTTTCACCAGGTCTCACCCCTGCGCTCGAAGAACTCCTGGGCGCTCATGGAAACGTGTTTCGAAGTGTGGAAGTCCCGGAAGAATTTTTGGGAAAACCGTTTTCCGACCTGTTCTATTATTTCCGCAGAGAGAGAAAGTCCATCGCTGTCGCTATAGTGCGTGAAAAGCCTCCGTTGCGGCTTGACGACATGGTGGACGATACGGATGATTTTGTGGATGCTTTCATAAAACGACAGATCGAAGAAACAGCGTCCAAGGATTTCATGACAAGGGGAAGATACCAGACCCTTGTAAACCCGCCGGATGATTATGTCGTATCAGCCGGTGACAGCGTACTCATTATCAGGGGAGAGTAAAGCAAAGCCGTTGTGCATAGAAAACCGTTGGAGATAAGAAGTGTCCAGACCTGAAACAGCTCTGCTGAAGAAAATTCCGCTTTTCGATGGACTCGATCAGCAACAACTCGAGAAAGTAGCCGCGGTTTGCCGTAAAAAAGATTATGGCGAAGGAGATGTTTTGATCCGGGAAGGCGAGCAAGGAGATGAAATGTTCGTGGTGATGGAAGGAAAAGTGGGCATTTCACGCAGAATAGCCACCGAGTTGCCCGGCGGCGAAAAAATGTCTTTTGAAAAGAAACTGGCTGTTCTGGATGCCGGCTCATATTTCGGCGAATTGGCGATGCTCGAAAACGATGTCAGGTCGGCTACCGTCCGCGCCGAAAGCCCCCTCCGAACCTTGGTAATAAAAAGCGAAAAAATGCAGGCTCTCATGGAAAAAGATGTTGACCTGGGTTTTAAGGTTTTAAAAGCCATGTCAAAAGTTATGTGCCGCCGCTTGAGAAAATCCAACGCGGACATAGCCAAACTGATGACCGCATTCGCCCTTGCCGTACGCCGCTAGCCCTAATGACCCAATTTCTCCCACAAAACTTGCTTGCTTTCACATCCAAGGCCGGTTAGACCTTGAGAATAATAGACGGTTCAGCAAGATAAACACAACCAATGCGGGAGAAGTGAGATGAAAAAAGGTTTTGTTGTCGGACTGTTTTCGATCATAGCGCCATTCGCGCTTTCACTCCTTCCGGGATGCCCTGGATCCAAAGCGGAAAAATGTTCCTGGGGCGCGGTGTGTCCCCCCGGCGAGGTGTGCCACGAACCAACGGAACAGTGCGTGTTAGCGCGACAGGTTTCTGCATGCCTTGACAAGAATGAATACGAACCCTGCGAGTATCCAGGTTCCCCGTTGGATACAGTGTGCCGCAATGGGATTTGCATTATCCCACGCTGCGGTGACTCTATTGTCGATCAAGGAGAAGATTGCGACGGTGAGAATCTTGGAGATGCTACATGCGAGAGCCTCGGAATGGGCGAAGGCACCCTCGTATGCAACACGAATTGCACCTTTGACACGAGTGGTTGCAATCTCGGCTCGGTGTGCGGAAACAATGTGAGAGAAGACAGCGAGGTATGCGACGGAGAAGACCTGGGAGAAGAGACATGCGTCAGCCAAGGTTACTATGAAGGCACCCTGGGCTGCCTTTCCGACTGCACAGACTTCGATGTTTCAGCGTGCAATGGGTATTGCGGTGATGGGGAAATCAACGGCGATGAAGTTTGCGATGGATTGAGTTTGGCGGGAGAGACATGTGAGTCACAAGGATTCTATGAAGGCACCCTGGGCTGCCTTTCCGACTGTACAGACTTCGATGTTTCAGCGTGCAATGGGTATTGCGGTGATGGGGAAATCAACGGCAATGAAGCCTGTGACGGCGACGACCTGGGCGGAATGGAAAAGTGCTCGGATTTCGGCTGCAGGAGCAACGGCGTGGTGACCTGCAATGAAGATTGCACTTTTAATTTTTCAGATTGCCTGTCGGGGTATGACGAATCCGGAGATGGAATCGATGACAATTGCGACAATTGCCCGGGTTATTACAACCCGGACCAGGCGGATACAAACGGAGACGGGATTGGAGATGTGTGCGAAGCGCCCGGAAATGACGACCTGATCTCTTCCATCGTGGTGTTTGATCCCTTCCTGAATCATGAAAATTCCTGGTTTGTATGGGAAGGCGGAACCTGGAATCACGGACCGCATTATGTTTCCGGGTCAGCGGTCTTGTTGGGAGGGAGTTATTTACACGATCACCAACTTCCCGATGGACCATATGCCGTTGAAACAACATTCTATCATTCTGGAAGTGCATTGATTGACAGCAATTGGGCCGGCATAAGCTTTGCCATGCAAAACCTTTCAGGTGCTGCTTCGGGGTATTTTTGCGCGATAGATCGCAAAACCCTAAACCTGGGAATCTTGCGTTTGGAGCCCGGCAATTCGAATTGGAGTCAACTCGCCGGCGCTATTGTCAATAGCACAGCGGCCGATCACCATTGGAAGAAGATACACGTGTTTTACGACGGGGGGGGATTGACATGTGTTTATCACGATGAAACCGGCGCTTTCGAGATGATCCAACTTTCCGCAAATCAAACAGCAGACGACCTGACAGGACACGCTGGATTGCGTGTTTTCAATGAAAACGCTGTATTCAGATCTTTTGCAATCTATGAATAACTCTTAGAAATTCTGATCTGGAAGCGCTAAAAAAATAGATCTTATTGGGAGATGCAAGATGAGTAGAAGTATTGTTGCCGGACTGTTTTTGATCACAGCGCCATTGGCGCTTTCATTCCTGCAGGGATGCCCTGGGTCCAAAGCGGAGAAATGTTCCTGGGGCGCGGTGTGTCCCCCCGGCGAAGTGTGCCACGAACCAACGGAACAGTGCGTCTTACCCCGGCAGATTTCTGCATGCCGTGACAAGAATGAATACGAACCATGCGAGTATCCCGGTTCCCCGTTGGATACAGTGTGCCGCAATGGGATTTGCATTATCCCACGCTGCGGTGACTCCATTGTCGATCAAGGAGAAGATTGCGACGGTGAGAATCTTGGAGATGCTACATGTGAGAGCCTCGGTATGGGCGAAGGTACTCTCGCCTGCCACACGAATTGCACCTTTGACACGAGTGGTTGCGAACTCGGCTCGATGTGCGGAAACAATGTGAGAGAAGACGACGAGGTATGCGACGGAGAAGACCTGGGAGGAGAAACATGCGTCAGCCAAGGTTACTATGACGGAACCCTTGCATGTCTGCCCGATTGTTCGGGCTTCGAATTTTCCGGATGTTCCGATGAACCATTATGCACAATCGACGATGACTGCGAAGAGCCGACACCGTTTTGTGTTGGAGGTACATGCATGACCTGCCGTCCCAACAGTGATTACTGCATAGGCAACTCTGTATATGAGTGCAATGAGGATGGAAGTGCAAGCACCCTGATAAAGACATGCGACGATCAAAAAGGAGAAATATGCTCGGTAGACAGATGCAAAAGTTTGTGCGAACTAGCCGAAGAGCAAAACTCCTACATAGGATGTGAATACTGGCCCACAACAACTACAAACCCACAGTTGTCGAGTGATTTCGATGATGATTATGGAATAGTCTTACATAATGGCAACGAGGTTGCAGCCGAGGTGACCATCACCAAGGGTGGAAGTATCGTAGCTCAGGAAACCGTGGCGCCGGGACAGTTGAAGATATTTCAGCTCACTTTCGACCTGGAACTGAAGGATGCAATGACATCGATGGTTGTTTCCGACGGGGCTCATCACCTTGTTTCATCCGTGCCGATAACCGTATACCAGTTCAACCCGCTCAATTACAAAACCCCAAGTGATTCGTATTCCTATTCCAACGACGCTTCACTGCTCCTTCCAGCCCACGTGCTCTCCATGAATTACATGATCATGGCCAGGCCCACCTTCGGAGTCATGCAAATCTCGACCCATACCTTTATACCAGGCTTCTTCGCTGTAACGGCCACCGAGGACAATACCAACGTAATCGTCAATTTCAGCGGGCACACCGAACCCGGCGGCCCTGTCGGAAACCAAGCTCCCGGTTCAATCAGCCAATACCAACTCAACAGGGGAGAAGTGCTCCAAGTGTTGTCGAAGCTGCCGTCGGAATGGAATTGCTCCGGCGGATCCATGTCCGGCTGCAAAGAGCATACGTGCTGCGAGATGCCGCCTGACTATGACCTCACTGGAACAACGATCCAGGCCAGCAAGCCGGTCGCAGTTTTCAGCGGTCACGCCTGCGCGTTCGTTCCTTATAATGTTTGGGCATGCGATCACCTGCAACAACAGATGATCCCCTCCGAAGCATGGGGCCAAGAGTATGTCGTAGCCATTACGGAGCCGCAATCCCCGGGTCTTCCCGAACCCAATGTGATCAAGGTTTTGAGCCGGGAGAACAACAACACTGTTACCTTTTATCCGATCAGCGTCCACCACCAAATCAGCCTGGACGCCGGCGAATACGTGGAGTTCGAATCCAACACGGACTTCCATGTGGTAGCCACTCAACCTACAATGGTGGCCCAATTCATGGTCGGGCAGGAGTACCACATCAACAACCCTCCCGATCACGGTGACCCGGCTTTCGCCCTGGTGGTTCCATTCGAGCAGTACAGGGATTCATACACATTCGTTGTTCCGGAAACCATGACCCATCATTTCGTAAACATCATAGCGGAAGTCGGAGAGTCCGGATCAGGGGATCCAGGGATTTTTCTCAACGGCGCAGAGGTTTCTTTCTCAGGCGTTACGCCTATAGGAAACACAACGTACGGCGTCGTAAGGATCGATCTCTCCAACAATCCGATCACCCACCACACGGTAACGGGACTCCAGCCATTTGGAATAATGGTTTATGGATTCGCCAAGGACACGTCCTATTTCTACCCCGGCGGCTTTGACCTGGAATCCATCAGCCCGGTTCAATAGCGCAAAGTTGTGATATCGGCCCGGTATGCTGAAACGACTAAACTCTTTTCATGATTCAAACACTTCATCCAACCAATCGAAAGTAACCCGGTTCATGAAATTGGTATTGACCACCTGACAGTGCCCGTCTGCACCCAGTTCTTTAGGACCTGTAATCCGCTTCTTTTTCGGGTGGGAAATGGCTTTCAGGGCGACCTTCTGCAATATCTCAACTCCCCGGGAATAAACATTCTCGGTTGCTCCGTCCAGTAAAAGGGTTGGACATTCAATCATGCGGGGATCCAGATAAAACTCTTTGTTGAGTTCAACAAAATGTTTCATGTCCCTGGCCCCCCACTTCTTTTTAAGGCTTTCCAGCCTTGGCATCATGTTTGGGCCTAACACCAGTTTGATCAGGGAAAACAGAATCGTGTTCTCCAGCTTGGCTATGATGCCAAAGGGACAAATTTGAGTCATCCAGATATCACCATCCAGTATTATACTGTTAGCCACAATGGCTTTTAATCTTTTTTCAAAGCAGGCCGCCCGAGGCACCATGTATCCTCCCCAGCTCAACCCCATTGCCGCAAGCTTATCCGCGTCTACATCGGGCCTGCTCAAAACATAGTCCACTATAGCTTTCATGGGCACTTCGGTGTCCGGACGCATGAACATTCCGTTCAGAACGGTTGCCCCCTGCCCAGGCATCTCCACCACGAAGACATTGTAACCTCGAATTTTGCCCGCATTTCCAGCGATAAAATACAAGTCTTCCAGAATGGTATCTCCCCCACCGATAAATATTAATGTTTTCCTTTTCTTTTTATCGCCAGTCGCTTTAACAAAGTAACCTGGAAGATGCTTTCCTTCGAAGGGTATTTCAACCGGCTCAAGGGGAGGCTCCACCATCTGCCCGGCTCCACGAAAACAATTCACCTGTTTCTCTCTTTCACCCGCGGTACCGTAATAGCAGGAGGCCCTGAAATACGCTTCTCTTGCACTAACCATGTGACCTCCCTCCATGGATTCCCGTGCCATCTCTTCTAACAGTTCCCCCTGGACTGCAAACTCCCGGTTCCAGCTCTCTTTGTTCTTTTTTTTCATCCGGGAAATCGCTGCCCATATCTCCCCGGTATCTGTGCCTCCGCCGGCCTGTTGCCACAGCAGGTGCGCAACATTAAAGTCCATGTGTACGTCTTTCAATCTATAGACAATGCGCTCTTTCTTGTATTTTCCCACGCTTGCCCTTGGTATTGTTCGCTCATAAAGCTTTTCATATTTTTTCATAATACAAACCCGCCTTGTCATCAGTTAATAACATGTTCAGTCCTTCCACCCTCCCCCGTCATGGTTTATTTCAATCTGTTAAAGCCGGTGGAACAGAAGGATCTATATACTTTTCCACTTCATCCAACACAGGGGTCTCAATCCCGGCTGTTTCCTTAAGCTTTGCGAATTCTTCCCGCAGCTGCATCATCTCTTCACGTGCATTCCTGATGTGACGCACACCGCCGATATCGAATAATTCCGAACCCAGCACACGCTGCAGCAAGGGAAGCATGATAAAATCGGGAATACGTATACCCCATTTCAACTTCGGTGGTTCCATGGGAAAATCAAGAGTTCGCAGAACATGGAATCCTTCCTTCATAGCATGCCAGCATTTCCTGACGGCTTGCCGGTTACGAGCCAAGCGATAATTGCATAAGCCGGCCATACAGATTGAACCTGAAAGAGCCAATCCCATTGCTACATGATAACGCTTCCATGAATCCATATTTTTGCTGAACACCACCGGAAAACCCGCAGCTTTAAATGCACCGGCTATTTGCTGAAGTCGTTCACTCTTTTCCCCGTTTAATTCGCCCATGGTCATCTTGTCCGCCGTCATGTAACGGACGACATGACCATCTCTCTCGCCGCCGGCGTTTACATGTCCCAGCAAAACCCTTTCACGCCCCAAAGCGTCTATCATGGACTGCGGCCCTTCCGAATCATTGTGCATAAAAAGAAATGACGGTATACGAGAATTCGTCGCTAATGTCGGAAGTGCATCATGAAGCTGTGTTTTTTGTATCAAGACAACGCACACATCAAAGTACTCGTCATCCGGCATACGATCAACCAGATTCACCTCGGTAGCGGTTTGCACCCCCGTTTTAAACTCTTCGAGTACAACACCGTGTTTTTTCAAATCCTCACACCTGGACCCACGCGCTAACAGCGTCACTTCCGTTCCCGCCTCATGCAACCTGGAAGCATACAGACTCCCCAGAACACCCGCGCCGAAAAACAAAATTTTCATCTCTGCCATCTTATGTTCACCTCCTTTGTTCATGACTCTGTCTTAACTCATCACCATTGGCCGAAATTCCAAATGGGTGATCATTATTTTCCAACATCCATCTTGCCGCTCTCTGAATCTTAAAAGATCCAATTCTGGTCTGGAGTACAGGGTCCATTGCACCGGAATATCGCCCTCTCTTGACCCTGGATGCGTAACTGATAGGATGACATGAAGGAGAAAATCGATGCACAAACAACACCCTTCGATATCCATGCACCACGCGCGCTGTGCCGTAATGCTGAGTCTAGCGATACTTCTTGGGCCGGCGACGGCGTGCTTGTCGCCTCCTGAGGAGCCCCCGGCAGGCATCGCCACAAGAGAGGAGGGCTGGCTCAGGGGCGATCTTCACCTGCACACTACCCACAGTGACGGCGAGGATCCGGTGGCAATAGTCATCGCTCTTGCCGAGTACCTTGAGGATCCGGTGTTTCTGAAAGCCCACCCCGAGTACCGCGGCAGCGGCCTGGATTTCATAGCCATCACCGACCACCGCACCGTCGCGGTGGGACAAGATCCTGACTTTAGAAGCGACCGCCTGGTGCTCCTCTTGGGCGAAGAGTTCGGCGGTCCGGGACACGCAGGCCGAATCGGCGTTACGGAGCATGTACCCCACGATCCTTATGGCACAGGCGCGACCCTGGAGATTTACCAGGCCGCGGTGGACGCGGCCCATGCCGAAGGCGGGATCTTCTCGTTGAACCACCCCTTTCACCAAAGTAACCCTTTTCATTGGGACATACGGAACCACGACGCCATCGAGGTCTGGAACGCCGGCTGGGCTTTGGTGTCGGCCCCCTTCACCGAAGAGAACCTCCAGGAATGGGAGGAGGCCCGAGGCCCTGCCGCCCCAATGTTTCGAAGGGCGGTTAAGGATCATTCCGGAGGTGCTTCAATGCAATCACTTATTTTCTACGAAGCCCAGCTCGCTCGCGGGATACACGTTGCTATAGTGGGAGGAAGTGATCGACACCAGGCCTTGCCGGTCGGCTTTCCAACAACCTGGGTGCTGGCGCCTTCACAAGACGAATACGGAGTGCTTGAAGGAATTCGCTCGCGTCACACATTCGTATCCCGCACCCCGGCCTCTACCCAGATCCTCATGCATGTGGAATCGGCAGAACGTTCCTACATCCAGGGAGACAGTATAACCATTCCCGAAGCCGGTGCACATGTTTCCATTCTTCTGCGTGCAGCCCGCGGCGAAGGAGGACTTTTGCAGCTTGTTTGCGGCACACACGTCCCAACCGACGATGAACTTTGGGACGCACCTCTCGGAGAGGTGGTCTTCGAGGAGTTGATAACATCCTGGGAGTTCGAAGCAGTGGTAATGAAGGACGTCTCACCGGGCGATTGGTGCTATGCAAGGGTTTTCGACCAGCTCATAGCACCCGGCCTCACCGACGAGCAGGCCGACATGGTTCAAGAGCTTGCCGAGGGAGCCGCCGCCACTGGGCAGCAAAGCTATGGTTTCCTTTTGAATGTGGCGCTCAAGCTCGTTGAACCATTGGATCTCCTATTCGAAGCCTATCTCTGTGACCCCAAGGACTGGAATCTGGAAATCTTCCAATGCATGCCACCTGACGACAATGGCATGGCAACCTTCTTCGTGCCTGATCATTTCGACCGAGCCTTGAACGTGATCACAGAGAACGGAGTTCCCACCGAATGGTCCATGGGCGCATTAGCCTCCGCAGTGATGTTCGTTGCTGAATGAATAACGAGGCGACAAGGGAATCAAAACCAGATCCCCGATCCGTAGACTACTACGAATACAGCCCACCAAGACAACGAAGAGGAATCAATGACCCCACAACTGCTATAAAAGGGGCAATTCGAATGTTCAAACCAAAGTGTTTGCTTTCGGGCTTTTGTTTGGGGTAAAGAAACGTTTCAGAGATAGCTATTGGAAAAAACATTATATGCAGGGAGCAATCAGATGAGAAGAAATGTTGCAAAGGTACTTGTTTCAATCGCAGTCATTTTGAG
>SLPX01000331.1 GCA_007131745.1 Myxococcales bacterium
CTGATCTGTTCGCAGACCATGTCTCGCGATGTGGTTGATATTGTCCTCGTCCCAATCCGGTTCAAGGGAAGGAGTTGGCTTTTTCATAAGAAAAAAATAACGTAATTTTTTGATTACGTCAAGCCGAGCGACGGTTGCTCCAGGTTCGTTCACTGAAAAAGGAGCAAGTTTTTTGCAGTCCGCACGGATAGCTTCAGAATTCAAGTTCATGTACAGCGTCTGATTCGAGAGCATTTCGTGGTTCCATTTTTTTTGAGGTGGATGAATATAATGGTAATATCCGGTCAAGTGTGAACGTTTGTTCGTGTCGACAAAACCCATATCATAGCTGGATGTCCTGATCGACGAATGACAAACCCGTTCTTTTTCGCCATACTGAAAAGGATGGAAGGAGACGTGATATGCCGGTCATTGCAAGATTTTACGGAATCCTGATCAAGATGTACTTTCGCGAGCATGGCGTACCGCATTTCCATGCGATCTACGGCGAATTAACGGCGTGTTTGAGGTGAGAACTCTCGAAATGATTGAAGGCGATCTGCCACAAAGGGCACAACGCCTGATACGCGAATGGGCCGAGCAATACCAAGGCGAACTCGAGCGAATGTGGAAAACCCAAAATTACCAGAAACTTCCAGGGTTGGAATAGAACATGGCAAAAACCAAAGGATACCCGAAAATTCGAAGCGTCGAGCCGAGACCGGACAAGTTTATACGGGTGACGTTCGACAATGGCGTGAAAAAAGATTACGATTGTAGGCCGCTTCTCCAAAGTAAGGCATTCCAGCCACTACAAGACGACGCGATCTTCCGATGCGCACATGCTGATCCCCACGGCTATGGCGTCATCTGGAATGAAGAGATCGACCTCGCCGAGTCCGAGATCTGGCTCCACGGACGCAGCGTCGAACAACCGGCTGGAGGAGACGCTGTAAGCCCCACGCCTCAGCCGTGACGATGGGCTGATAGAAGGAGACGATGACGGACTACCCTGGGGACAGCGAAGCTCAGAAACTCGGACGTGAAAGCGAGTCCCACGTTCAAGCAGAACTCGAATGGTAGAGCGGTTCTTCGTTGACGCAACCAGTGGTGTCGAATTGACAGGTGTCGGAGCAAGCACTGCCAAACGTCCGAACGTATCGGAAAGGGACTATTAAACCCTCATGCTTGTGCCTTGTGACAAGAAACCTGTAACGAGAACCGTCAAATCAGGACCTTGGGACCGGTAGACATGCCGAAAGCTCTGGGAACAAAAGATATGAGGCGGCTTATGCGCCGGCTTCGCTTTTCTCCTCCTCTATCCTTTCATGGAGCCACATCGCGATGAGTTGGGTATATGGTATGCCTTTTTGTCGAGCAACGCGTTTTAGCATGGCGAGATCAAACGGGTCCAGACGCACAGAGACAGGCTGCCGCGGGGGTCGGGAAATCTCAAAAGGCTCTGCTTGTTCCAGTAAATACCGGACTTTTTCAGGGCTTTCCCCGGAAATGGAAACATCCCACTTGCAACCTTCTTTTTCGAGCCTTTTTCTGACTTTGTCGGGAAGTTTACTCATGTTCTTGTCCTCTCAACTCTTCTTAAATAGGCATTCCTGGTAGAAGTTGACATGGGAAATGCGGTTACACATCGCCATATTCCGTATTCAGGGTACGGGGCAACAACTGCCTCAATGCATATTCCGGAAGCATCTGTGCCCCATAAACGGTATCGATATTCGACACCGGAACCGCGTTTTTTCTTGTTTTCCATGGCAAGGGTTGGGAGAGGCCCCTCGCCGTAATATACCTCTTCAACCTGATCTGTTCGCAGACCATGTCTCGCGATGTGGTTGATATTGTCCTCGTCCCAATCCGGTTCAAGGGAAGGAGTTGGCTTTTTCATAAGAAAAAAATAACGTAATTTTTTAGATTACGTCAAGCCGAGCGACGGTTGCTCCAGGTTCGTTCACTGAAAAAGGAGCAAACTTTTTCGCAGTTACCAAGGAGAGCTTCAGAATTCAACTCCATGTACAGCTATTTCTTAACGGAAAAGGTTATCAGGCGAAAAGAGACGCACTCTTTTCGGCCGGGCTTGACAAGCCATGGACATCCGGCCAAACCTTTCTGCTAAGAGTTGGTTTTTTAAGGAGAACACTATGGACGTAGTAAAAGCGGTTACCACCGTGTTTGGAACAAAGTACGAAAGGGAAATGAAGAAGTTGCTCCCTCTCGTACATAAGATAAACGAGTTGGAGCCTACCTACCAGAAGATGAGCGATTTCAGGCTCAGGGATCAAACCCGGCGTTTCAGGGAGAGGTTGGCCAGGGGCGCAACCCTTGATGATATTCTGGTCGAGGCGTTCGCTGTTGCGAGGGAGGCGGCGGTCAGGGCACTGAAGATGCGTCCTTTTGATGTTCAGCTTATAGGCGGCATTGTCCTTCACAACGGAACCATAGCTGAAATGAAAACGGGTGAGGGAAAGACGCTGGTTGCAGCGCTGCCGCTGTACTTGAACGCTCTCGCCGGACGCGGTTGTCACTTGGTGACGGTAAACGACTACCTGGCAAAGAGGGATGCGGAATGGATGGGGCAGATATACCGGTTCCTGGGCATGACGGTAGGGAACATAGTCCACGGGCTTACCGATCGGCAGCGACAGAAAGCTTACCGTTCCGACATCACCTATGGCACGAATCATGAATTCGGGTTCGATTACCTTCGGGACAACATGAAGGACTCGATTGAACAGTATGTTCATCGCCTTTTGCCCGAAAACGAGCGGACCGAGAAAAACAAACTTTTTAACTACTGTATTGTTGACGAGGTGGATTCGGTTTTGATCGACGAGGCTCGGACGCCGCTGATCATCTCCGGCCCGGCCCAGGAGGCGGCGGATCTGTATTTGAAGGTCAACGAAGTCGTGCGCGGCTTGAAGCGGGATGTCGACTATACGGTTGATGAGAAGGCTCATAGCGTTAGCTTGACCGACCAAGGGGTGGAGCGGGTGGAGAGGCGGCTTCGCATCGGTAACTTGTATGATCCGAGAAATTTAGACTGGCTGCATCACGTGAACCAGGCTTTGAGGGCGCACAATCTCTACAAGCGTGACGTAAACTACCTGGTTGAAGAGGGGAAGGTAGTCATTGTTGATGAGCATACCGGAAGAAAGCTTCCCGGCCGGCGCTGGTCGGACGGGTTGCACCAAGCGGTGGAAGCGAAGGAGGGGCTGAAGCCTGAAGAGGAAAACCAGACGCTCGCCACGGTGACTTATCAGAACTATTTCAGGATGTACAAGAAGCTTGCCGGGATGACCGGAACGGCTGAGACCGAGGCAGAAGAGTTTCACAAGATTTACAAGCTGGAGGTCATGGTAATTCCCACCAATGTGCCTTGCATACGAGCCGACCATGACGACGTGATTTACAAGACGGAAGAGGGTAAGCTCCAAGCGGTGGTGGAAGAAATTATCGACGCTCAGAAGAGGGGGCAGCCCACTCTCGTGGGTACGATATCAGTGGAGAAGACAGAAGAGATTTCGCGGCGGTTGAGACGAAAAAAGATCAAACATGAAGTCTTGAATGCGAAAAACCACGGGCGTGAAGCGACCATTGTGGCCCAGGCGGGAGCGAGCGGCGCGGTTACGATAGCGACTAATATGGCGGGGCGGGGTACAGACATCATTCTGGGCGGCAACCCGGATTTTCTGGCCGAGATGGAAACGGATCCGGTGAGCGAACCGGAAAAGTTCGAGAAGGTACATGAAAAATTCCGGAAGAAATGCGCGGAGGACAAGCAAAGAGTTCTGTCAGCCGGGGGGTTGCACATTCTCGGCACCGAGCGTCACGAAGCAAGGCGCATAGACAACCAGCTTCGGGGGCGAGCCGGGAGGCAGGGCGACCCGGGCAGTTCCCGTTTTTACCTGAGCCTTGAAGACGATCTCATGCGGATATTCGGAGGAGATCGCCTCAACAAGATCATGGAATGGGCGCGGATGCCGGAAGATGTGCCCATAGAGCATCCATGGGTAAACAAATCCATCGAGAGAGCGCAGAAGCAGGTCGAGGGTCACAATTTCGACATAAGGAAGAATCTTCTCGAATACGATAACGTGATGAACCACCAGCGGCTTGCCGTGTACTCCCTTAGAAGGCAGGTTCTGGAAGGAAGGTATGTTCCGGAACTCTCCGAGACGGAAATAAAAGCGGGAAAGAGAGGCAAGCCCCCGAAAAAATCCGGGAAATGGACGGTGGAGTTGCTTTCGGACAAGGTCAGGCCGTGGGTTACAAGGCTCATCGACAAGGTGTACACCGCTGAACCGGACGGACTGCCGAGTCCTGAAACGCTTACTCACCTTCTTTATCGTTACTTCGGAGCAAAAGTCGAACTCGAGGAGGAGGTCAAGGACGAGGAGCAGTGCAAGGAAAAGGCGACAAGGGAGGTGGCTGCTTCGCTTGTGCAGCAACGTGAAAGGTTGTTGGATTTGGCATATGAGCTTGTTGTCAAGCAGGTGGAAATGTATTGCCCGCCCGAAAAGCACCTTGACGACTGGGATCAGTCCGCGATGGAGGACGCTGTCTACCAGGTGTTCGATGTATATGTCGACGGTCTTGAATGGCTGGCGAACCGCAAGGAAATTGAGGCCGCTGTTAAGGATGTATACAAGCTGGGCGGCAACAGGTTCAATTTTGCAAGAGTGGAGAGCATAGTCAGGGAAATCATGGACGAGCACATGGAGGCTGATCTGGATCCTGACGAGTGGGACATGGAGAAATTCCACAACGCGGTATCAACGGAACTGGGTCTTAAGAAGACCCGTTTCGAGGATATACATTCCCGCGAAAGCATTGAAGCTGAAATAATGGATCTCATCGCTGAACGACAGGATCCCGAAGAACTCAGAAACCGTATCACGAGGGAGGTGAAGAAGCTTGCTTCCAGGCTGAAACAATACGGTGCGGAACTCCTCGGAACGGACTTTGACGGCTGGATGGGGGAGATGCTGGATGAATACTGTCCGATGGATGAACCGCCGACATCTTGGGAACTGGATGGTCTTGCAGATGAGGTTCGTAACCGTCTGAATCGCCCGGAGGACGGAATATTGCACCTGGCTGAATCGGACGCGGTTGCGGACCGTGTCTATCGGAGTGTCGAGAGATTTGTTGGGTTGGCGGACCAGATGGACGACCTTGCCGTATCTCAGGAAGCCACCCCGCGTTTTCTGAATGAGTATTGTCCCAGTTGGGATATGGAAAAATTAAAGGAGAGCATCGAAGCCAGGTTGGGTTTGAAACTTGAGATAGATGAACAAACGGAACGTTCGGAAGTATTCGATGATATCTATGAGAAAGCATCCAGGAATCTGGATCGAAAGAGGATCTTGGCCAGGTTGCGAGATCTGGTACATGAAGAGTTGCTTGACAGGCTGGGCGTCGCGCCGCCTTCGGATCTGAATGACAAGCTCCAATCGCTCATGGACACCCATATCGCCGCGGATAAGCCGATTGACAAATGGACCCATGAACAACTTTGCCGGGAAACGGTATTGTGGTTGTCAGGTGAAACAAATGAAGAAGAAGTGGATATGCGTGCGGCCGAAACCTTGTATTCATTCGTGCCCGTGGCCAAGCACCATGTGACCGTTGCTCGTTTTTTGGAAATCGTAAACTCACTCGTCCATATAGCTTGCCCGTCACGTAAGCCGGCGGAGACTTGGGATTTGGACGGATTGGCCAAGAGGGTGAGACAGGCTTTTTTCGTCCGAGTGTCCGGACTTGAATCCGTTCTTTCGACTTCACGGATGAAAGATCTTTGCGTGCAACAGGCGCATAGTCATCCGGAAGAAATTGGAAAGTTGGTGGAAAAGCACTGTCCGCCCGACAAGTCGGTAGCCGGATGGCGTATCGACGCGCTGTTGAAAGATGCCGAAGCCCTTGGAGAGGATGTTTCGGGAGCGACATGGGTAGCCGACCATGTTGAGATTCGGAAGCATATCGACCGGATGATCAAGCTTGCAGCGCAAAAGCGCGAGGAGTGGCGACACCCGGACAAGCTTCCCGGCCTGATAAACGAAAAGATGGCGCATTATTGCCCGGCCTGGGATGTGACCGGCCTGATAAAAGAGCTGGAGAGAAAGACGAGAAAGACCGTGAAGATGAGTCCGGAAGCGCCGGCCTCCCGGGAAGAACTTTGGTCCAGGACGAAAGAGGCGCTTCAAGAAACAGGGATTTCAGCGGAACGGGTACAGGAATACCTGGAATCGACCCTACCTCGGTATTGTCCGGCATGGAATCAAAAGGGACTTGAGTACTGGATTTCCAGCCCTCTGGAGGTCACTGTTGACTTGAGTTCGGTGGATCCGGGGGCTTCCGTGGAGGAGTTGATCGATGCAGCGGAAAAGAAGGTGCTTTCAACCCAAGCTCGAAAGACGCTCACATCCTTCCAAAAAGAGGTGATAGCAGAGCAGGTAAACAGGCATCATTACGGTTCGGAAGGGCCGCGTTGGGATTTGACCGGGTTGGTGGACTCGCTGGAAGAGATTTTTTGTGAAAGGTTCGAAGACATCCCGGAATTGAAAACCCACAGGGAAATCAACAAGAGACTTCTTGGAATTGCGCTTGCCCATGTTGGGGGCTGGGACAAGGGACTGAGCCTCGAAAGGCGGCTGTGGGTATTCCGGCATCTCTATCTCGAAGAGATAGATGATCAGTGGATCGAGCACTTGAAGGCGATGGACCATCTTCGGGAAGGCATCGGTTTGCGCGGCTACGGTCAGAGGGATCCCAAGATCGAGTACCAGCGCGAAGGATTCGCGATGTTCGATGCGATGATGCGGAGGATCCAGGAAAACGTGGCGTCGAACGTTTTCCGAGTGCGGATCGAGGAAAAGGAAGACGATTTGCCCGAGTTTGAACATAAACGCAGGCGGATGCAGTTTCTCCACAGGTCGGCGCCGACCGCGGGCGGAACGCCGGCTACAAGGGAACGACCCAAGACCGTGCGGAGAAGCACGCGCAAGGTGGGACCCAATGAACCCTGTCCGTGCGGCAGTGGACAGAAATACAAGAAGTGCCACATGCAGAAAGACAAGGCAGCGGAAAGGCGCGGGGAGCTTCCATCTTGGGCGCAGGCCGAATCCGCCGCAAGAAAAGATCCAAAGAACAAGAAATCGGCCGAGAACTGATTTGTTTCAGTTTCAGTATGGTGAATCGTAGATCGATTTGGGGCTGGTTTTCTTTCGTTGGGTTCCGCGCTTCATGCGAAGTTTCAAAACCCTGTCTTCATGCGCGAAAAAACACCTTGTATAAGGTTGATAACCCGGCGCGATGAAATGCAAACATCTTTGCCGGTTTTCCCGGTCTACCCTGATAGGCGGTTCAATAGGTCTTCCATCCAGCCATATCCGGGTGTTTTCCGGAATGTTTTCAATGGCTACGCCGATCATTTCATCATCGGTTTCAGTTTTCTTTTCTTCCTCCGTCGCTGCATCGGATTCATCTTGATCGCTTTCGTACGGTTCGGAGATCGGTTTTTCGTCCGGCTTTTCCGGAAGATCTTTTTCTTCGGTTTCGTGTCTCGCTTTCTCTGAATCTCCCGGCATGTCCGTTCGGCTTGTTTGGACTCCCGTTTTTTCAGAGCGGTCTTTATCGCCTTGGCTGAAAAACCATAACCCGATTGCAAGCAGCGCGACGGCTAGTGCGCCAAGTCCCAAGCCGATTCGAATCGTCAACCCTTTGTCGCCGATTGTGCTTCCTTCCGCCAAAGCAATACTTTGTGAAATGTTTTCGCCAGAGGTAACCGTTGTTTTGGGCGAACCCGGTAAAGCGGGCAACGCAGCTTGTCTAGGGGTTTCCTTGGTCGTGACTTTGCCCTCCGGGTCAAGATTTTCTTTCTCCTGAGAACCTGATTGTCCGTGGTCCCCGGTTAACGCGGACGAAGACGATTTTTCGCCGTACAGTCTGGTTGCCTTGCCTTTCGATCCGTCCACTTCAAAACGATCATTGTTTACACCTTGAGCTGAACCGGTTTCGGTTGCTTCGTCTTGAGCAACTGTGTCGTCCGGACGGGTTGCATTCTGCACCACTTTGATCCACCCGGTGTCGCTCTTTTGCTTTTCGAAATCGCTTCCCTGAGCGGAAAGGCAATATCCCCGGACTTCTATCGGCTCATTAGGGAGAAGTGGGGTGATGGATGCAAGCATTTCATCAGCGTTCTTGTATCGCCCGGAACGATCCCGGCACATGGCGATCGCCATTATTTCGATGACGGCTTGGTCCAAGCCGGTTCGGTATTCAGAAATATCAGGAGGATCGTTGAGCAAAATATTCGCCAGCACCTCGTTGTAATTGTTTCCGGGAAACGGAACTATCCCTGAAAGCATTTCGAAGAGCATGACTCCGCAGGCCCACAAGTCCGCTCTTTCATCTATATCCGATTTTCCCGATGCCTGTTCGGGGCTCATGTAATACGGACTTCCCATGACTGCGCCGGTCTTGGTAAGCTTCATGTTTTCGCCCGCGGGATCGGTGAACTTGGAAATGCCGAAATCCAGAACTTTTACGTCCCAGCCTCCCTTCTTGTTTGCCGCAATGAAGACGTTGTCGGGTTTCAGATCCCTGTGCACGATTCCCTTGTCGTGAGCAGCGCGCAGCGCGGAAAGAACCTGTGATATGATTACAAGGGCCTCTTCGGGTTGGAGTGTTTCCACCCTGTCGAGGAGTTCTTCCAGGGATTCACCCTCCAGAAGTTCCATGACCATGTAATATGAACCGTTCGGAGCCTTTCGGAAGTCGTACACTTCTATGATATTCGGGTGGCCGATACCGGATGCCGCTTGGGCTTCGCGGATCATTCTGGTCAGCAATTCTTCATTGGACTCCAGTATCTGATGAAGAACTTTTATTGCACAGCGCCGGCCGATAAGGGTGTGCCTTGCTTCGTATACTTCACCCATCCCTCCGCTGCCGATGAGCCTCACCAGTTCATAAACATCCAGTTTTTTTTCTTCAGGATTCCGGGACATGAAACTTCTTTTCACGCTGCCACACGCCGCAGCGGAGCATTTCTTATAATCACGATAACATCATATCCCAACCAGGATTTGAAATAAACGAAAGTTTGGAGAAAAAAAGGAGTTTCCGGACAACCCCCCCGCCTGTATAGTCTCAACATCCGCAAAGCGGAAAACATTTGCATTGGCCCTTGTTAAGAGAAAAAATGAGAAGAAAAGAGAACACGATGCGGAGCACGTTTAACCAAAACTCTTTGAATTCAGCCGGACGATCGCGTTTGGGAGCATTGATTTCCTTTTTTTTCGTCGTTTGGATACCTGCTTTCAATCTTTCGGCAGCAGCCGATTGGGAGAGAAAGTGTCCCCCGAAGCCGCATGATATCCGTGAGGCCAGGAAGCTTGCATCCCGATTGTACAGGACAGGTATCACTCATTACAAAAGGGGGCGCTACGATGAGGCGGAGAATTATTTTTTGTGCACCCAGTATGTTCTGCCCGCGGTTCTGACCAAGTACTGGATCGGCCGGGTCGCTGAGAAGTTGGGAAAATACGAGGAAGCTTTGAACGTTTACCTCGAAGTGGAAAAAGATCCTCCGAAGGTCGTTGATGTCGATGACTTGAAAAGACGCATATTGCGCCTTGGGGACAGAGTAGGTGAGGGCCTTGGAGTGGATGATCAGCCGGACTCTATGAAAAAAGGCGGACCCGACGGCGATGATGAGAGTCCGAGTGTAAATGACAAGGATAAGTACGATCAGGAGAAGGGTGATCCGGGCAAAAGAGTTTTTCATGAAGCGGCTTTGTACAGGCGATATCGTTCCATGGAAATTGCGGCTTGGACCACTTGGAGCGCGGGTGCTGTAATGATATTAACCGGGACGGTTTTGGGTTCTTTGGCCTTGCATGATCAGCGCAAGATTGAAAACGCCGCCGACGGAGTGTATTGGGATTCGGGGCTGGAGAAGCGTTACGAGAGAAGACAGGGTCTCGTTCCGGGTGCATGGGTGTGCATCGGCTTTGGAATCGCAGCAGTGGCGTCCGGTACGATACTCTACCTGTTCGGAAGAAGAGAAATCAAGGATGTCCCGACGGCCCGACTTCAAATGATGCCATTGAAAGGTGGCGCCGCAGCGGGCGTACGCCTGAGATACTGACGGAGCTATGATGAAACTTCGGTTGAACGATTGTGTAGAAATCCTTCGGCATGAAAGTGTGAATTGACTTGAATTTGAACGACCGGAAAGGTTTATGGGTCATGATTGGTATTAAGCGGAGATTGTTTTTATTGTGCGCGGTGGTTTTTGTATTGTCAGGCTGTAAGGTGGATCTAAAAGAAGGGGTGTACGCATGCGATATAGGCGGTCCGAGGAGGTGTCCTCCGGGCTGGGTGTGCAGTTTTCGTCCGGGCGATAATGAACCGAGGTGCTACCAGACAGCGATCTCAACATGCGGAAACGGAATCAGGGAAAGAGGGGAAGAATGCGACGGCGAGGATTTCGGTCTCAGGACATGCCTGACCGAACTTGGTCTCAGCCAGGGGACGCTTCGTTGTACCGATGATTGCACGGTGGACCGTTCAGGTTGTTACGAGTGCGGAAACGGTGTTTTGGAAGGTCCCGAGGATTGTGATGGAATCGCTATGGGAGGGGAGGATTGTTTCACTGTTGTGGGAAAAGAAAGCGGAGAGCTTAGTTGCAACCAGGATTGCACCTTTGATACAAGCGACTGTCATACATGCGGAGACGGGCTTGTGGAAGGTCCCGAGGAGTGTGATGGAGATGACTTGACCGGCATGACCTGTGAGGATTTCGGTTTTGACGGCGGCGCCTTGTCTTGTGATGACAACTGCATGTTTGACACGGAAGGGTGCTTTGCTTGCGGAAACGGTTTGTGTGAAAGGGAAAAAGGGGAAAACCGTGTGAATTGTCCTTTGGATTGCAGTTGGGAAACAGTTTCCGCCGGAGGATCGCATACATGCGGCATGATAGTGGACGGTGGCGTGTGGTGTTGGGGTAGCAATGATTATGGGCAGCTTGGTGTGGCTGATGTCACCGGTGGAGCGACGCCCCTTGCCGTTACGGGCCTTGACCATCCCGCGCTCAAGGTTGCGGCAGGAGCGAAACATACTTGTGCGTTGCTCGAGGATGAAACCGTGTGGTGTTGGGGCGACAATCAGCATGGTCAACTGGGCGATGGAACAATCACCGGGAGCGCTACCCCGGTCGCCCTTATCGGGCTTCCGGATTTAGCTTTCGACATAGGCGTGGGCGACGACTATAGCTGTGCTGTGACAGTGGACAGTGAACTATATTGCTGGGGTAAAAACGGTTCAGGGCAGCTCGGTGACGGTGAGACGATTGACAGTACGCTGCCTGTCCGTTCATTGGTTTATGACGAAATAGGTCGGTTTTCACCAGGAAGAAACCATGCTTGCGCTGTAACGAAAGAACATGACCTGTGGTGCTGGGGTTCGAACGCGTCCGCTCAACTAGGAACCGGGGATACGCAAAATGTCGCTTCCCCCGTCGAAGCGACAGCCTTGGCGGCTGCGATGGCTCCGGAGGATGCCACGCCCCTGGGGGTTGCAGCCGGAGATGCGCACACATGTTCTCTTCTCGAAACCGGCAAGGTGTGGTGTTGGGGAAGAAACCTGGATGGTCAGACCGGCAATTCCGGTTTGGTGGATCCTCAAGATGTTCCAAGCGAGGTTACTGGTCTTTCAGACGCGATCACGGTTGAGGCCGGGTTTTCATACACATGCGCTCTGGAGGGGAATGGTGAGATTTGGTGCTGGGGTTCGAACAATAACGGGCGGCTGGGAAACGGGAATGAGACGGTGGCGGGAAGTTATACTCCTCTGCGCGTTAAAGGACTGGAACAGGCGGCTGTGCTCAGCGCGGGGTTTCGCCATGCATGTAGTATGCTGGAAGACAAAACAATGTGGTGCTGGGGGCAAAATTCCCTGGGGCAGCTTGGATTGGGTTCAACCGACACACAAAGCGCGACTCCGGTTAGGGTTGTTGAACCCTGATAGGTTCGGATCGAACGGGCAGGCAAGAAGATGAATTCATCGTTGGTCATTGACAGGATTCGTTCCGGTATACACGCTGATAGCGCCGATTGTACGAAAAGCGGAGTTCGACTTTCCGGTGTGTTTCAGAAGGCCTCCGTGCTTGTGCCCATCGTGGAAAGCACAGACGGTTTGTTCATCCCACTTATGAGAAGAACCAAAGAGGGAGGGCCTCACTCAGGCCAGATATCTTTTCCCGGGGGGAGGCGGGAAGCTAAGGACAGAGATGCAGTTGAGACGGCTTTGCGGGAAACTCGTGAAGAATACGGTTGGAACTCCGACGGGGTGACTGTTTTGGGGTGCCTGGAAGACGAATACACCTTAACCGGGTATGTCGTTCGCCCCGTGGTGGCCCATTTGCAGCGTGCGCTCGAATATGACCCCGACCCCGCAGAAGTAGAGGAAATATTTCATCTTCCGGTGGATTTCTTGATCGATCCTGAAAACGAGCGGGAGATGGAGCCTGTGTCTTATGAAGGGAGAATTTTCAAGATATACGAATACCATTACCAGGGTGTCAGGATCTGGGGCTTGACAGCGCGGATTCTCAACAAGATTGCCCGGATGGTTCGAACACCGGTGGAGCCGACTCCGGTTAAACAGGAGAACAAAACATGAATGAATGGGAAATTTTACAAGAGAGCGCGCATGCTGTCAGGGAGGCTCTGCGGATTGGTGAACTCTCTGCGGAAACAGGTTTGATCTTGGGATCAGGACTGGGAGCGTTCGGAGATACACTCGAAAATCAGCGATGTGTGCAATACGAGGAAATCCCGCATTTTGCAGCTTCGCGGGTTCAGGGACACGCCGGCAGGTTGATTGCAGGAGAAAAGCACGGTTTGCCGTTGCTTGTCATGCAGGGAAGAACCCACTATTACGAGGGTCACGATATAACTCTGCTGGCGAGACCGGTGAGGGTGCTTTACATGCTCGGCATTAGAAAGTTGATTATAACGAATGCCGCCGGGTCGGTGCGAAAGGATATTGGTCCCGGATCCATCGTGGCGATAAGGGATCACATCAATATGCTCGGCGCAAATCCTCTCAGGGGACCGAACGAGGAGAGACTTGGCGTGCGGTTTCCCGACATGAGTTCGGCCTATGAACCCGAGCTGAGGAAGACGGCCCGTGCAACGGCTCAACTGCAAGGGTGGGAGATGAAAGAGGGGGTATACGCTTGCATGCCCGGCCCCTCTTATGAAACTCCCGCTGAGGTGAAGATGGTATCCGTGCTTGGAGGTGATCTCGTTGGCATGTCCACCGTTCCCGAAGTAATCGCAGCGCGTCACATGGGAATGAAGATACTCGGGCTTTCTTGTGTCACCAACATGGCTGCGGGGCTTTCAGAAGTGCCATTGAGCCACGAAGAAGTTGAAGACACGGCGAACAGTGTGCGGGAAAAATTCCTGTCCTTGCTGGATGGAGTGCTCAGAGAGATAGCATCGACCTGACGGCCAGTAAAGAATCACAGAACAACGGAGTGGTCCAGGTGACGGCAAACGGATTTTTGGGGATCCTCATCAGCATAGTAAGTGTTTTTTTCATCTGGAAACATCTCGGACCGGTGGTTCGGTTCTTGTGGCCGCAACGTGTTGTGCATCGGCGCCTGGAAGGTGTTTCAAAACCGAAAAAAAGAATTGTGGATGACCTGGAATCCAATGGATTCGAATACCTCGGAACCAGGTTGGAATCGATTTTTTTTCTTTGGAACCATTCTTCATCTGTGTTCGTACGGGAGAGCCGCATAACGGCGGACATAGCTCATCATTCAGGTTTGAGGGGCAGTTACTTTGCTACATTTTGGGATGATGGAGCTTGCGCCATGACCCGTCTTGGATCGCCGCGTTCGGTGAAAAACGAAAACTACGTTTCACAAGGTGTATCTTCACGAACAAAGATACCGGAGTTGCTCGCCGGACACTACAAAGCCGAGGCGGCGCTTGGAAGGGTCGATGAACCGGTCAAAATAGATTCGCTGGATGAGCGGATTCGGCTTGCTCGCAAATGGTACGCTGAAAACGCTCGAAACGAGCTGGCCGGGTCCGGGCTGATCGGAGGTCTGCTGGCTGCATCTTTCATTGCTTTCTGGATCTATTCTTTCGTTTTGCTTTTCAGTTGAACCCCAAACAGCAGGTGATCGAGCGAGCCTGTTATTTGCGGCCGAGGCCTTGTGTTTTTGCAGGCTCCGGAAACGCCGGACGTCGCCGTTTGAAGCTTACCCTTCGGGTAGCATCGTCGGCGACTCGGTCGAATCCCTTCAGCCCTTCGGGCAGCGGTCTTCAAACGCACGGCTTATTCCGAAGACCTGCTTCAACTTTTGGCCTCGGCACATCAACATATATCGGGTTCGCTCGATCATTCGCGGTCAATAGAGCGAGCCGCAAAAAAAGGCAGATGGACAATAAGCCGACATCTGAGTTGCGCTTCCGGGTGAAGGGGGTGGTGGAACGGGGGAAGGATGAAGCGACTCGGACGAGCCGCAGATGAAACTCCCGGCAGGGAGGTTCAAACAAGGCGCTCGGCGGTTTGTCCGCTGCCGTATAATAACA
>SLPX01000182.1 GCA_007131745.1 Myxococcales bacterium
CGGGCGCCTGCTATTGTAAAACCCTCTTCGTGAAGGAGCTTTTTGATTTCGATTGCCAGTTCCACATCTCTGCGTTTGTATACTCTGTGGCCGGAACCGGTTTTCCTGGGTTTCAGAAAATCAAATTCGCTCTCCCAATATCTCAGAACATGGGGCTTTACTCCGACAATGTCACTTACTTCCCCGATCTTGAAGAACAGTTTTTCGGGGTTGGCGCCCTGCACCATCCGCCTCTATGAGTTGATTGCGGCTTTCAGCACTTGGCTTGGCTTGAAAGTCAAGACGCGCCTAGCACTGATTGTAATCTCATCTCCGGTCTGGGGGTTTCGTCCAACACGGGAGCGTTTCTCCCGCACCAGAAAGTTCCCGAATCCGGAAATCTTGATTTTCTCGCCGCGCTCCAGGGTTTCCTTGATCGTATCGAAAACCGCTTCAACTATTTCAGCGGCCTCCTTTTTGGAGAACCCGCCAACCTGTTCGTAAACTCTGTCAATGATATCGGCTTTGGTCATGGAGCGTTCTCCGTAGTTTGCGAAGTTCAAACTGTTGATATCCGAAGTGTTTTTAAACGCTTCAACAACGTGGTGTCAATCTGTTTTTACAAAGCTTTTTTCGCGGTTTCCACAACCTGGGAAAACGCATTGGGATCCTTTACCGCCAGTTCGGCCAAAACTTTCCGATCCAGTTCCACTCCCGCTATCTTCAGACCCCTTATCAACTTGCTGTAACTCAAACCATTTTGTCTTGCCGCCGCGTTAACTCTCACTATCCACAACCTGCGAAAATCCCGCTTTTTTCTTTTTCGGCCCACGTATGCGTGTGCCCAACTTTTTCTGACGGCCTCCGCTGCCCTGCGGAAAATCTTTGAACGTCCCCCGTAAAACCCACTTGCTTCTTTCAATATCTTGTTCCGGCGGCGTCTTGCTTTGACTCCCCTTTTTACTCTGGACATTGGGTATCTCCTGCTGAATTCTCCGGTCCCGAATAGTTCTTTCCGATATAGTCCTACATATAAGGTATCTGTCTCAATACGGCCTTTTCATTAGCCTTGTCCACCAGACAGGATTTCCTCAGATGTCTTTTTCTCTTTGTAGTCTTGGACGTAAGAATGTGGCTGCGATAAGCTTTCCCTCGCTTTATCTTGCCGCTTCCAGTTCGTCGGAAACGTTTCTTCGCTCCGCTGATCGTCTTCATCTTGGGCATGACACAATCCTCTCAAGTTCTATCTGTTCGCCGCCGTCGCCGGCCTTCCGAAAACCCGGCAGCATTATTTCGGCTGCAAGGCAAGCGCCGTATCTAGCACGGAGATAATACCTTGTCAAAGGAAAAGGACAAGGAAAACCCCGGCTTTCTTTCATGGATTTCCCATGGATTTCACTCCGGCTGTGGCGGTTTGAAATTTGCGTTCGGTGCTACCACCATCACTATCCGCCGACCCTCCATAACAGGCATTTGATCCAGAACCAGTTCCTCCCCGCAATGATCCACCATCCGCTGAAGCATTTCTTGCCCGGTTTCCGGATGAACAATTTCGCGGCCTCGGAAAATGACCTGAATCTTGACCTTATGACCCTCCTTCAGGAACTTGCGGACCTTTTTCGCCTTTACTTCAAAGTCATGCGTATCGGTTTTAGGCCGGAGTTTTATTTCCTTGACCGTTACGGTAGACTGATGCTTTTTGGCCGCCTTCGCCTGTTTGCTTTTCTCATACTTGAATTTTCCATAATCCATGATTTTGCAAACAGGAGGGATTACCTTTGGATTGACCTCAACGAGATCCAGACCCGCAGCATCGGCTATACGTTGCGCTTCACCTGTAGGCATGACGCCGAGTTGTTGACCTTCCTGGTTGATGACCCGAACCTCGGGTCTCTTGATCCGCCTGTTCACCCTGTACTGCTCCCTGCCTCCTCGGGGGTTTTTGTCGTCAGCCCCCCCTTTTCCGCTTGTGCTGTTAATGTTACACCTCCTTTATGTCCGGATACACCAAACGGATCCGCCGAAACGGGGATACCTGTTAACTTTTCAGACTTAGAATTTAGGCACGGGCGGTATCGAACCGCCGACCCCTACCGCGTCAAGGTAGTGCTCTCCCACTGAGCTACGTGCCTACAAACGCCTTTTTTCTTCACCAGGCGCTTTTCTTTATCGGCCTCGGATCCATAAATCATCCGTCAAATCGCCGCAAACGCCCAGCAGGTCAAATTCCTAAGCCGTCAAGGCTCGTTCTGTCAAGACGAAAATTCAATCCGGCCGACGTATAACACAAGTTTTAAAATCACCGCCCGACCCGTCAATCTTTGATTAGAGACTTCTTTCATTTCACTCTCGGCAAAGAGACTACGAAAGTGGATCCGATTCCGGGAGCGCTCCGTATATCAACCGTTCCGCCATGAAGTTGAACCAGCCTTTTTGCGAGGGCAAGCCCTATCCCGATGCCTGAATGTGTCCTCGTGGAAGAGCCGTCGACCTGGTAGAAACTGTCGAAAACCCTTTCATGCTCCTCTCCCGGAATGCCGATTCCCTGGTCGGTTATCTCTACGACCGCCATGTCCTCGTTTTCAGATTCCAAACGAATCCGGACGACTCCTTCATTCGGAGAGAATTTCACGGCATTGTCGATGATGTTCATGAAAACATGTTTTATCTTTTCTTTTTCAGCCTGAATAGTCACCTCTTCTTCGGGAAAAACCTCGTCAAAGCGAATGGACCGGCGTTTGATTTCTTTTTTGAACGCCTCGGCCGTTTCTTTCAATAAACGCACCAAGTCCACTCTTTCTTTGGAGACTGAGAAATCCTCCATTTCCAGCCTCGCGAAGTGGAGAAGGTTTTCAATAAGCACCAGAAGTCGATCGATATTTCTGCCCGATATCTCAAGCCCCTTTCTCTGTTCGCGCGTCAGCTTGCCGAGAGATCCTTCCATCATGATCTCATTGTAACCTCTTATGGTGACCAGTGGGGTTCTCAATTCATGAGACAGGTTAGCCAATATCCGGGTCTTCATCCTTGCTACAGACTGCAGTTCTTCATGCTGCTCTTGCAACTGCTCGTATGCATCACGCAGTTCCTTCATGCTGTTTTCCAGCCCCCATTCCGCCTTCTTTCTGGATGTAATGTCCCGGGCAATGGCTTCAATCGCCAATACTCGCCCGATCTTGTTCTTGATCGGATAAATCATGAGCGCGAGATACATATGCGCTCCCGCTTTGTTGACAAAGCCGACCTCGATGCTCCTCGCCGAACCCCGAGCCCCGTCCGACATCACCGATGCCAGAGCTTCATCGTATTCGGGCATGATGCGGGAGATGAACAAACGTTGATCGCTATAAAAATCCTCGGGTGAATAACCCAACATGAGTTCAGCGCTCTTACTCATGTAAATCAACCTGCCGGTTTCGCTGTCCACCCTGAAAATGACGGCGGAAATATCTTCTTCCAGCGCTCCCCCTGCCCCCGTGCCCGCAAAACATCCATCAAGCGAGGTCTCAGCTTCAGTAATATCTTTGAGTATCAAGAGCAACCCGGTTTGTTCACCCAACTCATCCCGAAGAGGTAAGTTCTCCGAGACGACGGCCCGCCTCCCGCCGTCTTTCCGGAGAACGGTCCAGATCATCTGTTTATCTGAGTCCCCTCCGTGAGCGGAAGCCGAGCGTTGCAGCTCATCCTTTTCTTCACGGAAAGAGCAGAGCAAATCCCAAACAGGTATGTCGGCAACGTCATCAATGGAATATCCGGTAAGTTTTTCCATCGCCTCGTTGTATGCGATCAAAATGCCCCCTCGATCGAATGCCAACACGGCTCGGTCGGTGATCGAGAGCACCCTTTTTGCAGCGGCCCCGATATCGAAGCCATTTTGAATAAACGGGTAGTGAGTCATCTTAGAGTGGGTTTGCGGGAATAGAGTTCATCTATAAGTTTTTGGTGCGTA